>NZ_LATL02000051.1 GCF_000972705.2 Limnoraphis robusta CS-951 | reverse complement strand
CAACATCAACCTCAACTGATTTTAATGGATATTAAAATGCCTGTGATGAATGGCTTAGAAGCGATACAACGCATTAAAACGACTCCTGAAGGTGAGGCGACGGTGATGATTGCGGTATTGGCTTCGTCTTTGAATGATAGTCAAGAGGAAATGCTGAATAATTGCTGTGATGATACGATATTTAAACCCATCAGAGAAGAGGTTTTACTTGATAAAATTGCTGAATGTTTGGGTGTGCGGTATGTTTATGCTTCTGAGGCTACGGAGTCTCCGGCGGATAATAATAAACAGCAGGAGTTGAGATTAGCGATAGAAAAATTAAATCAGATGTCAAATGAATGGCGATCGCAAGTTTCTAATGCGGCAATTGCTTGTGATTTACAAAAGGTTTTACAGCTTCTTGAGGAGATTCCCGAAGCCCAATTGTCGCTGAAAGAATTGTTAAATCGATTGGCTGATGAGTATCAGTTTGATGCGATCGCTCAATTATTTAATCCTGAAAATCCTCCGATTTAAATTTAATCAGTTTGATCATTAAAAACACAAATCCGATCACGTCCTTGGCTTTTGGCTTCATAGAGTGCATGATCAGCCGTTTGAATGAGAAGTGTAAAATCCAGAGAATTGGGAATTAGAGTGCTAATTCCGATACTGAGAGTAATAGATGAACTGATCAGAGATTGATCATGAGGAAGTTTGAGATCGTGAATAGCTTTTTGAATGATATTAGCGACGGTTTCCGCCCCTTCTCGTTGAGTATTCGGCAAAATCACAGCAAATTCTTCACCGCCATAACGAGCCACAAAATCAGAGGGACGCTTAACGGCTTGGCGAATAGTTTGAGCGACAGTATGTAAACAGCGATCGCCTGCGTCATGTCCATAGTGATCATTATACAGCTTAAAATAGTCAATATCAATCATCATTAAAGATAGGGGAAGTTTTTCTCGTTTGGAGCGTTTCCATTCTTGGTGAAGATAGATATCAAACGCTCGTCGATTGGAAATTTTTGTCAAATCATCGGTGACGCTTTGCTGATATAAAACATTATTGGTTCGATGGAGAATGAGTTCACATTCTTTGCGATCGCTGATATCCCGAACCACGATTAATATTCCTTGATCATAGGGAATGGCTTGGACTGAATACCAAGCTTTTATTTTTTTATTTTCATAGTATAAGTCTCGTTCAAAAGAGTATCCAGTTTCTACAACTTCCCTAAATTGATGAAATAAACCCGGCTCACAAATATCTAGTGAACTGTCCAATATTTTGCGATTGATCAAATCTTCTATATTCATATCAAGCAAATTCGCCATCACAGGATTAACAAAACTAGAGTAAAAATAGGCGGGTTTTTTGGGGTGAGCCGGGATGAATTTTAAGACCGCAATACCATCTGGACAACTCTCCAGAATATGAGCCATAACTTGATGGGATTCTAGAAGCTGTTTTTCTATTTCTCTGCGGTGTTTTAGTTCTTGTTTGAGTTGTGCTTTTTGCCACTTTAAAATCAGTTGCTTTTCGACTCTAGCAATAAGTTCTTCGATGAAAAATGGCTTGGTGATATAATCTTCACCGCCCACTTCAAAAGCTTTGACTTTATCAATAGCATCCTGAAACGAACTGATAAAGATCACCGGAATCTCTTGGGTTTTCGGATCGGCTTTCAGCCGTTCACAAACAGTGTATCCATCAATATCCGGCATTTTAATATCGAGTAAGATGAGATCAGGGAACATCTGTTCTACCACTTTTAGTGCGATTTCTCCATTATTAGCTTGTCTAATCTGATAACCTACATCCTCCAAAACTATTGTCAAAAAAGTTAGATTATCTAGGCAATCATCCACGACTAATATAGTAGCTTTTCGGTGGTTATTTGAAGGGTTCATACTTGGGGTTTACTGAGGGTTTATTAAAAGAATCAGACTCTATTTAATCGGATTTTTCGGGGAACATCTCAACAGGATAAATATCTTGTCAGGCATCAAAATTAACGTTTTCTCGTCGAGAAAGCTTGAACTCGAAAATTTGATGAATCAAAACGAATTTTCTCAAAAATGATCATAGCGCTTTTGCTAAAACAACTTCTATCTACTTTTATTCAAATTATAACGGATCGAGAAATGTCTGATAGATAGATATCTCCAGGAGACTGCCCTATCTATAGTAAACAAGCTAACAGTGCGATCACAACAGGTAGAGCAACAAAATAAATTGAGGAGATGGGGAGCAAATTTGAGCTTGATTACGTCATCGTCTCCAGTCGGAATTTCGAGCTGATCGACAAAAACTAGAACCCTCGGCAATTTTTCATCTAAAATTCAAATCCTATTCAAAATTAGTATGATTAGGGTTCAACCCTAAACTGGGTTGCTAAATTCACGGATGCGTCAGTCTTATCTGATAATAGGAATCGTTGTGATTTGCCCGAAAAAATTCAATAGGATAACTCAAAAATGAAATCAGTTCAGATTTTGATTGGTTTACTGGTATTGACAGGATTAACGGTTCCTGCGAGTGCTGAATTGCAAGCGGACATGAGACGACTACTCGACACCAAACGCTGTCAGCAGTGCGATCTCAGTGAAGCCGATCTCAGTGAAGCCGAATTAAATGGAGCGGATCTTTTAGGCGCCAACTTGCAAAAAACTATCCTCAGAGGTGCTAAATTGAGAGGCGCCGATCTCAGTTCAGCAAATTTAATTGAAGCCGATCTTTCGGGGGCTGATTTACGAGATGCGAAATTACACAGTACAACTTTGAGGAAAGCGAATTTAAGTGAAGCTAATCTAACTTGGGCGGATTTATATCGAGCGTTTTTGGAAGAGGCAAAATTTAATAATGCGAATCTGGAAAATGCTAATCTTAATGATACCAAGTTAACAGGAACAAACTTCTGTGGTGCAACCATGCCGGATGGCACAAAAGGTCCTTGTTAGTGGATCATCGAAAGTTCATCAACTATTTTGATCCGACCTCGACAGACCGCTCGTAATAGTCTATCTACACAGCGTCTTTCTTCTTCGCTGAGTGATTCATCCAAGATTGCAGCCATTAAGCCGTAGCGGTCTGCTAGAGTGAGGCAACCTGTAGCATTAGCTTCTGCAAACAGATCGCCTAATGCAGATTGAAGGAGTTGAACCGGAGGTTGCATGGTATTCAAAGCCTACTCTCTATATATGTATTATCAAATATCTATTCAGTATAACTCGTGATGATACAGGGTTTATTTTCGTGATTTTATTGACTAAAATCAGTGATTTCAAGCAGAAGTAACCCGTGATCTCAAACAAGGGTAATCTGTTAGATGGGTCACACCCAACAGGGATTAAAAAAATCGAGAAATTTTCAGATGCTTTATGTTACGATATAACGTTTAAAATCTAATCCAGCCTATGACTCATCCTCTAATTCCCCACTTTCAGATGCTCGCTCAGTACAACGTCCTCGCTAACCGGAAATTGTATGAAGCTTGCGCTGTATTGAGTGATGATGAACGTCAGCAGATCAGACCTGCTTTTTTTAAAAGTATTCACGGTACTCTTAATCATATTTTAATTGGCGATCGCATTTGGATCACCCGTTTTCAAGGTCTAGAAATTCCGTCAACCGGATTGAATGCGATTCTTTATGAGGACTTCTTAGAATTGCGTCAAGTGCGAGAAGCCGAAGATCAGAAAATTCTGGCTTTTTTTGCAGATTTAGATGAGAATTTTCTCACACAAAATATTCAATATCGCAATAATGCGGGTAATATTCACGTTGATCCAGTCGAACTTTTAATCACTCACTTTTTTAATCATCAAACTCATCACCGAGGACAAATTCATGATCTGCTGACTCAAACCTCGGTCAAACCTCCCAGTCTGGATATGCACCGCATTTTACGACCTGATCCGGTTGAACAGTTATAAATAAACGACAGAGGAGTCAGGAGTCAGGAGTCAGGAGTCAGGAGGAAATCAAGAAGAAGAAAGAGGAGGAGGAGTCACCGAGTCACCGAGGAAATCAAGAAGAAGAAAGAGTCGGATTATGAGAAAGTTTTTTATCACTAATTATCCGGACATGATATTACGACCTGATCCGGTTGAAACACCCCGTTAATACCAATAGAAAAACCCGGTTTATTCAAGAAACCAGGTTTTTAGCAGTATCAGTCTAACAAACTTTTATTTAACCGAAATATTGCGGTTCTGAACCCGGATGCCATTTAATATTACATCCTACACTGGGTACTTGATCCATGCTAACGGTTTGATTGTCTAAAACTGCATCCAGCGCCGCCCGTAAATCTTGACCCGTCACAGGTTTACCATTACTCGGACGACTCTCGTCCAATTGACCTCGATAAACCAATTGGCGATCGCTATCAAATACAAAAAAATCCGGTGTACAAGCGGCTGTATATTTCTTTGCAACCTCTTGAGTTTCATCGTAGCAATAGGGAAAATTAAAGCCTAATTCTTGCGCCATTTCCTTTAACTGATCCGGTGCATCACCGGGATGAGTTTGTACAGAATTAGCACTAATTGCGACAATACCCAGCCCTTTGGAAACATAATCTTTGCCAATCTTTGCCAGTTCATTTTGAACGTGTTTGACAAAGGGACAATGACGACAGATAAACATCACCAACAAAGCTTTTTTGTCGGCAAAAGTTTCTAAAGAGATGATTTCCCCTGTGGTCACATCCGGCAATTGAAAGTCCGGTGCAGGGGTTGACAGTGCTAACATGGTAGAAGTGGTTAAAGCCATCGTTAAACTTTCCTTAATTACAATCACCAACAAACTAACTTGTTGTTATTATCAGATATTAGGGGGAGATTAATCAAATCTATAAAATCTCAATCAGGTTGGAGGGGTTGCCAAACGGACTGCTAGACTAGAATTTGCCTTTCTTTAGTTTATATTAACATTCATGCACAGGCTGTTCACGGGTTCACTTCGGGTTGAACATTTGACCTTGGGAATTGCTAATCTTCCCGCGTCATTACAGGGAATTCGACTCGCTCAGTTAAGTGATTTGCATTATGATGGGTTTAAACTATCGGATGAATTGTTGGCGGAGGCGATCGCAGAAACAAACAAAGCTGAACCTGATTTAATTCTGCTAACGGGAGATTATGTTACCAATGATCCTCAACCCATTCATCGCTTAGTTTTGCACCTCAAACAGTTACGGAGTAAAGCCGGAATTTATGCAGTCTTGGGAAACCATGATTATTATTATCGTTACTCGTCAAGGGTGATCACAGAAGCGTTAACAAAAATTGGTATTCAAGTCTTATCCAATCAAGTTGTTTATCCGTTAGGAGATCGGTTAGCATTAATAGGATTACCTGATATTTATTCCGGTCAGTTTAACCCCGCTTCGGTGATGGATACTGTTGATCCAATGACTCCGAGAATTGTGTTATCTCATAGTCCTGATACTGCGGAATTGCTGCAAAAATGGCGTGTTGATTTACAATTATCGGGTCATACTCATGGCGGTCAAGTTGTGCTTCCGGGCCTCGGGGCGTTACCGGGTGTGATGCGAGACGTTCAATGTCAACTTCCAGAACCTTTAAGGTTTTTAATCCCCTTAAAAACAAATTGTAAGAGGATGTTTAAACATTGGGAATGGGCATCAGGATTGCATCAAGTGGGGTCAAATTGTTTGTATGTAAATCGAGGTTTAGGAACTTATCCACCGGGACGATTTAATTGTCCGCCAGAAGTTACCATTATTACTTTAAAAAGCTCTTAGTTGTTGGGCTACTCTACGAGAAGGCGAAGCGCCTACAGCCCTTATCTCCTGCGCGTGCATCGCAACTACGAACTATCAGTTTTACTCTTAAAAAGACTACAGTACCACTCGAAAAATTAACCCAATGGAAGAACTACTTACCCTCAAAGAACTGCTACACCAAGGCAATATAACAGAAGCTCTGTTAATTGTAGAAGAATTAGAAGAAATGAGCAAATCAGATAAACTGAATAAAATATTTAGCTATGGCATGATTTTGCTTTTGCACCTAATTAAGCAATCTGCTGAAAACCGCACAACTAGGTCTTGGAATCTTTCTATTCGCAATTGTGTCAAGCAAATTCAACGCACTAATTCTCGCCAGAAAGCCAAAGGAACCTATATGAGTGAAGAAGAATTAGCAGCAACCCTAGAAGATGCTTATGATTTAGCATTGGAAAAAGCGGCGATAGAAGCTTTTGAAGGGAAATATGAAGCTGAAGAATTAAGCCAATTAGTCCAACGAGAGGAGATGATCAAAAAGGCAATGAATTTAATCCGGGAACGAGAAATATAGGACTGACGCAACTGACTGCGAATCTTTATTCCTGGCAATCTGGTAATATTAGAATGGGGATTTGTAATCTGCAAGATATCTCTATAGAATGTTTGCCACAGCAAGTTGTTCTGGTTCCTCAATAACCCCTAGTTAAATTAGGTCAATTACAACTATGACAAGAACAGATGAAGTTTGGAAAACCGCCCAACTCGCCCAAACGTTTTTAGAAGGGGTTCGGGGTGCAATTCCGCTAGCGAATGAACAATTAGAGATGATATTGCGAATTATTCAAATGGCTCAGTCTGAAGTTAACACTGTGTTAGATTTAGGCTGTGGTGATGGGATATTAGGACGGACAATATTAACTCAGTATCCTGATGCAAAAGTTGTATTTTTGGACTTCTCAGAAGCGATGATTTCGGCTGTTCAAGATAAACTTGCAAATCATCAAAATCAGGTTGAGTTTATCTTAGGAGATTTTGGTCAATCGAGTTGGGTGAATTTAGTTCAAGATGTGGGTGAATTTGATGTAATTGTTTCAGGTTTTGCCATTCATCATCAACCGGATTCTCGTAAACAAGAAATCTATCAAGAGATTTACAACTTATTGACACCGGGAGGGGTTTTTCTGAATTTAGAACATATTCAATCTGCTTCTAATTTCGGTGAATCGGTCTTTAATGAGATGTTTATTGATTCACTTTTGGATTATCATCATCAACGGGGAAATCATCAATCTAGAGAAGAAATAGCCCAACAGTATTATAACAGACCTGACAAAGCAGCCAATATTTTAGCCCCGGTTGAACTGCAATGTCAGTGGTTAAGAGAGATGGGTTTTCTTCATGTTGATTGTTTTATGAAAGTATTAGAATTAGCGTTATTTGGGGGAATTAAGCCCTAAATAAATTTTTCTATTCTCCAAAACGATAGCCTTTGCCATAAACAGTATGAATCAGTTGTCTCTCATTAGAACGTTCAATTTTTCGGCGTAACAGTCGAATTTGAGCCGCCAAAACGTTACTATTGGGTTGATCAGAATCAGCCCATAAATATTGATAAATTTGTTGATGAGTGAGTAACAAGCCCGCATGACGCATAAAATATTCAAGAAGTTGACTTTCTTTTTCTGACAATTCAATAATTCGTCCATCCCGATAAGCGAGTTGATTTTCGATATCTAATTCTAGATCACAAACTTGTAGTCGAGAAGTCGCAGCCGCCGATTCTAAAGTCGGAGGACGTCGCAATAAGGCTCGGACTCGCGCTAACAATTCTCGCAGTTCAAAGGGTTTAACTAAATAATCATCAGCCCCGGCATCGAGTCCTTCTACACGATCATTTAAAGTATCTTTTGCCGTTAGAAATAAAATCGGAATTTGGTTATTTTGCAAGCGCAATTGTTGACAGATATCAATACCAGACTGATGCGGCAACATCCAATCCAAAATCAACAAGTCATAGTGATTTTGAGTCGCTAAATCATAGCCAGCCGTGCCATCATGTACAACATCTACAGTATACCCTTCTCGGGTTAATGCCCGACTCAAAGGAAAGGTGAGTTCAACTTCATCATCAACAAGAAGAATTCGCATCGTTTGTGATTGAAAATTCATCGAATTTAAGCCGGACTCCAACTAAAAATTAAGTCTATTAATGAGGCAGTCGATACAAATGTTCGGACTCTAAAGCCGCAGCTTCTACCCATTCGTGAATATTCGGTAAAGCCCAAATGGCATCAGCATAAGCTTGTTCAATTTCCCCCAACTTTACGTCATAGGTAACGAACCGGGAAACAACCGGAGCAAACATCGCATCAGCAATGCTAAACTGCCCAAAAAGTAGATCACCATTTTGACCATATTTTTGACGACATTCTCGCCAAATTGTACAGACGCGATCAATATCTGCTTGGACTTCTGGCTTCATTCCCTCGCCGGGGTAGCGACTACGACAGTCCATCGGCATTTGATAGCGTAAATTGAGAAAATTAGCGTGCATTTCATGGCTAACTGAACGAGCAACCGCCCTTGCTTTTCTATCTTTTGGCCAAAGATCGGGCGCGAAATTTTCAGCAATATATTCACAAATTGCCAGAGATTCCCAAATGGTTAAATCATCATCGATTAAAACCGGAACTCGCCCTGATGGAGAATATTGGCGAATATCTTTGTGAGAGGTTGTTTTATCCAGGGGAATGCGAATTTCAAAAAATTCTAGTCCCGCTTGTTTCAGGGTTAGCCAAACCCGCAATGACCAAGAAGAATAATTTTTGTTTCCGATAACCAGAGTAAGTTTGCTCATAATCTGGTAAATATTATGTAGATGGTTGTGAGTTGTTGTTCGTCATTTTTGATCGAACCCAAATTGTTGACAACAATACAAATAGACATCCATTGATCACCGCTCAATTACACCCAAATCCATATGATTACCGTAGCACTTCCCAAAGGCGCATTATTAGAAGATAGCATTCGACTGTTACAAGAAGTCGGATTAGATTTTAGCGCATTTCTCGATTCTAGTAACCGACAATTGCAAATTGATGACCCGACTCATACTGCTAAAGCTTTGCTGGTTAGGGCGCAAGATGTTCCGGTTTATGTTGAATATGGTCAAGCTCAGTTGGGAATTGTCGGCTATGATGTTTTGCGAGAGAAAAAATCTCAAGTGGCTTGTTTAGTTGACCTGAAATTTGGTAAATGTCGGATGTCGGTTGCTGTTAAAGAATCGAGTCCTTTTCGCAGTCCGGTTGAGTTACCGCTTCATAGTCGAGTTGCTTCTAAGTTTGTTCATTGTGCGAGTGAATATTTCGAGAGTTTAGATCTTCCTGTGGAGATTATACCGCTTTATGGTTCAGTTGAACTCGGGCCGATTACCGGAATGTCGGAAGCCATTGTTGATTTAGTCTCTACAGGTCGCACGTTAAAACAAAATGGTTTAATTGAAATAGAGGTTTTGTTTGAAAGTACCGCTCAGTTAATTGTTCATCCCTTGAGTTATCGGGTGAATACAGGCGGATTAAAAACGTTAGTTGAAAAAGTCCGATCGCAAATCTTAGCCCCTGTGTAAAATGAACCGATTATTTTTCTAAAAACAACCGTTAAAGACGACCGTTTACACTGAAATATTCAAGATCTGACGGTCGTCCAATTCAAATATTATTGCTCGGCTTCTCCCAAGATTAGGCTGACTGGGTTAAAAAGTTTTAACGGAAGTTCACCTACAAAATTTGTTCAAAATATCTATCTATTAGCACTTGCACAAATTACCCTGATTCTATCATCCTATGCTACTTAAAATCAAGATCCAATTAAAATCAATTCCTGAAAACGGAAATTTTTAGCTAAAAATGCTACATTAAGAAGACTTCACCGATTCAATGAACACTCAATATCAGACTTTTTTGAATGACTACCCTATTTAGAGCAAACAAAACCCGCCCAAATCAACCAGAACAGGAAACAGACTGGAAACTCCTATTACGCTTGAGTGAATACGCCAAACGCAGTAAGGGAACACTCGCTGTCTCTATGATTTTATTAGTTCCCCTCTCTATCTCTACCGCTATTCAACCCATCCTGATCGGACAAACCATTTCACTCATTCGGGGTGAACCGACTTACGAATTTCTCGATGCAATGTCGCAGTCTGAGGGATTAAATTTTCTCGCTTTGTTATTGTTGATTACTATCCTAATACGCTTCCTTTTACAAGCGGTACAAGGCTACTTAGTACAGAAAGTTGGACAAAAAATGACAGCCGATATTCGGAATGATTTATTTCATCATGTTACCTCATTAGCTGTCCGTTTTTTTGACCGTACACCTGTCGGCAAATTAATTACTCGTCTCACCAGTGATGTTGATGCTTTAGGGGATGTTTTCTCAACCGGAGCCATTGGTATTATTAGTGATGTTTTCTCCATTGGCGTGATTGCGATCACTATGTTTACCCTGCAATGGAAACTCGCATTAATGCTAGTTTTGTCGATTTTTCCCGTAACAGCAGTCATTATTTACTTTCAACAACAATATCGCATCGCCAACTATAAAACCCGAGAAGAACTCTCTAATCTTAACTCAAAATTGCAAGAAAATTTAACCGGAATCAACGTTGTTCAAATCTTTCGACGGGAACAATTTAATGCAGATCTGTTTCGTTCAAACAACAATCGTTATATCAAAGCTGTTGATAAAACAATCTTCTATGACTCAGCCGTATCCGCCACATTAGAATGGATTTCCCTGGTTGCGATTGGTGCAGTTTTGTGGTTAGGTGGACAACAACTTGTCGGAGGAAGTCTAACTTTTGGTGTGCTTTCTTCCTTCATTCTCTTTGCTCAACGTTTATTTGATCCCTTGCGACAATTTGCCGAAAAATTTACGGCAATTCAAGCCGGATTTACAGCCATTGAACGGATTAATAATCTCCTGAGTGAATCCGTCGAAATTCTCGATCCCTCAGCCGAAAATATTCAATCTTTTACATCAAGTTCAACAAAATTGACGGGTAAAATTCAATTTGAAAAGGTTTATTTTGCCTACAAAGACGATGATTATGTTTTAAAAAATATTGACTTTACCATTAATCCCGGTGAAAAAGTCGCCTTAGTCGGGCCAACAGGCGCCGGAAAAAGTTCAATGATTCGTTTACTTTGTCGCTTGTATGAACCCAAGCAAGGACGAATTTTAGTTGATGGAATAGACATTAAAAATTTACGTCAAGCTGAACTTCGTCGTCATATTGGGGTGATTTTGCAAGATGGTTTTATCTTCGCAGGAGATGTAAAAAGTAACATTTCTTTGGGTGAAACCTATTCAATGGATGAAATTAAAACCGCAGCCGAAAAAACCAATATCGCCTCCTTTATTGAAAAATTACCCCAAGGTTATGATACCGAACTTCGAGAACGAGGAACTAACCTTTCAAGTGGTCAAAAACAGTTACTCGCTTTTGCCAGAGTCGCCATTCGCAACCCGAAAATATTAGTTCTCGATGAAGCCACAGCCAACTTAGATGTGATGACAGAAGCGTTAATTCAAGAAGCTTTAGAAAGATTACTCGAAAACCGCACCGCTATCATTATCGCTCACCGTCTTTCCACGATTAAAAATGTAGACAAAATTTTGGTGATGAAAAAAGGTGAATTAGTCGAATTTGGCAGTCACCAAGAATTAATTGAACAAAATGGTGTATACGCTCGTTTGTACAACTTACAAATGTTAGGAAGTTAGAACAAAATTTGCTATTTTTCCCCTAAACTGTCATAATAATACTGTTGAGATAAAAACACCCCATGAGAGGACTTTGGCTCGAAAATCAGCAACTGCAATTTCGCGATAATCTTCCCGTGCCTCAACTGCCAAAAGATGAGGTGAGAGTGCGGGTTTTAAAAGCGGGAATTTGCAATACAGACTTAGAATTAATTCGCGGTTACTACCCTTACACGGGTATTTTAGGTCACGAATTTGTAGGAATTATTGAACAAGGGCCACAAGAATTCATCAATCAACGAGTCGTCGGCGAAATTAACGCCAGTTGTGGAGAATGTTGGTTTTGTAAAACTGGACAACCCACGCACTGTGAAAATCGCACGGTTTTAGGCATTGTGAACCGTAATGGTGCCTTTGCTGATTATCTCACCTTACCCTTAAAAAACCTGCATTTAGTTCCTGAAAATGTGACTACGGATGCGGCGACATTTACCGAACCCGTAGCGGCTGCGTTGGAAATTCAGCAACAAATATCTATCCAACCCACTCACCGAGTTTTAGTCGTGGGAGATGGAAAACTCGGTCAATTAATTGCCCAAACTTTAGCCTTAACAGGATGTGATTTATTAGCCGTTGGTCGTCATCGCGAGAAGTTAGAAAACTTAGAAAAACGAGGAATAAAAACCGGGTTTTCTGATGTAGTCAAGCCCAAATCTTTTGATATTGCAGTTGAATGTACCGGAAACCCAAGCGGCTTTGAACTCGCCCATCAAGCCTTACGTCCTCGGGGAATTTTAGTCTTAAAAAGTACCTATGCTGGAAAGTTAACCTTTGATGCGTCGGCGTTAGTTGTCGATGAAATTACTTTGATAGGTTCCCGTTGTGGCCCCTTTGCGCCAGCCTTAGAATTACTAGCTGAAAATAAAATTGATGTAGAGTCACTCATTCAAGCCCGTTATCCCCTTAGTGAAGGCTTGGAAGCGTTCAACCATGCTCAACAAAAAGGCGTGATGAAGGTATTATTAGAGATGAGTTAATGTTTCTCAGACAACTGTTTAACAAAATCAGCCTGTTCTGAAGAGTTTAATCCTTGTTGTAAAACGGCTAAGACTTCTACCATATTTCCTGCTAATAAGGCTGGAACTGCTAGCCAGAAACCCGCTAAAATTTGACTGCGGATAATCCCCATTTCATCGGGTAGTAACTGCACATATTCCCCGTCTCTTAAAGCAAACCAGTCCAATTCATTTTCGTAGATTTTCCAAATCATATATTCCTGCACTCCATTCCGACGATAAGCCCGTTTTTTATCATGCAAATCATAAGCGACACTACTCGCCGCAATTTCTGCTACAAATTCTGGTGCGCCTTCTAAATAGTCATCTTCAGTAATTCGACAGTTTCCACCGATACTTTTATCAAAAAATAATACCCCATCCGGTTGCGGTGCGTTATCAAGATCTAAACGAATTGTGGGTTCAATTCCGAGTCTAATTCCCGGAGTTCCCCGGCGGTAAGTCCACAACAAACCAATCAAATCACTGTGAGGTTCGGCGTGTTGTTTGAAACGTAACGGAGATGCCACGTAAACGACTCCTTCAATCAATTCCATTTTACGCTGATCGGGTGTTGCTGTATAGCGTCGTTCAAATTCTGGGCGAGAAAGGCGATCGCCATTTTCTAGCGGTGGAACTTTTTTATCAGTTGGGGAATAATTAGCAACCATTTTATCTGAGACTAACTTTCTGTTTTTCAAGCAGCAGATATACTTTGAATTATAGACGATTTTATTTATTTTTGTATTTTCCTCTCAATCGAACTTTGAATCGGTAGCGTGATCACAAATTCGGTTCCCTCTCCGGCTGAAGAATGAACCTGAATTTTTCCTTGATGTTTTTCAATAATTTTATAAGAAATAGCCAAACCTAAACCTGTTCCTTTTCCGACGGGTTTAGTGGTAAAAAACGGATCAAATAGTTTCCCTAAAATCTCCGGTGGAATTCCGCCGCCATTATCAGAAATTCTAATCAACACTTGCTCATATTGGCTTTCTGTGACAATCAAAATTTTTTTATGAACTTGATCTTCTCGCTCCAATAACGCATCAATTGCATTGCTGATAATATTCATAAATACTTGATTGATTTGAGCTGGATGACAAGCAACATCAGGAATATTACCATACTTTCTAACGACTTCAACTTGAGAAGTTAAACGATGATTTAAAAGTAACAATGTACTCTCTAATCCTTCATGCAAATCACAAGCTTTAACCTGAGCTTCATCTAAGCGAGAAAAATTGCGTAAAGACAGAACAATTTCACAAATTCTATCGGTTCCTATTCGCATCGATTGTAATAACTTCGGGAAATCTTTGCTAATAAAATCGATATCACTTTCTTCAATAGAACTAATGAGTTCTGGGGGAAGAGAAGAACAATGTTGTCGAAAAATATCGATGATTGTTAATAATTCCTCCACGTAGGATTCAATCGGACTCAAATTCCCCTGAATAAAACCAATTGGATTGTTGATTTCATGGGCAATTCCCGCTACCATTTGACCCAAACTCGACATTTTTTCAGTTTGAATCAAGTGAGTTTGAGCTTCCTTTAATTCACGAGTATACTGTTCAACCCATTCAATTAATTGATTGATAGAAACCGCCAATAAACTCACCTCATCGCTACTGTTAATCGGCACTCGTAAATCAAAGTCTTCTGTCTTTGTTACCCTTTGTGCAACTTCAGTCACTTTTTGAATAGGACGAGCAATCGTTCGAGCGGTATAATAGGCTAAAATTGTCGCAATTACAACTGAAAGTAATAAACTGGCTAATATGACTAAAGTTCTAAATCGATCTGCTTTTACTAATGCTTGTTCGGCTTTTTCAATTTGTTTTTCAGAAGCTTCACTCAGGATTTTGAGTTCATTAGAATAGAGACTCAACTTAACAGCAGGAGGACTATTCAAAAAGCGATTAATTTGTCGTTCAGTGCGGGAAAAATCAGCTTGTTCCCATTTGTCGGGAGCCAGTAAACTTAGAATCATTCGCTGACGTTGAGCGTAGTCATCTACTACCTGTTCATAGACTTGTAGAAAAGGCTGCATTGACGTCATCGTATCCGATGGCGTTGTCTCTTTAAGTTTATAAAGTAGGGTTTGAACTTGCTTGATTCGAGCCTCAAAATCCGCTTCCGCCTTGCGAAATTGACGCTCATCCTGTAAAATAGGAAGAAATTCTTTTTCCGGTCTAAACTCAATCGCTATGAGTTGTAATTTGGCTAACAATGAACCTTGAATCCGAGCCGTTCTCAGTTGTTCTTTTGCCGTTTTATGGTAGTGATTCCCCAATCCTAAACCGACTAATACTCCTAGCACGGCGATTCCCAGAGAAATCCCATAGCCCCCGTAAATTTTGTTAACAATGCTCGTTTGTTTTAATCGATTCCAAAACGGTTTACTGTGACGGGTTTTAGATGCTGTGATATTATCCATAAAGTGAGTGCGGATTTTTGCAGAGCCAACAGCACAGATGTCAAAAAAAATCGGGAAAACTCAGACGGTGAAAACATCCGACTGCCCCAAGAACTAAGAGGCTGAGTAACATCCAACTGCTGTTTCAATTTTAATTGTAGAAGTTAACCCTGGAAAATCCAAATCAGAGGGTTTCTAAACGGTGAGTTTAAGAAAAAAGGTGAGGAGCTTGTTCTAACTAGAGATCAACTCTCTAAAATTACATTCGACCAATCAGATAATAGTCAGCAATTTAGTTCAAAAATACCGAACCAGTCCCCGTAATATTCAGGGATTTAGTATCCAGAAAGAAACTTCCTGTCGGTTCAAAGCGAACTTCAAGTACACCCGGTTCCACAGCCTTGGGAACAACCAACAACAGTCCACCATCCTGACGACGGTAAGTTAGATTAAGCGGAATGGGTAATCCTTGAAGTTCGACCTGGGATCTTTGGCCCAAAGTTCGTTCTCCAGTTCCCTCGATCACTTGATAGATTACAATCGCATCCGAGACGTTAATCAGTCTCATCGTTACAGACTGACGACCATTCAACGAAAGAATCGCACTGGGTTCAGGAAATCGAGGCGGCGGTTCAGAAGTTCGAGGTTGCTCTCCTTGGGGTTCATCTTGTAGCCGTTGAGTCGGAGTCGCCGCAGGTGCCGCAGGTGTGGCTTGTGCTTCTTCTTCCTCTTCCTCAGACACGGCAGGTTTACCCGCAGGTTCAACAACCGCAGGTTTTCCTTGTCGTACAGGTGGCCCACCCGCTTGAGCGATCGCGCTAAACCCGATTAACAGACTGCCACACAACAGACCCCAAAATTGGGCGGAACTTTGAGAAGACCGATTGAATCGAATCATTTAGATATGCTCCCCTTGTAATCTGAATCAACAAAAATCAGATGAGATGTTATCCAGTTTAAACATATCAGCTTACTCGCTTGGATGCTGCTTGAGTAGAGATATCAAAAATTCAGCTTTTGGGTTGTTTCTACTGAGCCTCTTGAGAAGCTATCCTGGGAAAAGAAAACGATCAACAGACCCGTTGCAATTGTTATCTCCATTATGAAACTTCTAAAACTCCCCCGTATTCTGACTTTAACATTCTCCCTTTTGCTGGCTTCTGTGGTAGCGATCGCACAGGCATTGCTGGGTTCTCAACAGTCCCCTCGCTTGATCGCTCAATTTATCCCCAGCCCCAACTCCACATCGGTTGAACCTCAGAAGTTATTAACCCCCTCTGTCAGTCTGAACCAGATGTCCGGTGAGTTGAGTCAATATTGGATGAATTCGACAAATTCCAACCTCAACCCCTTGATCGCTCAAACCGACTCTCACACAGACAACAACACCTTCTCCGGTTGTAGCTGTCCTCAGTGTCAGGGAGCAAGGATTTAATCTGAGACTTGCCGGACATCTCCGGACAATACGGTATAATGTCCGAGAAGAGTTGAGTAGTGATCTATTGCCAAATATGTCAAACCCAAGGAAGCGGCCCAAACCCTTGGAGTCAACGAACGAACCCTCCGCCGATGGGAAGAGAATGGTTCAATTGAAGCCATCAGAACCCCCTCAGGACAAAGACGGTACAACATCGAGTCTTATGCCGCTAGAGCTGGCAACAACCGGAAAGTTGTCCTCTATGCCAGGGTCAGTAGTCGCGCCCAACAAAGGGACCTCAACCGACAAGTTGCAGCACTCTCCAACTTGTACCCCCAAGCCGAAATCGTCTCAGAAATTGGGGGCGGACTCAACTTCAAGCGAAAGAAAATGCTTGCTTTACTGGGACAAATTTTGTCAGGAGATGTCCGCATGGTTGTCGTTGCCCACAAAGACCGATTGGCTAGATTTGGATTTGACTTGTTTCAATGGCTCTGTGAACAAAACCGGTGTGAACTCGTGGTTCTCAATGAAACAAGTCTCAGTCCAGAGCGAGAAATGGTTGAGGACATCCTCGCCATCCTCCACTGCTTCAGTTCCCGACTCTACGGACTTCGTAAATACATTGCTCAGGTCAAGGAAGATTCGGATTTACCCAAGCCCTGAGTTAAATCAAGTCTGGCGCAAATGGCTGGCGGCTTGTCGATACTGTTACAACCAGGCGATTGCTATGTCCAGGAGTGGTAAACGCCTAAGCAAACTGAAGTTACGCAATCAGGTAATGCAAAGTGACTTGCCCGAATGGGTCAAAGAAACACCCTGCCACATTCGGCAAAATGCTGTCTTTGATGCACATCTAGCTTTTATGAAGAGTCGAGATGCCAAGTTTAGAAGTTGCCGTGACCGTTCTCAAGCTATCAAGTTTAATGATGCCAATTTTTCGTCAGGGACTTGGTATCCCAGGCTAACGAAAGGATTGACGTTCACAACTTCAGAACCCATCCCATCAACTTGCGAGCAAGGGACTCAATTGGTTTTTGCTAAGGGGCGGTGGTTTGCAATTTTTCCTCAGCCTGTGAAGTTGAGCAAGTCTGAATCGACGGGGGTGATTTCATTAGATCCGGGGGTCAGAACTTTTCTGACAGGGTTTGATGGCAATAGATTTTTGGAATTTGGCTCAGGGGATATTGGGCGCATTACTCGGCTATGCCAACACTTAGATGATTTGATGAGTAGAATCGCCAAACAACCAAGCCGGAAACGGCGAAGGCGGATGCGGCAAGCAGCTCATCGGATGAGAACCAAAATCCGCAACTTGGTGGATGAGGCTCACAAACAAATTGCGCATTACTTGACTCACAACTACAGCGTGATTTTTCTGCCCACCTTCGAGACTTCCGATATGGTTGCCAAGGTCAAGCGGAAAATTAAATCCAAGACGGCGCGAGCTATGCTGACGTGGGCGCATTATCGATTCAAGTTAACGCTGAAACATCAAGCCGAAATAACCGGAACCACAGTTTTAGATGTCACCGAAGAATACACGAGCAAAACCTGTACTCACTGTGGTCACGTTCATTCCCAGCTAGGTGGCTCAAAAGTGTTCCATTGTCCTGAGTGTGGTTTCACTCTGCCAAGGGACTGGAACGGTGCTTTTGGAATCTTTCTAAAAGCTTTGCGGGATACCGCCTCTATCACGTTCAAAGGTGATAGTGCTATCGTTGCATTGTCCGGGAATAGCCGGAAAGATGTCGCGTAAATGTATCAGTTAGCGTGTAGTTTTTACCGTTACCCGCGTTGTAGGGGTAATTCATGAATTACCCTTACCCGTTATCAATATTGACTGATAACTGGTCACTCTCTTACCAAAAATTGCCGCACACGCCCCTACCTTTTAGGTATGGGGATATAAGGCCCGGAAAAATGCTATAATAACTCTACTGGCAGGGTATTCAACCAGTTGAAAAACCCAGCATCTAATCGATGCAATGAACCTTGAAAACTTAAGGTATGGGG
>NZ_LATL02000050.1 GCF_000972705.2 Limnoraphis robusta CS-951 | reverse complement strand
ATATAAAGGAGACCTAAATTACTTAATGAATTGATCAATAAAATATTATGTTCTCCACAATTATCTTGATAAATTGATAAAGCTCTCTTCTGAAGAGATTCGGATTCATAATATTTGTTTTGTATTCTATAGTTTTCTGCTAAACTATTAAGAATTTGAGCGACGGCTGGATGATTTTCTCCTAAAATAGACTCTCTAATTTCGAGAGCTTCCTTCAGAAAAATTTCAGCTTTGGTAGTATTATTAATTCTACTATTCAAATTAGCTAGTCGATTGTAAATTTCTGTAAGCTCGAGAGTATTTTCTCCGATCGTTTCTTGATAAATTGATAGAATACGTTCGGCTAAAGGAATAGCTTGAGCATACAAACCTTGATCATATAACTGTTTGATGGTTTGGTTCAGACGTTGCGCTTCAATCAGTTGGGGATTATTCAGTTGAAATGAAGAAGTTAATTGTTGACTTTGGGGAAGTGAATCACATGAATTGTTATTAGATTCAACTGTTTGAGCGCTCAGAGACTGTCCATTAACAGAACTTTGAGTGAATTCTTGTGTCAAAAAAGCCAGTAGTGAACTCATTAAACAGATTTTTGAGATTTTGATCAGAAATTTCCAATACATGAGTAGAATCCTGATTAATTTTAAAATGAAATTCAAAAAATAATCATACAAAAGACAATCGGCAAAAAATGGGTATCGGCAATTGATGAATTGCCCCTACAACTGTTAACTGTAAAGAACCCGCCCCCTAAAAAATTATCCTGAATTAATCGGACATAGCGCAGTGCTATAACTCGTGATCTTGCTTGACGATTTTTTGTACATCGTTGTATGTCATTCCCACTGCGATCGCGCTGTTCTTCACCGTTCAACGCCCCATGATATTTTCCACTGTAAACGAGATCGGAAAAGTTGGCTTCTGATTAATAAAATGGTAACAGTGAACAGAGTCACGCAACTGCTAAAATACAACCGCTACGTTCAGGCAGATTTAACGTTAAGTTTTCTCCTTCCCAAGAAAGTTCAGCATGACCATATAAAACTTTTTCAGGACGAGATTTGAGGGAACCTGCTTGCATCGTTATATTAACAGATTGAGTGGCACTATTAACGACAATAATCACTTCTTCATCCTCGAAAATCCGAGCAAACCCATAAACTAAACCTTCAGCAAACAAGATTTGATAACCGCCGATTTTTAAAGCCCGATATTGATGACGAAGATCAATTAACTGTTTATGATAATTCAGCGTTTGTTCATCCCAGGCCTTTTGAAAAGGAAATCCTCGCCGACTGTCTGGATCAAGTTCTCCGGCTAAACCCACTTCATCTCCATAATAAATGCTCGGCGCACCGGGAAATGTCAGTAATAATAAAGTCGCGAGTTCTACACTAGCTTTATCTCCATTAGCAACAGAGAGTAAACGAGCAGTATCATGGCTATCGAGTAGGTTCAATTGGGTGAGTTGAATTTCCCAAGGATAAAGGTTTAACAACTCGTGAATTTTGACCGCATATTCAGCCGCAGAAAGCGCTGGATAGGGATAATAAGAAAGCCCTTCTACTAAATCCATTCGGACTCGTTCTCCGGCTGTAAAGGCAATTGTAGGTGCTGTAAATAAATAATTCATCACACCGTCAAATTGGGTTCCATCCAACCAAGGACGAGAGTCTATCCATACTTCCCCGACAATATAAGCTTCCGGGTTAACGGCTTTGACTCGTTGACGAAATTCTTGCCAAAAACCCGGAGTTTTGATTTCAAAGGGAACATCTAGCCGCCAACCATCAATGCCAAATTCCAGCCAATATTCTGCAATCCGCATGATATATTCTCGCACTTCGGGATTATCATGGTTAAATGCAGGTAAAGCCCGATTTCCTGCCCAACCGACATAATTTGCAGGTTGGCTGCCATCATAGGGCGATAAAGGCCAGCCTTCGATTTTAAACCAATTTAACCAGGGAGAATAAGGGCCGTTTTCTAAGATATCGTTAAAGAAGAAAAAACCGCGACTGGCGTGGTTAAAGACTCCATCTAAGACTATTTTAATATGGCGTTCGTGAGCCGCATCAAGGAGTGCTTTGAGCGCTTTATTTCCGCCTAAAATTGGGTCAACTTGATAGTAGTCGTGAGTATGATAACGGTGATTGCAAGCTGACTGAAAAATCGGTGTAAAGTAGATGGCATTAATGCCGAGATCTTGAATATAATCTAATTTTTCGATAACAGCCCACAAGTCACCGCCTTTGTAGCCCTGGACAGTGGGGGGTGTATCCCATTCTTCCCAGTTGGGCATCATTAGAAATTCAGAGCGGGATTTTTCACTTTTGGCAAAACGATCAGGGAAGATTTGGTAGAATACGGCCTGTTTAACCCAATCTGGAGTTTGAATATTCATTAATCACCTTGATAATTTTCAGTTTTTATGGTAATCGAGGAAGCAGCTATTCCCACGAGTAACTGTGTAACCATTCTTCTAGAAGTATACTAATCTCAGCGATCGCTTCTGAGGTTAAATCTCCGCCTAAAGTGTTTTGTTTCCATTGGGCGAGGGCTTTGAGGAGGGCTTCTCTGGCTTTGCTGAGGCGCCTGGAAACAGTATATTGCTGGATCTCCAGTTGTTGGGCGATTTGCTGCTGGGTTAACTCTTGAGCGTAGTAAAGTTGCAGAATTTGTAAAACGTCAGGCTTGAGGCGTGCGAGAGCGTCCGTTAGAATTTGCTTGAGTTGGGTTTGTTGGGTTTGTCGATCTTGGGCTTCTTCTTGGGCGATTAATTCCGCTA
Source organism: Limnoraphis robusta CS-951 (assembly GCF_000972705.2). Next base: position 5,180 of record NZ_LATL02000050.1, on the reverse strand, counting down.
ACATGGGCTGACTGGGATCGGGGATGTCCTCAACAATTTCTCGCGTCTCTCCCTCTGCTTTGGGGATATTTAGGGAACTGACAGCCGGATAAAGATAGAGTCTGGCCCATTTAGCACATTGAGTCAGCAAACGTTCGAGAGTGGCGGGAGAACCGGATGGGATGTGTTGGGATAATTGCGTTTGTTTGTGTTGATTATACAGTTGGGCGATCGCTTCCCAGGTTGCCGGATCAGGTTTCGTCAGTTGACGGCTTCCAGTGGCTTGAGCGGGGACATAGAGGGTTTTGAAGCAAGTCCAAGCCAAAATATACTCTTCTAGTTGATTTTCTGAGCTAATTCCGGCGTTTTGTAGAGATTCTCGCAGTCGCTTCTGACTAAGTTTTCGTAAGAGCGCCCAGTCGCTACAAATATCGGTTTCTCGGCGTTGGCGAAGAATATCCCGAATGATTGACTTAAAAGCAACGCTGGCGTAATCTTTGAGCGTTGAACCGCGATCAGGGTTAAATCCATTGAGAATGCGTTCAGCTTGGGTGAGGGCGATTTGAAATAAATCTGCAAGACTCAAATTCATCCCGGCAAAGCCTGCTTTCACCGTTTTACGAGCGCTCCAGTAGCAAGCTTCTTGCAGGTAGGCCAGTAAATGGGCTTGGGCGGTTGAGGATGCCGTTTGCCACTGTTTATGCCAATAATGCACCCAAAACTTTTCTGATCCGGGAGATTGGGGCTGTGTCTTTAGACAGCGATCCATACTGCGACGCAGTTTAGGGTCAGTCACCCAACTGTTAAAATAATCCTCTGTAAATTGTATGAACGTGGAAAAAGTCTCAATCAAGCCTTGACGAGGACGCATGAATCCATCCATTTCGGGGGTTTGAAAAGATGTACAACTGGATTTTTCCTCAAACAAGGAGCCAGATGCACGCTTAAACGCTAGCTGCTATCGAAAACTGATATAACACGGTATAAACCGTATTAATGTTTCGTTCGGTGCCTCACCCCGGACTGTCGGCAGTACCCGGTCAGACAGGCTTAAACCGAATAGCCTCCGGCATCAATTCTAAATTTAGGCTCGCATTCAAATCACGGTCAATGCTTACACCGCAATTCTTACAATTGAACACTCGTTCTCTTTCTATCCTAGCGCTCAGGAATGGAGGAGAAGTTTTTTCGAGAAAACGGTCAAGCATTGCGCTTGAGGAGTGAGACAGGCGTTTTAGAGGCTTGTATTTCAGGAAGAATTCAGACTTCGAGCTTGATGAGCGGGTGTGAGTTCGGTGTGAGAGCCAAGATATTGGACAGATTCCGATGGGCTTGCTCGACTTCAAAGATTCTGGAGTTGACTGTTGTGATGCTGAAGACGGTTAAGAATTTTGTTCTAATTCTGCTAAGGCATAACGGGCGATCGCTAAACCCATTCTTGCTTGTTCGAGGTCAGATAAGTCTTGCCATTGTACTGCGGTTGCAGTATTTAGGGTAGATTCCAGTCGTTCGGTTTCTCCTCCCCGCATCGCGTAGGCAAAGGGACGGGCTAAAACCTGTAAGTCTTCTTCTTGCCAGTGCGGTAAGATCTCTTGGGTACACTGTACCAGTTGCTCGGCGAAGCTAGCTGACACATGACCGACTTGTTGCTTGAGGCGGATAGCGTTTTGAGCGAGTTGTTGGAGTAGGTGTTGAGGAACGCAGTCAGCAAATTTTCGCAGGAGAGATTTTTCTAGAGTGGTGACAGACCATAAATCTTCGACTTGAGTCAGTAGGGTTTGTAACCTCTGTTGTACATCTTCGTCGGTTAAACAATCACAGAGGGCGAGTTGTTCGTCGAGTTCACAAAGATCGAGTTCTGAGTCAAATTCAGAGAAGTTCCAAGCATAGGGCTGATCGCTATCAAACAGTGCATCCAGTAAATCCATCTCAGCTTGAATTTTGGGGGAAGGGGAAGAGTTTTTCATGAGTCTTTGTCCTTGATGTTCAAATGAGAGTCGTCTTGATGATTTTGGGAATAGATGGGGCTGAGAACGTTTGGATATCCACTGGATGAAAGTCTCTAGTTTACCCCGGTTTAGTCAATATTTAAAATTGAGAGCGTCAGATGAGTCAATGTTCAAACAGATATTACCCGGCACAGATTTACTTTCTTCTGGGCTATATAGATTTGTTGATCCTCAGCGTCAGTTTAATCGGTTCTTCGGCTAACTCTCCATTGTCTTTAGCAAGTTTTCCAGCTTGATGAAAAATTACCCAAAGTTTGCCGCACACGCCCCTACCTTCAGGTATGGGGATATAAGGCTCTTTCTAATGCTAGAATAACTCTACTGGCAGGGTATTCAACCAGTTGAAAAACCCAGCATCTAATCGATGCAATGAACCTTGAAAACTTAAGGTACGGGGTTCTTGCTCTGAATGCTTTGGCCATATAAAACCTTAAAGCACCAAGTACAGAGAATCAAGCATTTTTTTCTCAAGTACGGTAGGGCATACCGAAACTATCTCTGAAATGGGATGAACGACTGGGGAGACGAACCCCTCAAAGAGTAGGTTAGGAAACTAGCTTGCTGTAAGGGTTGTCAATGAATCAGTAATCCAAAGCCGTGAGGCTTGGAGAATCCCCTTTCTTTAGAAATGGGGAGTATGTCAATAAATCATCACTTTCCCCCAAGTACAGTACACCCCATCGTTTGATCGAGTCAGGATTTAATAATGCTTGTTCAAGTCTTTCTGGTAAACTTGGATTGTTTTTGTCTTGGTTTGACTTCACCCACACAATAAAACGAATATCCGTTAATACTTCTTGATAATCTGGTCGCTTATTCCCTTCGTGATTTTTGAGTTTAAACTTAAAGCGATGTACAGTCCTAATGGTTTTAGATTTGGCAGGTTGAGAGAGCATTGCGATCGCCAGTTGAACACCACAATGCTTTTCGAGATCCATTTCTCCAACCAAAGAAAGTAAGAGTCCATACACCGTTGAGTGAGGTGGATAGAGATAAGTCTTCCCATACTCTCTAGCATGAGATTGGCGAAAGGTAGCTGTGGGAACATCAATATAAATAGTCACCGATTTCATAATTTTTAATCCGACTCTGATGTTGATATTTTCAAATCTAAATCTTGAATAATTTTGTCCTTAAGTTCTTCTGCCATGTTTTTAACTACTTTAAAAATATGAGCATTTTCAATTTTGAGTTGATTGACAATTTCTCCACCAATCCATAATTCTTTGGCTTCAATATCTCCCCCATCCACTTGTTCGACTAATTTGGGAGCAATGACTTTCTGATTCTCATCATCCTGTTGAAAACAGTAAAGAAATCGAGGGGAATTATCGTTGGTCCAACTAAAAACAACACTTTCTGGGGAAAAGTCGAACAAAGAGTCGTTATAATGTCCACCGACTTGACCCAGATTAATCAAAGCATCGATCACATTAATGATACGAGATTTATTAATAAGGTGATTTGAATCTAGCGCAAAGCAATATTGATAGCAGGTGTTATGTACATTTGTGCGGTGAATAGAAAGATTGTCTTTTTCTCGACTATTGTAATATGTAAAAGTGGTTCCATCGTAAGGAGTCAAAGAAATAGCACGATTTATTCCCAACGCTCCTCGACGAGCATTAATTGTACCTTTTTGATTTTTTTTAGCCGCTTCGGTTTCCATAAATCCCATCACATCATCATCAATATAATCCTCGGCATTGTGACTCTTATTTTGTGGGATACGAATTCTTTGAACTTCATCCCATTTTTCGTAAACTGACTCTCCTTGTTCTTGGAACTGATAGCGAACTTTCCAACGAATACTGAAGGGAGAGATGGTTGTATGGGGTTCACATTGCCAGAGAATTTGTTGAAATTGACCGAATGATTGGCATCATTCGCATTGACCTTAAGCAATAAATAGAATTGCCAGGGGATCGAAAGGGTTATCAAAATTTCGAGAAATAAATAAGGTGCAATTTTCTCAATGTTGATTCCTAAACCTTTATATTGACTAGCGATTGAGGTTAAATTTTTGTTGTATTGTAATAAAGTTTGACTCAAAACTTCTTGCAAGTGAACTCTATTGATTAAGGACATCGATTGAGGATCTAACCCTGTTAATGAAATTAAGCCTCGCTCATCGATTTGAAATGCTTGTTTGAGTAGCCAATCCAAGACAGCCTTATCCTGCCCTTCCCAATCCAGACTAATGCTGTTTGGGGTCAATTCCCATGAGAGTTTTCCTAGACGTTGCGATGGGTGAGGAAATCGTTTTTCGAGTTGCTTTAAGGTCATCCATAATCCTAATATTCCTGCACGATGAATCAGGGTAGTATCGGATGCGTCAAGATGAAGGTAGATCTTAGATTGAATTGAAGTTGCAGTCATTTCTTGTCCTATCTATGCTTAAAAGGGACAAATACGCCACATCCCATTTTGGGTTTTCCTCCAATACCTTTTTCTTGGAGAGAGATCGATTCTCCACTGAAAAAGTCTAACGCCCCTTCCCGTCTTAACAACGCCGAAATTGCCCGATAGGTTGAACCCTGAGAATTGGTTAAATTCTGCAACCGTTCCTCCGTTAAAAAAGCTTCGAGTACCGTTGCGGGTACATTTCCACCCTGCAACCACTGGGGAACTTCAATCAAATCCTTTGCCGCTTTTCCTTCCCTTCCCCGTGAATAAGTTCCCGATGCCGCACCACAATAAAACCATTGTAAAACTTGAGTTCTCACCCAATCTAACTTGACCTGTTCTCCCAAAAGAACAAATAACGGCGCCATCACCACCAATTGCATGGGATAGGGTAAATCATCCGCGTCAAAAATTGCCTGTTCGTGTAAAAACCGTGCGGCTTTTTCTAACCCAATAGAAATCGGTTCCGACCATTTTTGATATTGGTCTTGGCTTAAATTCAAGATTCGATTCCGACTCATACTCACCGAGGGGAGTTGATCGGCAGAACTTCCCTTTTCTATTGCTTCCATCCGTTGAGTGTAGCTATCGATTAAAGCGATGGATTGTAAAAAATCACTGGGTTTTAACAGACGCAAGACCCGATAAGCTGCAAACCGCTTCTCCCGGTTTTGCCAATCGAAACGCAAATTAAAGTCTGAGGCGGCAAAGGAGGAGGTTAATAAATTAAACTGGGTGAGTTCTTGCTGTTTTTGGTTGTGCTTCTCAAAGATATAACAAACTGCT
>NZ_LATL02000049.1 GCF_000972705.2 Limnoraphis robusta CS-951 | reverse complement strand
CGCCCCTACAGAATTTCTGTTTTGGGAATTTTTGGGTATTGGGCGGGTTTATCAATATTGTTTCTGAGAAACAAAGGTGAATTCAGAACCCGCCCCTACAGAATTTCTGTTTTGGGAATTTTTGGGTATTGGGCGGGTTTATCAATATTATTTCTGAGAAACAAAGGTGAATTCCGAACCCGCCCCTACAGAATTTCTGTTTTGGGAATTTTTGGGTATTGGGCGGGTTTATCAATATTATTTCTGAGAAACAGATATTAACTCAGAACCCGCCCCTACAGAATTTCTGTTTTGGGAATTTTTGGGTATTGGGCGGGTTTATCAATATTGTTTCTGAGAAACAAAGGTGAATTCGGAACCCGCCCCTACAGAATTTCTGTTTTGGGAATTTTTGGGTATTGGGCGGGTTTATCAATATTGTTTCTGAGAAACAAAGGTGAATTCGGAACCCGCCCCTACAGAATTTCTGTGTTGAAAATTATTTTTGTCCAGGAATGATCACAGTTTGTAACCAAGCAACACTGCGATCCAGCAATAAACCGACACCCCCGATATAAACAACCGCTAACAGAATGTCACTGATATAGTTTTGTTGGTAAGCATCCCAGATAAAGAAGCCAATTCCGACAATACCAGACATGACAATTTCAGCCGCAATAATTGCTAACCACGCTAACCCGATAGCAATTCTCAACCCAGTAAAAATGTAGGGTAAAGCTGAGGGAAAGAGAATGTTGAGATAATATTCTTTGCGAGAGAGTTGTAAAACACGGGCTACGTTATTGTAATCGTCAGGGATTTGTTTAACGCCTTCTTTTGTGTTGATTAAAATCGGCCAAACACAGGTAATAAAGATCACGAAAATTGCCGCAGGTTGGTTTTGTTGAAGCGCAACTAAAGCAATGGGAACCCACGCCAATGGTGCAACCATTCGTAAGAATTGAAAAATCGGATCTAAAGCTTTGTCAAGAACAGGATTTGTTCCCACTAAAATACCTGTACTAATTCCAACAATTGCCGCCAGAGAATAGCCTTGAGCGACACGAATTAAACTGGCTAAGGTTTGCCAAAATAAACCTTTATCTAAGCCGCCGCGATCATAAAAGGGGTACATCAGCAAAATGCGGGTGCGTTCGTCTGTCCACACGCTGAGAGGCCCTGGTAAACGTGTAATTCCTGTCCAAGAAATGAGTTGCCAAATGAGAAGAAAGGCTAAAGTTCCCATTAAGGGAGGAATAATATCTTTAGAATTTTTATCCCAAAAAGAACGAATGAAATCAGTAGGATTACTTCCAGAACTCCGCTTTTGAACACTAGCTGTCATGTTGTGAACTCCTTGAACATTAAGGGTTGAAATTTGACAAGTTTGACGCTACTATTAGAGGGGCTTATTATTTTGTTGAAAAAGCAATCAATTCTTTCCTTCTCTGACCCCTCAAGTTCAGAGATAGCAAGTTGAATTTGCAGAAAAAGTGAATTAAATCCGCTTCACTTTCAGGCTATTGAGGTAAGCTTGGGGATTTTCGGGGTTGAATTCTACACCATCAAAGAATTTTTCCACGCCGCGAGATGTTCCTTGAGGAATATCTGAAAACCCTGCTTCTTGGGCTGCTTCTCGCCAAATATCTTCACGATTTACCCGATCAATTACCTGTCTAACTTGATCAAAATCTTTGAAATAATTGTTGTGGAAACCCCAACGCATCGTTTCAGTTAAGAACCAAAGATCATGACTTTTATAGGGATAGGAAACATTTCCCACAGGATCTTTCCAATACAGCGGCCCTTTATTAAAGTCTTTAATTGCAGGTTTTTGATCGCCCATTTCATAGCTGCCTTCATAGGGTGGAGTCAACACTTCCAGGGGAACATTAAAGTAGTTTCGTCCGGAAACAATCTGCACTAATTCGGGTCTATTTTCAATGCGATCGCACCATTGTTGGGCTTCCATCAAACCTTTGAGTAAGGCTTTAGTTGCTTTGGGATTTTTATCGACCCAATCTGCACGAAGCGCCAGATATTCTTCAGGATGAAATGGCCACATTTCAGTAGTAATACAAGCCATAAAACCAATATCATCCGCAACAATTCGATAGGGCCAAGGATCGCCCGTACTAAAGGCATCCATTGATCCATTTCGCATCCCTTGAACGGTTTCTGCGGGAGGAACAGCTAGTAAGTCAATATCTCGATCAGGATCAACACCCCCAGCAGCAAACCAATAACGAATCCAAAAGTCTTGATTCACATTAGGAAAAGTGTGAGCGGCTTTAAATTTGCGGCCATTGGTTGACGCGAAATTTTTGATATAGTCTGCCGCATTACTGGTATTAACACTAAGCCCTTTTCCGGTATGAATTTTCGCAATAGCCACACCATTTCCATTGGTATTTAACTGCGCTAAAACATACATCGGGACTTTTTGACCACCTGTAATAATGCCTTCTGAAATCAAATGAGGCATGGGCATTTGCCACTGTCCGCCGTCAATTCCGCCCCCTTGGGAACCAATGGTGACGTTATCTCTTGCAGATGCCCAGTTTGCTTGTTTGGAAAGTTCAACATCACTCATGCCGTACTTCGCAAAAAAGCCTTTTTCTTTGGCAATGACTAAGGCCGCAGATTCAACAATGGGAATAAAACCTAACTTGATGGCTGTCGTTTCTGGTGCCATTGCCGGGTCAATATTCGCCGCCGGAACTGGGGTTGTTGGGGTCGTTTGAGTTCCTGCATTCGGTTCAGGAGGATTCCCTAAACACCCTTTCAAGAAAATTGAACCCATTGCTGAAGCACCAGCCGTTAGCAAAAATCTTCGCCGAGAATGAGGGCGACTAAAATCGGACATAGAACCTCCTTGCAGCCAGTATTTTTAAGTTGAATGAGGCTGTGTAATTTATGGATGATATTTTCAGTTTTCTCCCGTTCTTTAATTCCAAGAAAAAAGAACAAGAAGATCGAAGCTGAAAAAAAGACAAGTTTATGGGTCAAGAAGCGGGTTCGTTTTCGACGTTTTACCCTGGCATTCTCAAAAAGTAAAAATGAAAGCGGGTCTGAAAAATGATGAATAAACTAAGAGGAAGTCATTTAAGACTTTTCTTAATTTTTAAGTTTACAGGTTTTTTTAAAAAAGTCACTACCTGATCACCCCTAAAGAGCAATTAATTTTCAATCAGACTGATAAGCTATTACTTATATATCGGGAAGAATGGGTTACAGAGAACTAATTAATTAAGTTCAAATTATTATGGATTTAAGGTAAACTGATTAAAACCCCTCACCTACACGACATCAAGGGCGACGCTGACAAGTCTATATAGTAGGTGTGATGGGTTAGGGTCGTGTCATCCCTAGATCTAGAGCATGGTGCCATTCTAGGTTATGATATCGATGGTTTCCGGTATTGACGCTTTTCCCGAACGAGACTACATTCATCTATGAATATAGAAATCATTAGTCAACTTAATCAGTCCCAAGTTCAGGATTTAGTTCAACTCTATCAATCAACTTGGTGGGGTAAAGGACGAACTCTAGAAGAGGTTCAAAAGATGTTGCAGCACTCTGATATGATAATTGGAGTGAGTAACACCGATAATCAAAAGTTAATTGGGTTTGCTCGGGTGTTAACGGATTATATCTATCGGGCTGTGATTTGGGATGTGATGGTTGATGAGGCTTATCAAAAGCAGGGATTAGGACAGACTCTCATACAATCTATTTTAGAGCATCCGCAGCTACAATCTATCGAGGCTTTTCTGTTAGTCTGTTTACCGGAAACGATTCCTTTTTATGAAAAGTTAGGGTTTACCAGCGATGTGGGAGAATTGAAGTTGATGAAGCGTGTTAAACCAACATCTTCCTATAATTCCATTTAATTGTTGGAAATCCGTTTGAGCAAGTCAGACCAATTTTGAGACTTTTAGAGACGTTCTAGACAACGCCTCTACAGGAAAACCGGAATTTAGTATAAACCCGATTTAGAATTAAATCAGCGTGAAATTTTGAGGCTGTTGAAACTGATTGATAAAGTCAACTTGATCTCCTCCGACAACAGCCACCAGTTGTCCGCCTACTTCAATTTTTAAGATCTGTAAGATATTATTAGAAAAAGCCCCAGCAGATCCCGAACCGAAAATGCTATCCACTTCTGAACGTGAAATTGAACTAATCGCTAATTGTTCAAATGTTAGTCCACTGAGTGCGATTCTATCTTGACCTATCTCAAACTCAGTAATAATATCTGCATTCTCAGCACCAATATTCCCCATGAGAAACAGATCATTTCCCCCTCCTCCTCTTAAGGTATCTTGACCTAGATCTCCTGACAATGTTTGATTTCCTGCAATACCCTCTAGAGAATCATTACCCTGTCCGCCGAATAGGGTACTTCCAGCATCAATAGAAATCGTATCATTCCCTAAATTTCCAAAGGCAATATTATTACTTCCGCCGATAATGCTGTCGTTATCTTGTCCTCCAAATACAGTGTCATCTGTACCTGTTGTGAAAAAAGTATCATTACCTTGATTTCCGAAGATTAAATCATTTCCACCTCCCGGACTAATATTATCATCTCCCTCCATACCAAATAGAGTATCATTTCCCTGGGAACCCAGCAATGTATCATTTCCTTGATTACCGAGTAAACGATCATCTCCATTTCCGCCTTCGATCCGATCATTTCCTAATGCTCCATCCAGGGTGTAAGAAATTCGATCTTCAGGAGTTACAACAGTTATAATATCATTTTCAGGAGTTCCGAAAAATGGATTTTCACTCCCCAAGGAAACCGAAATATTAAATTCAGCCATTTGAAGTTATCCTGTAAAATCTATAAACTCTAATCAGTCACCTTTTCAATTCTAGCATGAGATCAGATTGACCCCAATCATTCACCGTCTTGAAAAGCTTATAATTAAACGGATGATTGAATTCAAAAAAATTGATGGATGAACTCACTCCTCCTCAACTGGAAACCCCACGACTGATTCTTCGTTTAGCGACGAAGGAAGATGTTCCTGAAATTCTGCGATACTATACAGAAAATCAACAACATTTAACCCCTTTTGAACCCCTGAAAACACCGGAGTTTTATACTGAACAATATTGGTTTTGTGAAGTCAGTCAGCGTTTGATGGAATTTAAAGGCGATCGCTCTTGTAAACTGTTTTTATTTAATCGAGAAAACCCGAGTGAAATTATCGGATCGGCTAATTTTGCCAATTTTATTCGGGGAATGTCTCATTCTTGTAGCTTGGGGTATAGTTTAGCCGCTTCTCAACAGGGAAAAGGCTACATGAGTGAAGCGTTAAAAGTGGCGATTAATTATGTGTTTAATACGTTAAATTTGCGTCGAATTACTGCGGCTTATATTCCCCACAACCAACGCAGTGGAAAGCTGTTAAAACGCTTAGATTTTCGTGTCGAAGGATTTTGTCAAGATTATGTTATGATTAATGGAGAATGGGAAGATCATATTCTCACCAGTTTAATTAATTATAACTGGCAATTCGAGAAATAAACTCAATAGCACTCTTGTTGTGCTTCTGTTTTATATCATGTCCGGATAATTAGTGATAAAAAACTTTCTCATAATCCTCTTCTTTCTTCTTCTTTATTTACTCCTGACTCCTGACTCCTGACTCCTGACTCCTCTGTTGTCGTTTATTTATAACTGTTCAACCGGACATGATATTAAACTTCATTTTTAGTTTCCTCCCATTGACGGTAAGGATTTTTGACTAAATTTGAGTTGTAATAACGGGGATCGTGAGAGACTTCTTCTGATATCCAGTCGGGAATTTCAATGATTTGATTGGGGTCAGAAAGTTCAACTTCTGCTATAATTAAACCTTGATTATCTCCCAAAAATTCATCAACTTCCCAAATTAAATTCCCAAAAGAAATCTTATGTCGTTTCTTTTCAATGAAGGGGCGATCGCACAAAGTCTGTAACATTTCTTCCGCATCTTCAACCGGAATTACATACTCAAACTCAGATCGAACTAGACTTGTACCAGCCCCTTTTATGGTTAAATAACCTTGATTTCCAATAATTCTAACGCGCACGGTTCGGCCATTTTCACTAGAGATGTAGCCCTGACAATACAGTATACCGGTGGCGAGCGATCGCCAACGATCATCTTTGACTAAAAATTTCCGTTCGATTTCAATTCCCATTTGATGATAGTTTAGAATTAATCTAATTTAGACTAGATCTCAGAAGCTGAGTTTGTCGGCTGCAATACACATCAGTTTAACTGTAGCCCAAGATTTCAGACCGTGATTGATCTTCCTCGATTAGATTATCATATTTCCCAATCTTTTTAACCCTGATCATGCAATATCGATTAATTCCTCTGATGATTTTTCTTTTGACTCTACTGAGTGGCTGTCTCTCTGCGACTCAACTCTCAGTCATTGGCTTTAATGTCGAATCTGGAGATGCTGACCCAGATTATATCGCAAATCAATATATTCAACCCATTCGAGGGGTCGATGTTTGGGGATTTTCAGAAGTTCAGAATCAGGCTTGGGTTAACCGTTTTGAAACCGCTATCGAAGTCAATAATAAAGCCGACTTTAAATCCCTTCTGGGAACAACGGGAAAAGCGGATAAACTGGCAATCGTTTATAATAGTAATGACTTGAATCTCATCAAGATTGAAGAACTCAAACAAATCAATATTGGTGGATCAGTACGGGCTTCTTTAGTCGGACATTTTCAAGTAAAATCAACCCAACAGGAATTTTTATTTATGGTGAATCATTTGTATCGAACCAATGATCAAGTTCGCCATGAACAAGCCCGTTTACTAAATCGATGGGCGAAAAAACAGCAACTTCCCATTATTGCGGTAGGAGATTATAATTTTGATTGGGATGTAAAAAATGGGGAGAATAAACGGGATTCTGGTTATGACTTATTAACAGAAAATGACGTTTTTACTTGGGTTCGTCCTCAACAAATTATCGCGACTCATTGCAGTAGTCGTTATAATACAGTGTTAGATTTTGTGTTTATCTCTAGTCCGATCAAGCCAAGTTCAGCATCTTCTAAAATCCTCTATCCAGAAGCCGATTATTGTCCCGATACGCCTCAAAAAAGCGATCATCGACCTGTAAAAGCGACGATCAGTTTACCAAGGGTTCAACCTTGATTTATAATCAGAGGGATTGAGTCGTTGATTGTGAACAATGATTATTCTAGTAATGGGCGTTTCCGGTTCAGGAAAAACCACTATTGGTCAACAATTAGCCAAAAGTTTGAATTTTCAGTTTAGAGATGCAGATGAATTTCATTCAGATGAAAATATTCAAAAAATGCGGAATAATATTCCGTTAACTGATGCGGATCGTCAGCCTTGGTTAGAAACAATGCAAGCTGCAATTGATCAATGGTTAGAACAAAATCAAAATGTAGTCTTGACTTGTTCAGCTTTGAAAGACAAATATCGCAAAATGTTGTGGCGAGATCCGGAACAAATAAAGATAGTCTATTTGAAAGGAACCTTTGAACTGATTGAAAGCCGATTAAAACAACGTCAAGATCACTTTATGAAATCGGACTTACTGAAAAGTCAATTTGAAGACTTAGAAGAACCCGAGGGAGTCATTTTGGCTGATATTTCCCAAACTCCCTCAGAAATTATCGAAAAAATTAGAAAGGCTTTTATTTTGTAGAGACATTGCTGACAACATCTCTACAGAGACAATCAGGATTAGAAAGATTTCAAGAAAGCCTCGACTTCAGCCTCAGTCGGTTGAGCGGTGAATGCACCCGGTTTAGTCACCGTTAAAGCCGCAACAGCACTCGCGTAGATGATCATTTTTTGAATGGTTTCGGGGTCATTTAAACCCCGAATTCCATATTGATAGATCTGATGAATAAAACCTGCAACAAAAGCATCTCCAGCCCCCGTTGTATCCACAACATTAACCGCAAACCCCGGAATTTTTCCCTGAAATTCTCCGAGAGAATAGGAGCAACCCTTTTGACCATCGGTAATCATCACGCCTTCAATTGAATCCAGTTGAGAGTGAATCGAAATCGGGTCAGTGGTATTAAAAAAGAGTTCAGCTTCCTCCGCAGAAAGTTTAACAAAATCAACCTGTTTGAGCAAATCGGGAATAAACCGTCTGGCATCTAAAGGATTCGACCAAAAAACTGGACGCCAGTTAATATCAACTAAGATTTTCAGGTTATAGCGATCAGCCATTTTTAGAGCATGAATAATCGCCTCACGGGATTGAGGATAAGCGAGTGCTAACGTTCCTAACACCAGAAAATCAGCATCTAGAAACAGTTTTTCGGGGATTTGACTCGCTTGTAGCAGAGTATCAGCGAACTCGTTGCTTTGACGTTCTCCGAAGCCTGCAAACTCCCGTTCACCCTCGTCTGAACGCAACACAAAAACCTGACGAGTGGGGGCGGTAGAATATTGCTGAATACCAGAGGTTTGAACGCCCACTTGCTGCAAAAGCTGCAAAAGTCGGTTTCCGGGTTCATCCATCCCAACGGCACTAATCAAAGCCGAAGGAATACCGAGTTTGACTAAGCCAGAAGCAACATTAGCCGGAGCGCCACCGGGATAAGCCGTCCAAGATGCAACCTGTTCAAGCGATCGCCCGGGTTGGTCAGCTAAATAATCAAATAAAATTTCACCTATGCAAAGAACACGAGCAGGATTGATCATATTCATAGAGAATTGTGCTTAGAGACAAGGATAGGATAGACAAAATCGGGGATTGAGAAATAACAAAAATTAATTCTTACTTAACGGTTCGTTCTTAATTTATAATTCACCTCTTAGAATTATAAATAGGTAATTATGCAGAGATAGGAAATCGTTATGACGCATAGCAAGTCTCACAGCCCTGTTTCCCTTTCAGAGCGGGAATTGCAGGTTGTTGATCTGGTAGCCAGTGGGTTAACGAATCAGGAAATTGCAGAGCGGCTAGAAATCAGTAAACGGACTGTGGACAACCACATCAGCAATATTCTCACCAAGACAGAGACAGATAACCGAGTAGCCCTCGTTCGTTGGGCGCTGCAATGGGGTAAAGTATGTCTGGATAATATCAACTGTTGCCTTCTGCCTCAGCCGTCTGAAGCGGTTGAACAGCAGGTGTCCTCAGTTGAGTGAAATGTTCAAACTCAGATAAGCGTTGATGCAGACCAGCAACTCAGAACAACTGCGCTATCAAATCCAATGCCCCCGATTACCACTAGCTGTCTACCGAGAAGTTGCGGCTCATTTGCGTCAGGTTGAGGGGGTTCAAACGGGTTTAAACCCAGCCTCTAGTATCGGTGAAGCTTCACAGCCGCCCCCGTTTGACTACAAACGCAGCCAAGTGGAAAGTATTTGGATACAACTTCCTCAAAATGCCACAACCGCGATCCGTCAACAGGTCGATCAGATTTTAGCGTATTATGGCGATCGCTATGGTGCATGGGAGGTTTTACAGTGAACAGGGAACAGGGAACAGGGAACAGTCTTGTAGGGGCGGGTTCGGAATTGATTGATGTCTCTAACCGATAACTGATATAAACCCGCCCTTCACAGTTACCAGTCTTTGCAATATTAGGGAACAGACACTCATGCAAAAGGACTGATAACTGTAAACTGATAACTGAAAAAACTGATAACTGATAACTGTAAAGATGGAACAAATTCAAGCAACACGAGGAACTCGAGATATTCTGCCCGATGAGGTGAGGTACTGGCAATGGCTAGAATCTATTGCCAGAAATTTCTTAAACAAAGCTAACTATCTCGAAATTCGTACCCCCATCTTTGAACAAACAACTTTGTTTGAGCGGGGGATCGGGGAAGCGACGGATGTGGTGGGTAAGGAAATGTACACCTTTAACGATCGCGGCGATCGTTCAATTACACTGCGTCCAGAAGGAACTGCTGGAGTGGTTCGCAGCTTTATTGAAAATAAACTTCATGTTGGTGGTGTTCAACGTCTTTGGTATACTGGCCCGATGTTTCGCTATGAACGCCCCCAAGCCGGACGACAGCGCCAATTTCATCAACTGGGAGTAGAGGTTCTTGGAAGTAATGATCCCCGTGCAGATGTGGAAGTGATTGCGATCGCCACTGATATTTTACAAGCATTGGGCTTAAAAAATCTCCACCTTGACTTAAATTCGGTCGGAGATTTGCAAGATCGCAGCCATTATCGTCAGGCGTTAATCGATTATCTGACACCATACAAAGATGAACTTGATGCCGATTCTCAAGATCGTCTTTCTCGTAATCCTTTAAGGATTCTCGATAGCAAAGATAAACGCACTCAAGAAATTGCTCAAAATGCACCGAGTATTCTAGATTATTTAAGTGAAAAATCTCGCACTCACTTTGACAAAGTACAGCAATTGTTAACTCAGTTAGAGATTCGTTATACGCTTAATCCTCGTTTGGTTCGAGGGCTAGATTATTACACTCATACTGCTTTTGAAATCATCTCTGATGATCTCGGCGCCCAAGCAACGGTTTGTGGAGGTGGGCGTTATGATCGTTTGGTTCAAGAACTCGGTGGCCCGGAAACTCCGGCGGTGGGTTGGGCGATGGGTTTAGAACGGTTAATTTTGCTGTTACAAAAACTGCATAATTTACCGCAGTTGGAACTAGATTTCTACATCGTTTCTCGTGGAGAATTGGCGGAAAATCAAGCCACAATATTAGCTCAAAAATTACGCCATGCTAATTTTAGTGTAGAAGTTGATTTGAGTGGGAGTGCCTTTGGTAAACAGTTTAAACGGGCTGATCGCAGTGGGGCTGTGGCTTGTTTAGTCTTAGGAGATGGAGAAGCCGCCAATCAAACCGTGAATTTAAAATGGTTGAAAACCGGAGAACAAGAGACCATTTCCCAATCGGATTTGTTCACGAAATTAGACGAAATTAGCTCAAAAATTCAATCCCAAAAACACTCCAAAACTGTTAGTAGTTTAACTTAGTTCTCTGTTTAAGAAGGAGTCAGGAGTCACCGAGTCACAGAGTCAGGAGAGAAATAGATTGGGGATTCAAACCCAATGGGGCAAGGAGGGAATCAGGAGAAAAAATGTTTAATTATTGATATTAATTCTGACTCCTGAATTCTGTGTTCTGACTCCTAATTCTTGATACATCACATAAACATCGACAAAACCGAACATTAGTAGGTTGGGTTGAGGCACGAAACCCAACATTACCAAGGCAATATATGGGTTTAACTTTCATTAAACTACAATTTGAGCTTGTTGGGTTTCACTCTCGTTCTACCCAACCTACAATTTTAGAACATTAGTAGGTTGGGTTGAGGCACGAAACCCAACATTACCAAGTTGAGACACGAAACCGAACATTAGTAGGTTGGGTTGAGGCACGAAACCCAACATTAGTAGGTTGGGTTGAGGCACGAAACCCAACATTACCAAGGCAATATATGGGTTTAACTTTCATTAAACTACAATTTGAGCTTGTTGGGTTTCACTCTCGTTCTACCCAACCTACAATTTTAGAACATTAGTAGGTTGGGTTGAGGCACGAAACCCAACATTACCAAGTTGAGACACGAAACCGAACATTAGTAGGTTGGGTTGAGGCACGAAACCCAACATTAGTAGGTTGGGTTGAGGCACGAAACCCAACATTACCAAGGCAATATATGGGTTTAACTTTCATTAAACTACAATTTGAGCTTGTTGGGTTTCACTCTCGTTCTACCCAACCTACAATTTGAGCTTGTTGGGTTTCACTACAATTTGAGCTTGTTGGGTTTCACTCTCGTTCTACCCAACCTACAATTTGAGCTTGTTGGGTTTCACTCTCGTTCTACCCAACCTACAATTTGAGCTTGTTGGGTTTCACTACAATTTGAGCTTGTTGGGTTTCACTCTCGTTCTACCCAACCTACAATTTGAGCTTGTTGGGTTTCACTCTCGTTCTACCCAACCTACAATTTGAGCTTGTTGGGTTTCACTCTCGTTCTACCCAACCTACAATTTTAGTTAAAACTTCTTCAAAATTAGTGTTAAAAGGGAGACACCCGCCTCCCTCCTGCAACACGGGATTAACCTCCAGCCGCAAACGATCCGATAATCAGGATTGACAATGCCATACCGGGTAACAGAAGCAATCCTAACAGTAAGAGTTCGTGTCCAGTCATAGCTTTTTCAACCTACAATCACAATGCTATAGGATGTAAGATAGCATTCCTTTTTGATGAGTCTCCAAAATCTTAACCTTTCTTTTAGAGGCGTTTTAGCCGGAGAATTAATTGATGAGACGACGCATTAAGCTATTATCATTCACTGTTGCAACCACTATTGCACTTTTATTACTGGGTGCGACATTAGTGGTTTTGGGGATTTTTGATGAAATTCTGAAATGGGATATTTTCAGTGCGAAAGTTGAAGCGGTTTTATTCGGAATATTTTGGGCGAGTGTGGCTTTAAGTGTGTTTGGGGTGGCGATTACTTTTGTATTAGGAATTCAAGAAATTGTTAGTGCAATTGGTTCTCTAAAACGGAACCCAGAGTTAGACAGTTCTAATGTTGTTCCTGAAGCCCCAAAAACGACTTATCTCCTGTATATGGTGGGATTAGTTTCAGTCTTTTCAGCCTTAATTGGTGTTCTCTCTTGGGTTAATAATCGCATCACTGTTCATCGCACTCAAGTGTTTAAAGAAATTGCGGCTGAACAAATGCAAAATTTACAAGATAAATGGGTGGAACAAATTAGTCAAATTACAACCCCACCCCGCAATAATGTACCGCTTTCTTTGCATGAACTGATACAAAGTGTTGTCAAATTATCTTTTGTGAATCAGATGACGTTGTATTTGCCGGATACTCAAGATGAAACGGTAATTTGGAGTTACAATTCTTGGGAAGGTTACAATAAAAATAATGGCTTTGATCGAACATTTGTAGCCAAAGAATATGAACAAGCCATTCAAGCAGCATTTGCCGGAAAACCTGAACTTTTACAGGTGATTAATAATCGCACAGGGTTTACTTGGTATTATGTCGTTAAAAATCCCCAAAATAAAGCGATCGCTGTATTAAGAATTGATGGCAATACTCAAGAAAACTTTCGAGAATATCGCCTAGATGGTGAATCCCGTTAAATTTTAAAATCTATAGCATAAATCTATAACAGGGCGGGTTCCGAACCCATCTAGATTTCCCACAAACAACCTTAATAAACCCGCCCCAGAGAATCAATAAAAAATCCTGTAGGGGCGGGGTCCCCA
>NZ_LATL02000048.1 GCF_000972705.2 Limnoraphis robusta CS-951 | reverse complement strand
CAGTAGAGTTATTATAGCATTAGAAAGAGCCTTATATCCCCATACCTGAAGGTAGGGGCGTGTGCGGCAATTTTTGGTAAAAAGATACCTTCGCCTTTGACTTCTGTTGCCGGAACCCATTCGGGCTGATGACGACTGAGACGAACTCGATATTCTTCTGGGATGTCTCCTGCGTCGTCAAAATCGCCCGGAGATTGAATTCGGGTAAACCCAATTAGCGATCGCACTTCCCGCAGTTTTTCGACGAGAACGGTTTGAGTGAAATATTGTTCATAATTTTTGGGCGGATCGATAGAACGAATTTCAAAATTGACGGTTTTCTCGACCGTATTCGGATTAGAAAAAGCCGGACCATTCGGGAGTCTTTAAATCTTGGGCTGCATCGTCTTCAACTTCACCCGATTCAACCCTTTGTACCGATCACCCAAATCTCCGATGTTGAATACTGGGCAAACTCTCGCAGTTGACCCATTGCTTGCAGTGCGGCTAAAATTCCGGTTAAAACTTCCGACGATGTTGCACTCTTTAATGCCGCCCAATTATCGCTGACTAACTGCTCTAATTTATTCGTGGATTCCGGTAAAGAAAGAGCCGATAGGGAGATACCAAACCAACTATTTGAAGCCCCCAAAAGCATGGCGACCATTTGTTGATCGCAATCGTCATCAAAATGATTCAAATAAGGTTAGCCCGGACGAAAACGACTTAGACGAAATGAACATTATTGTAGAGTTACATCCAACAAACGGTCAAGAATACCTGCCACCCTCTCTAGGGATTATGATTTTAGATGAAGAAGAAACTGCCGTGATGGAAGCCTTAACTAAAAACGATAACCCAAAAATTTCCTTGGAGTTTAACGCCGCGCTCGGGGATAGTTTTGGCGTGAAAATAGTTTGGAGAGATGTGAGTGTTACCGAAAAATTTAGGCTTTGAATCTCCTAACATAGGATTATAGCAATACCAGTACCCATCTGTCAATCGCTCATTTATGTGACTATTGATTAAATGACTAATGAGCTATTCTGTGAACAAGTTGAAACTCTAGCATTTACTCAATTTGAATATCGCCATGACCCAATTAACCGAAATTTACTTCATTAGCAAACCTAACTTATAGCAGTCCGTTCTGAGTTGTGTGTCATATCTTCTTGCAAAAGGCAAAAGGCAAGAGGCAAAAGGCAATCTTGGAAAGTCGTTACAGACTTTTTATCAGCTTTTAGATTTCTCACAAATCATTTCTGATTGCTATATTCAGATAGTATTGAGATAGTTAAGAACAAAAGTGTTAACGAACAAGTTGATACTGATGTTCGAGCAAACTAAATTGTTCAAAGGAGAAAAAAATGTCTACTACTTCTAATGAGTATACTTTACGGTTTACTTCCAATTCTGTACTGAAAGTTAGACCTTTAGAAACCTCTCTTTTATCTCCCGAAGAAGTCCTGAAGTATAGTGCTGGAGATGAAATCCCGATAAGTGCTTACACCCCAGACTTACAGGGCAAATATATTCGGGTATATTTGGATGAATTTGATGCCCGTTCAATTGAAACAGCACCCAAACAATATTACTGTTCTGGTGAAGATGTTGAAATTGTATTAACCGCAGTTTCTCGCGGCGAAGAACCCAGTCAACAATATCCCCCGGTTCTTCCTCCGAAAGTTGATTTAAAAGTCCCTTATCATTCTCAACTGAATAATTTAGAGAATCCTAACGGTGCTTGTAATGTTACTTGTGTGGCGATGGTTCTCAAATATTACGGGATTGATTCTCGAACCGCACAAGATATTAACAATGATGTTCAACTGGAAGATGTGCTATTTCGGAAAACGGAAGAATGGGATCAACAGTATGGATATACAGGTTCAACCAAAACTCGTCATATTCCCGAATTTCTTCAACGATTACTGCGAGAATGGGGTGAAGAACATGGGCCGGGAAAACTTCAGAATACATCTTTTAAAACTGTCACCACTGAAACCGAAATCAAACAACATTTAGCCAAAGGCCATCCCGTTATTATTCACGGCTATTTTACGAATTTCGGTCATATTATTGTCATTAAAGGATACGACGAAAAAGACAAAGTTTGGATTTGTAACGACCCCAACGGGAAATGGTTAGGATATCGAGGCGGATATGCGGATGAAAGTATTAGTGGCGGTGATGTTCGCTATAGCTATGCTGAGGTTCGCCAAGTTTGGGATGTTGATGGCGAAAGTTGGTGTCATTTCCCCTTATCCTAATCCTTCGTATTCAGGAGTTTTATCAGTTAAATAAAAGTTCGTTTAACTGATAAAATTGCATTTTTGTCAACCTTTATCACTAAAAAAAACCATGAGTCAACTTGATGAAGTTATCGAAAAATTAATGGAACTGGATGAAGATAGTTTGAAAGCACAACTCGCAGTCCAGGAACAACAAATAGCCAACAATGATGACACATCCCGTTCTCCTTCTTCGTTAGATAGTTTAGATAGCTTAGAAGAAGAATTAAAAGCAACACCAAGAGGCGGGCATGATCAAGAGACGATTAATGCTGGCGATCGCTTCTTCCAAAAGTTAAATGCAAAAGCCTACAAATTAATGTGTAGTGACCTGTTTGATGAACAAATCATTCAAACTCAATCCCAAGCTTTATTGAAAGAGAATCTTGGAAAAGTTGCTGGCAAATTTAAAGAGAATTTTGGGACGGCAGCCCAAGCATTAATTCCATTTTTAGCCGCTAACTTACAGTTAGCTTATCCCATTGCAGCAATTTTAGCTGTCCTCATTATTAAAACAATTTCCTCTGCAACATCTGAAACAATTTGTGAAGTTTGGAAAAGCAAAGTTAATGAATCTGAAATCTCTAACCCACAAGCCTCGATAACAGAAACGACCCCTGTAAACGAGGCTATTGAAGCATGAAAAAGTCTCTCATTTTACTTTTATTCGATTTGACACCCAAATAAAGTTCGGGGAATCCCCGAAGTCAAATCACTTCCCCCACTACCCAAACGCAATGCTGAAGCCGGATTGAAGCTTTAAATTTTCAACTTGCTTCGGTGCAGTTTGTCTCAGTATTCTCAAGACAACAACTCCAGAAAAATCAATTGGAACTAATATGACAGACGTAACTCTTACAAACGGTTTGAATTTCCACGCATTACTGATAGGAATCGATTGCTACCTGCCCAATAAATTACCGGATGGTAGTTTTTATAAAAACCTTCAAGGATGCGTCCGCGACATCAACAGGGTAGAGGCTTTTCTGACAAATAGACTGCAAGTACCCGAAACACAAATTATCAAGTTAACAGCTTCTAATGTTGAAGGTTCCGCCGAGCCATTAGAACCTCAAGATCAATGGCCTACCTACGAAAATATGGTAGCCAAGTTTAAAGAAATTACAGAGAAAGCTCAACCTCAAGACCAAGTATATATTCACTACTCGGGTCACGGTGGACGTGCAGCAACAATTTATTCCAATCTTAAAGGAAAAGATGGAATTGACCAGTCGTTAGTTCCCACCGATATTGGCAACCCAAAAACTCGTTATCTCCGCGACTTTGAGTTAGCAGAACTCCTAAAAAATATGGTAGATAAAGGGTTAGTCGTTACGGTTACTCTTGATAGCTGTCATTCTGGAGGTGCCGCACGAAATATTGGAGATAATTGTGATATTCGTCGAGCAGAAGGGGGTGGTATTGACACAACACCACGACCCACAGAAAGTTTAGTCGCATCTGCCGATGAATTGGCTCAAACTTGGCAAACTTTGGCACAGAACAATAAAAATACTCGCAACGTTACAAGTAGTGGTTGGCTTGAACCCAAAGGTTACACTTTATTAGCTGCTTGTCGAGACAATGAATATGCTTACGAAAAAAATTTTGATGGGGAGCGTCAAGGAGCGCTAACTTATTGGCTGTTAAGGTTTTTGGAGAAGTTTGGAACAGGAGTTACTGCCAAAACACTTCACGATCACGTTTTTGCCAAAGTCCGCAACCAATTTGAAAAACAAACACCCATGTTGCAGGGAGAAAGCGATCGCACTTTCTTCGGAAACAATTTTGTATCCCCCCAGTTAACAGTACCAATAATACAGGTAGATTTAGAAGAAAACCGGGTGAAATTAAATGCGGGTCAAGCTCACGGTTTGCGTAAAGGTGCAGAGTTGGCTATTTACCCATCAGGAACCGCAGATTTAACAAAAACCCATCAACGATTAGCTGTGGTTGAAATTACACAACTCGGTGCAGTAAATTCTTGGGCTACTATTACTCAAATACTCGGGGAAAACAAAAAAGAAAATATTGAAGAGGGCGCACCCGCTTTACTGCTGTATCCTAATGTTCAACTTGTTCGCAAAGTACGCTTGGTATTACCCAAAGAAACAGATCAACCTTTGGAAATAGATGCAAAAATTGCACTAAAAGCCATTGAACTTGCAATCCCCGAAGGCAAAGGTTGGGTGGAATTAGTATCTGGAGATGAAACGGCCGATTATCAAGTTTCTATCAACTCAGCAGGTCAGTATGAGATTTTAGATCGTGCTGGAATGCCAATTTCTAATTTGCAACCCGCTTTAGAAGTCAACAATTCTAATGCCGCAGTTGACGTGGTAAAACGTTTAGTACATTTGTCTAAATATCACGCAACTATAGATTTGGATAACCACGATCCAATGTCTCCGCTTAACGGGAAAATCGAGCTAGAGTTATTTGCATTACCAGATGACTTTGTACCCGGAGAGCAAGAAGAATTAATACCCTTCAAAGGTTCTGGAAACTTACCTACTCTTGATGTGGAGCGATACGCTTACTTAGTTATTCGCAATAAATCCTCCCTATTTCTTAACATTACGGTACTCGCCATTCAACCCGACTGGAGTATTAAAAAAGGCTACCCAAAAGGCGCATCTTTTCAAACGATAGATCCGGGTCAGGAGGTCAAGTGGCGGATTAAGACAAGCCTTTCCAACGGTTCTCAGGAAGGTGTAGATATTCTAAAAGTTTTCGCCACAATTGATGGAACTAGCTTTGACTGGTTAGAATTACCCGCATTAGATCAGCCTATGCAACCTAAAAATCCAGCAAAAGCTACAACTCAACTTGCAAAATTTTTAGCAGCTTTCTTTGCTAGCGAAGATGCTCCCCCCACAAAAAATGTCAATTCTGCGGCTTATGCTAGTGAAGAATGGACAACAGAGCAGCTTACACTTTTAGTTAAAAAAGGTGCAAGCATTTCCAAGTAATACCTGAAAGTAAGTCGGCAGTAAGTTTAAATTTGGGGTGCATCTTAACTGCCGATTCTTAAAGCAAGTCTTTGTTTTTATATTCCCTCAAGTTTCAGGTTTTTAAGTGATTTGGATAATTAGCAATGGTTTGGTCACTCAGTCAAACGAATTTTCAGCGCAACATAGCTGTCGTTATCGGCATCAACAATTATCAAAATGGAATCCATCAACTAAAAACAGCAGTTAATGATGCTAAAGCTGTTGCAAATCTTTTAGAAAACGAATACAACTATCAAAAAGTCGTTCGCCTATTTCCCGAACAGGGTGAAGCAACATTGGCAGCGCTCAATCAACTCCTGTTTGATATTCTACCCAACCAAATTAAGCCAACAGAAAGCGATCGCTTATTATTCTACTTTGCCGGACATGGCATTGCTCGTAACAGTGAAGATGGGCCGGCAGGAGCTTTAATTCCTCAAGATGCCAAGTTGGGAAACTGGGAAACTTACCTGCCCATGAAAAAGCTAAATGAAGCACTTTCTCAACTTGAATGTCATCATTTATTGGTGATATTAGATTGTTGCTTTGCGGGAAATTTTCGCTGGTCAAGTCATCGAAATGTGATTCCAGAATTAGAAACTCTTCATAGAGAGCATTACGATCGCTTTATTCGCTATCCAGCTTGGCAAGCCATTACCTCTGCTGCTCATAATCAAGAAGCTCTAGACTATACTGATGAGCGCGGAATAGCACCGGATAATCAACATTCTCCTTTTGCTAAAGCTCTGATTAATGGGTTAAAAGATATGAAAGCAGATTTAACAGGAGATGGGGTAATTACAGCCCCGGAACTTTATCTATATCTGCGAGATAGTTTAATAGATAAAGATGGTTATAGCGAATTGCAAACGGCTGGACTTTGGCCGTTACAAAAGCATGACCGAGGCGAGTTTATTTTTACTTTACCCGGCTTTGTGCCAGAGAAATTAAAACCCGCACCACCGTTAGATGTCTCAAAAAATCCCTACCGAGGCTTAGAATCTTTTGACGAGAAACATAATGAATTGTTTTTTGGTCGAACTGAACAGGTGAAAAAGTTACAGGATTTTGTCAAAACTCATGCTCTTACAGTCGTGTTGGGTGCTTCCGGTTCGGGTAAATCTAGTTTAGTGAAAGCAGGATTAATTCCCCAATTACGTCAAAATCAGACTGAGAAATGGTTTATTATACCGCCTATTCGTCCGGGTGAGACTCCCTTTCAAGCGTTAAATCAAGCGTTGAAAGATGCTCACTTATCAGAAGTAGACGTCAACAATCCTCAGCAGAACCTAGCTTGGAGTATTGAGGTTTGGGCTAAAAATAATCCCAACTCTAAGTTATTACTATTTATTGACCAAAGCGAAGAAATTATTACTCTCTGTGCAAACGAGGATGTACGCAAGGAGTTTTTCCAACAGATATTGACAGCCATTGATGCCCATCGGGATAAATTACGGGTTGTATTAAGCCTCCGTTCTGATTTTGAACCCCAAGTCAGAGATGTGGGCTTTAAGTTTATTCCTAAAGGCTATAGCGTCAAAAATACTGAGCTAAAAAATCGTTGGCAAAGCGGACGATTTATTGTCTCCCCGATGACCAGAGGGGAACTGCGCGAAGCTATTCAAAAGCCCGCAGAAGCACGGGTGATGTTTTTTCAGCCTCCCGAATTGGTAAACCAATTAATTGATGAAGTGGCAGATATGCCAGGAGCATTACCCCTGCTTTCTTTTGCTTTGAGCGAACTTTATCTCAAGTATTTAAAGCGACAACGGGAGGCAGAAATCGAAGGGAAAATCATTGAACGGGCGATGACTCAAGAAGATTATCAAGAGTTGGGAGGAGTCACCCTATCACTGACTCAAAAAGCTGATCAAGAATATGAGGCATTAGTGAAAGAAGATGAAGCTTATGCCCAGATTATTCGTCATGCGATGCTGCGGATGATTGCTCTTGGCGGAGGTGAATTAGCACGCAGACGAGTCCCGTTATCGGAACTAGAATATCCGCCAGAAAAAAACGATTTTGTTAAAGAAGTCATTGAGCGTTTTACGAAAGCACGCTTACTGGTTATAGGACAAAATGCTGAGGGGAATATTTATGTCGAACCTGCCCATGATGCCTTAGTGCGGGGTTGGCAAAAGCTGCGGGAGTGGAAGCAGGAGGAGGAGGAAAATTTAATCCTGCAACAACGGTTAACTGTCGCAGCAAATGACTGGTGTAATAAAAATGAACAGGAAAAAGAACACAAAACATTGCTCAATATTTTGAGACAGACAGAAACACTTTTGATCTGCAAA
This sequence comes from Limnoraphis robusta CS-951, assembly GCF_000972705.2. The sequence continues at coordinate 6,410 of NZ_LATL02000048.1, read as the reverse complement.
GTTGAGAATTGGCAACTTGAGCGAGAAAGCCGTAAACACCGAGAAGCAAAGTCTTCTAAAGGTTCCCGTGAAAAATCAAATCACTACCTCTGGAATGATGATCCCCGCTTAGAACAATTAAAACGAATTCTGATTGACAACAACTGGTTCAATCGTACAGAGGACAATTTTATACGGGAAAGTTTGATTGAACAAAGGAGAAAAGCTTACAGACTCATTGGAATTGTCACAGCAGTAGGACTTGGACTGGTCGGCTTGATTATTACTGCACTATATCAAGCCGAGGTGTCATCTTTACGGGAAAAAGCTGCTAGGGCGCAAAACTTATTATCGAGTAACTCACCGATGGAAGGGTTAATTTTAGCCATTCAAGCAACTGGCGAGAGTCAGGATAGATTAAGACAAGTTTTACCTGAGATACAAGCAGTCTTGCCTAATGCTATCGACACAGTACGAGAGCGTAAGATTCTACGAGGACATAACGGATGGGTTACTTCGGTCGCAGTCAGTCGTGACGGCAAATATATTGCTACTGGGAGTGAAGATTCTACAGTTCGGTTATGGTCGATTGAAGGTGAATTAATCCATACTTTCAAAGGACATCAAGATTGGGTTAATTCTGTTGCTTTTAGCCCTGATGGTAAATACATCCTCAGTGGCAGCGAAGATCAGACCGTTAAGTTGTGGTCAAAGGAAGGTCAATTATTAAAGACTTTACCACTGAAAGATAGAGTGTATTCTGTGTCTTTTAGCCCTAGTAGCGACCGTATTATAACTGGCAGTTCGGATGGAACTATTCAGTTATGGTCAACAAAAGGTCAACTGCTCAAGACTTTTAAAGGACATCAAGGATCTGTTCTTTCAGTTGCTTTTAGTTCAAATGGGAAATATATTGTGAGCGGCGGTATAGATTCTACGGTTCGGTTATGGACTGTTGAAGGTGAATTATTGAAAACTTTCACAGGGCATTACTGGAGGGTTGAATCAGTCAATCTTAGCCCTAATTATGAACCTAAAAGTGGATTTATTATCAGTGGCGGTCAAGACAAAACCTTGCGACTCTGGTCTGTAAAAGATGGCTTGCTTGCGACAACAAGGCATGAAGCCATAGTAACTTCTGTTTCATTTAGCCAAGACGGTGAATATATTGTTAGTAGCAGTTTTGATAATTCCTCGCGGCTATGGACGATAGTCAATGGATCAGATTTAGTTGAACTCGCTGCTTTTAGAGGACATGAAGGTGAGGTTTATTCAACAACTATCACACCCGACAATAAACTTCTAATCAGTGGAGGTCGAGATGGCACAATTCGACTGTGGTCTACACAGGGACAACCGAGCCAACTGCTGAAGAAGACTGAAGATGGTGCAGGAACCGTTACGTCGGTAGCTTTCAGTCCTGATGGGAAATATATTGTGGCTGGCAATAAAAACTACACCATACGCATTTGGACAATAGAGGGTGATGAAATAGCGATTCTAAAAGGACACGAAGATGAGGTGAAGTCAGTAATCTTTAGCCCAAATGGTGAATATATTATCAGTGGTAGTTCCGATAACACAATTCGTTTTTGGTCGCTTAAGGGAGAATTACTCAAGACTTTAAAACAACCAGATAAAATACTCTCCGTAGCAATTAGTCCTGATGGGAAATACATCGCTAGTGGCAGTGCGGATAAAACAATCCGGCTGTGGTCTATAGAAGGAAGTGAAACAAAATTGTTATCCACTTTTTATGGACATGAGAACGCCGTTAATTCTGTGGCATTTAGCCCTAATAGCAAGTACATAGTCAGTGGTAGCGATGATTCTACAGTTCGTCTGTGGTCTGTAGGAGGGCAGTTATTAAAGACAATGAAAGGACATGAGCAAAGGGTTAATTCTGTTGCTTTTAGCCCCAATGGTCAGTATATTGCTAGCAGTGGCATTGACTCTACTGTGCGGTTATGGTCTTTAGAAGGGGAGCAACTGAATACCCTGAGAGGACATCAGGCATGGGTTTACTCGGTTGCTTTTAGCCCCGATGGTCAATACATTGTTAGCGGTGGTTATGATAATACATTAAGGCTATGGTCTTTCAATGCTAACAAGGTCAATAATAGTCAACTTTTATCTATTTTTAGAGGAGATTTTGGTGAAGTTGAATCAGTCGCTTTTAGCCCTGATAGTCAATATATTGCTAGTGGGGGTCAGTATAATGAATTGAGATTATGGGGTCAAACTGACTGGAAAAGTTGGCTTCAACTCGCTTGCAATAATTTGAAGGATCATCCGATCTTCCAAGACTCTACAAAATCCACAAAAGGTACGCGAAATGCTAAAAATATTTGTACGAAGGCCGCCTGGTCAGGAAATAGCGGTTTTAGCAATTGAACCACTTGTACGAAAGATTTAGAATTTCTCAAAGATTTGTTATCGCTTATTGAGTTTTTCCCTCATATAGCAGAGAAAGAGTTGATTAGGACACTGTTTTTCTGTCAAATCCTTTTATGATAAAGGTTTCAATTCTGTCTCCTGTCTCCTGTCTCCTGACTTCTGCTATAGCTTCCGAAATCTTTACCCCAAACCCCAAAATAAGTGTCACTTGAATAAGTGACTTGTAGGTAGATCTAGACCATCTTATACTGTGAATATCACTAAGGAGTTAAGTTATGTTTACGAAGTCCGTGTCTGCTTTTAAACTGTTGCTTGTTGTTTTTCTCCTTGTCGTTTGCTCCAGTTTCATTTTTATTCCTCCTAGTTTTGCGAAAGGGGGAACAAGCTATAAGGGCATCCCTATAACTACTGACAGCAGTACCCAAACTCCTAGTAGCAATCCTCAGCCACCCAAATGCACACACCCTGCTCAACAAAGAAGCTGTAGAAACTAACATAGCCTTTTGTAAAGACTTTACAGACAAGGGTGCAACAGGCAAGGTTAAGCTTGATACAAAGGGCGATCTGAAAATCCAACTTGTCAAGATTCAAGCTAATTCTAAATCTCGCTCTAAATAGGGCTATGATTTTGAGCCGGTATTTGAGTCAGGTTACACTAGGGTACACCATCAAAAAATACCTGTATTTCTGGGATTATAGTAATTGAATCGGGTGATCGCACTCTTATTTATTATTAGTTTAGAAGTAAGTGCGATCACTATTCAAAAACTCTTGGCACGAGAGTGCGATCGCACTCTTATTTATTATTAGTTTAGAAGTAAGTGCGATCTCAGACAAGACAATCCATCTCAGTAAATCTGATTATGACTTAAAAAAAGCGATCGCACTCAAGCCGTCAGGAATTGTTATGTTAACCCTTCCGTTATTCTGCCCTTGGCATTGGCGAAGATCGCCTTCCTAACAAGCGGTCTTTTTTACAGCAAACAAAATTAAAACAAGGAGACCACAATGGTATTAGAAATTAATCGCAACTCTCGCTCTGAAACTTCAGAACATGACCATACAGCCTGCACCGCACCTATTGGTTTTACCGCAGAAGAACTCGAACAGTTGAGTTGGGGATCGCGAGGTATTTTTCAACAAATGCCTGCCAGTGGAGGAGGCTATGAATGTTACGGACTTCGTGATAAATGTTATGGTCATTCAGAAGTAATTCAAGCCATTAAACATATCTGTAGCGAGTGGGCAAAACTCTATTCCAAGCCTCGAATTGGCATCGGAAATATTAGTCTTCCCAACGGTGGGCCAATGAGACCTCATAGTTCTCATCAACATGGACTTGATGTTGATATTGCCCCCGTTGCTAACACTGAAGAAGAAATTGCGCTCACTTGGTATGATAGTAAATACTCTCGCGATCGCACTCAACAATTAGTCGATTTAATTCACAATAATCCTATTTTGGGTGTGAAGGTTATTCTGTTTAATGACCCGGATATTAAAGGAGTAGAATCTTACTTTGGACACGACAATCACCTTCATGTAAGTTTTCTCCCTCCCGGCATTCATTCAGCCCCCTTTAGCAGCGACAAAGACGGGGATTTACGATTAGTTATTCCTCCGATGCAGGGAGAACGAGTTCGCAAACTTCAAGAAGATTTAGCCAAGGTTGGAATTGCAATAACAGCAGATGGTATCTTTGGAAAACAAACCGATGCAGCCGTCCGAAAATTTCAAGCCCAACAAGGTTTACAGGTTGATGGAATAGTCGGTTTCGTCACCCAAACTAAACTCGATAAATTAAATTCAGGACAGTCTCGTGGAGGTTCTGACGAACCATCTAGTCTAACACTTCAAGATGTGATTGACCAAAACCTATCGATTACTTTTGATGATATTAACTCCGGTTTATTGGTTGAAGATAAACTCTTTTGTGCAGAAATTCAGACGATTTTACGGGCGAATCATCTGTTAGAAGATGTTGATGGAATTTACGGGCCGAAAACACAAGCAGCTTTGAGGAAATTTAAAGTCAGTCGTCAACTGAGTGGCGGAGATGTTTTAGGAGCAACAACGGCTAAAGCGTTACTTGATGCTAAACCGAGTGTAGGAATATTACCCCATTGGAAAGGCGGCGATAAACAAGCAGCAGTTGAGGCAATTATCCAAGAAGCTCACCGCCAAAATATTACCTCTCAAGCTCAAATTGCTTATATTATTGCAACCGTTCAACATGAAACAGCCGAGAGTTTCCAACCCGTAAAAGAATCCTATTATTTGGGCGAACCAGCAGGAGAAAATCACCGCCAAACTCTACGTTATTATCCCTACTACGGACGGGGATATGTGCAGCTAACCTGGGATTACAATTATCGGAAATATTCCGATGTTTTGGGGTTGGATTTGGTTAACAATCCCGATCTCGTCATGCGTCCCGATCTTTCACTGTTTATCCTAGTTGATGGCATGAAACGGGGTATCTTTACGGGTATCAAACTGGATGACTATATTTCAAATAACCATGTTGATTTCTGGAGTGCGCGTAAAATTATCAATGGTCTTGATCAAGCAGATCAAATTCAAAGTTATGCAATGAATTGGCAAACAAAAATAGGGTAGAATATTAGGCGATCGCCATTCAACAATCAACCTTGAATTCAAGCTGAACTGTTGTGATAATGTTCTGTGATGCTCTAACACTTCTTATTGAATGTCAATGATAGAACCCGGATGGCGATCGCAGTTTTGAAACGGGGAATTGCTCGTTAATAGTTGCGTAGGTTTCAATACTGCTAAATACTAGGGGAAGCTTTCGCAAGAGTACATCCGTTATGGTTATGGCTCTCGTCAATGTACCTGATGAGAGAAAATCAAAAAAGCAGGGGTATAGGTTAATAAATTTTAATTTCCGAACCCGTCGCTTTTTTAATCACTTGAATTTCCCGACCAATTCTTTCGGCGAGTATGGCTAATACTTTCTCCAGGGAGAGGTTCGATTTTCCGGAACGAGATTCTCCTAACAATAGACCCGTCGAAATGCCTTTAAGTTTTGAATAACATTCATCCGATGCACAGCATCTTCTGTTATCAATTTTTCCGAAGGCAATTTACGAGAGGGGCTGGTCTTTCTTAAAGATAAATTGTTGGTTGGCGGTGGGTATTGATAGTCTTCTTCTTCATCGATCATATTTGATTTACCTCTCTGATCTGAATGAGATGATAACAGGTTTTGAGGAGCTGAGTTTCCTTTGAACCTAAATTTAATAAAGACTTAATATTATTGATATTTTTTTATGTGGCATCTTATTGATAAAAAATTGTTAACTTTGAAGAAAAAATGAATTTATTAAAGTTTTTAATTTTTACTTAATTTTCTAGTGTAAAAATAATTACACCGATTCAAGCAACAGCTTTCTTTTTATTAATAACTCCCTTTAATCGATAATCTCATATTTATGAAAAACTGTATTAAAAGCGTCAATCTTGTGTAAATTTATACAAAGTTTAAGGTATTCTATATTCTAATTTTAATAATTCCTACAGAATTGAAAAAAGCAAATAACGCATCAAAAATCTAGTCAGGAGAAAAAATTGAGTGGGATTGGAAATTTGCGACCCATAATTTCTGAAAAATTAGATTTTGCGACCCGTAATTTCTGAAAGTCTAAATTCATGGAAGCGACATGAATTTTCTGAAATAGCGACAATTAATTTCTGAAATCAAAAAAAGCGACTCATCAATATCTGAAAAACAAGCTTTGCGACCTGTAAATCCTGAAATTTAACAAGCCAGAGGGAACGATCTAAATTTTTCTTAAACCTGTTGAAAACACTGAATTTCAGACGTTTTTTGTTGCGACATGATCGCCTGAAGCTGCGACATCTAATTCCTGAATGTACAAAATTACTGCCAATTTTAGATCTTAGCGATCGCCAAATTTTAGAACGAAACGGCCCTGCCCCTACAGGGGGAGACCATTCGCCTCCTCTCGATTAATAAATAGTCCCGCCAGGGACACTTTTTCCCTCTCCTC
>NZ_LATL02000047.1 GCF_000972705.2 Limnoraphis robusta CS-951 | reverse complement strand
GATAAACTTCATCCCAAACCGATTTTATCTCCAGTTGACTGGGTTGAATATTCCTTTGAATATAAGCCGCCAACTCCAATAAACTCATGGCTTCAAAGCGGGATTTATCCCAGTTTAACAGCCAGTTATCTGTACGAAAGGGAAACGCCGGAAGATCGGCTTCGTTGTAAAGGTTTCCAACGGGATTATTTGCCCAACCATAACGAACCGCTACCGGTTGTTTAACGGCTTCACTGGTTAAAATTACCCGATTTCCTTCTATCTTTCCATCCGCCCAAAAAAAACGGTGGTTGCTTCCCGCCACAGCAAATCCTTTTAACTTATCTCCCTGAATTTTTAATCCTTTTCCCACAGAATCAAAGGTGACAGTGGCTTGATTTTCTTTAAATTCAACCGACCGATAACTAGGCCCCCTCCAAACTAAATCTTTCTCGCCGTAAACCTTCGCCATCGCCGCCAAAAATAACCGCTTTCCGGCTAACTGTTTATTGGGGGGATGAATATTGCTCAAATCATCATTTTCATCTAAAATATCAATAGTAGAAACCATCGCCGTATTCGGCAACTTTAACGCCTCTTTTTGGGCTTCTCGCAATCTCGGCCAGGGATCATCTTCGGAGGGATAGGTTTGTTTTTCCAGAAAATTAGCAAGTTCAACAAATAAAAAAGGAGCGTTATCATTTCCCGACAAACTTCGCCATTCTTGAATCAAACTTGGAAATAAAGTTCTATACTGCATCGCCTCTTTTGCATTGGCTTCTCCCTGCCACCAAATAAACCCTCTGGGTGTATAGGAAATAGCCGGATAAACCATACTGTTAAATAACTGGGCGGGTCTGGTTTGAGCATCTTTTTGTAGCTGCCAAAAGGCTAGAGTTTCGGGAAAATTTGCCGCGAGTAACGGTTGAGATAAAAACGTTTCAATTTCTCGGTTGGGAACCGCCAGATGTACAATTCCTATCGGAACGTTTAACTTTTGATGCAGTTCTTTGGCAAAAAAATAAGCCGTTGCAGGGAAACCTTGAACGGTTTTTGGGGTTGTTAATTCCCACTTTGCCGGAACGGTTTTTTGAGGTGTATTTGCAGGCCAGCCATTTTCTTTGGGTGAAGAATTCCCATCCCAAACCCGAATATTCGGAAAATTTGCTTGAGAAATTTCTTGTTTAGAATTATCACTGCGACTGACAAACCACCACATATTACTTTGTCCGCCTGCAACCCAAACTTCCCCAACTAACACATCTTTTAAGGTGACTTCTTCGGAACCTTCAACGGTTAAATTAAACGGCCCCCCCGCCTCGCCACTGGGAATTTTCACTTGCCATTTCCCGTCTACTTCAACGGGGGTTTGTACTTCCTGACCTCTAAATTTTACCGTGACAGTATTACCCGGTTTATCCCATCCCCAAAGGTTGACATCGGTTTGTTGCTGAAGTACCATGCGATCGCCTATAATTGAGGGTAACTCTAGCGTTGCTTCCGGATTTGAGTCCACCCCCAAATTTAGGCTAAATAAAAAAATTAGTCCCAAAAACGCAAAAATAATACTAATTTTTTTCATTGTTAGTTGAGTGGCTTCTAACAAAACCGACATCTGTGATCCTCCATTTTAATCAACCCGCCCTAAAATCTGAGGGTACGCGATCACCCCTGAATTGACAGTAGAAATGAGAATCTTTAATCCTCTCACCCACCCTACCTGTTATTTTGTGCATTTTGTCAAGAGGCTGATTTGCAACCCTTGCTGCTCTCTCAAAAACTCGTGCATCGCGCCTGCCAAAACTTAGTCCGGAAATGCTGACAATTAACCTAATAATCAGGGTTTCAGCCGCTATTTTTGCTTCAAGACACTAGAAGCCCTTGGGTGAGTTCTTCTTAAGAGTAGCAGAACCCCTATACTGTCGTCAACTTTTTAGGAATTATTTTCAATAAAAATTTGAGAATTTTCGATTTAGTTTTGAAGATTAAAACTATTTTCACAAAAAATATTTAAAAAACTTATGAAATTTGTCCTTTTTTGGGGTTAGGGGGTTGACAACTTTGGCGAAAACCAGGTATGATTATCTTATAATGGAAATATTGCCTAAAATTTTATTTTTTCAAACATCCCATTATTTAACTTACCTACAATCATACCAAAAATCGGCTCGGAAATCAACCCCTTTTTTCCGACCGGTTCTAGCAGAAGTCGTGAGATCATTGATCACCGTTTCCAATACTGAAATAAGACCTCCGCCGCTTCTGCTAAACTTTCCCCAAAGGTTAATACTCCGTCTTCATGTCCGGCCATCACGAGAATTTTTTGATGGGTTAAATCTTGTTGTTGAAATAAACGAAACATTTCCTCTGCCATTTGGGGTGTACCATAGGGAACTTCTGGGCGAGTTGTAGGAACCTGAAATAATAAGGTTCGCCAAAATTCGGGATGATGAACATGAATAATCGCATTGATTTTAGAGTTAAAACTGTAAATTGCGGCATGAGTCAGAGACTCTGAAGAGGCTTTAATCGGCCCTTGACACGTGAGGGAATTTTCAGTTAAATTAAACGCACAAACTCGGGTGTAATGTTCGGGTTGAAGCTTTGGTAAATGTCCGGTTTGAGTCCCAGAAACAATAAATTCTCGAGAATCTTTCAACCGAATGCTAATATTACCAAATCCAATCCCATTATCATAAACGCCAATTAAACCCAAAGCATAGAGATCATCGCGCCATTGCATTAAATCTTGAATAACATCACAGCTAATCGGTTCATCTTTCAGCCAGTGACAGTGATATTTGATAACGCCTTCATCCATAAATTTTAGGAAATAGTTTACAGTGGCCAGTGATGTAGGGGCGGGTTCCNTCGCGCCATTGCATTAAATCTTGAATAACATCACAGCTAATCGGTTCATCTTTCAGCCAGTGACAGTGATATTTGATAACGCCTTCATCCATAAATTTTAGGAAATAGTTTACAGTGGCCAGTGATGTAGGGGCGGGTTCCAAATTAATCTATGTTTTCCCACAGACAACCGATATAAACCCGCCCTAAACCCCAGTAGGGGCGGGTTCCAAATTAATCTATGTTTTCCCACAGACAACCGATATAAACCCGCCCCGAAGTCGGGAGGACAGGAGGTGGTAATGACTGGAAGGGCGGGTTCATAGAAGTTATTTATGAGAAGACAGAAATTTACTCGGAACCCGCCCCTACANGGAGGACAGGAGGTGGTAATGACTGGAAGGGCGGGTTCATAGAAGTTATTTATGAGAAGACAGAAATTTACTCGGAACCCGCCCCTACACCTGACACCTGACAGTTCCTGATAACGGGTCACTGTAAACTGTAAACTGTAAACTGCCTCTTGCTTGAGAGTCGCCCTATAATTTGGTGCCACATTCTGGACAAAAATGATTGCTAGCAACATTCTTGGTACCACAATTGCTGCAATACACTAATTCTGCCGCTTGTTCTAACTTTTTGCGTTCGGGTAGTCCCAACATTTGAGCATTACTCTTTCCGGGTGCCACCATCGGATAACAGTTTTCATCTCGACGCACTCGTACATCCATCAATACCGGGCCATCATAAGCCAGCATTTCCGCCAGCGCCTCATGTAGTTGATCACGATGAGTGACTGACATTCCCTTAACCCCATAAGCCTCGGCTAGCTTGACAAAATTGGGCATTCCCAATTCCATATTTGAGGAAGAATAGCGCTCCCCATAAAACGTTTGCTGCCACTGGCGTACCATTCCCTGCCAACCATTGTTAATAATCACGGTTTTGGCATGAATCCCGTACTGCNGCGCCTCATGTAGTTGATCACGATGAGTGACTGACATTCCCTTAACCCCATAAGCCTCGGCTAGCTTGACAAAATTGGGCATTCCCAATTCCATATTTGAGGAAGAATAGCGCTCCCCATAAAACGTTTGCTGCCACTGGCGTACCATTCCCTGCCAACCATTGTTAATAATCACGGTTTTGGCATGAATCCCGTACTGCATCAGGGTTCCCAACTCTTGAATATTCATCTGTATACTGGCATCTCCAGCAATACAAATTACTTCGTGATCCGGTAGAGCAACTTTTGCACCCATCGCCGCCGGCAGTCCATAACCCATTGTTCCTAAACCGGCGCTAGAAATCCACTGACGCGGCCCATTTTTCAAGTATTGAGCAGCCCACATTTGATGCTGACCCACATCCGTCGTGTAGTAGGCATCAGGCGCCATTTTCCCCAGTTCAGAAATCACCTCTTGGGGAGAAAGACTATCAGGATACAGAGGAACTTCTAGGGGATAATCTTCGCGCCAACGGTTAATCCGATCTAACCAAGCTTGAGTTTGAGTCTGGGGTGCAGGTTCTCCCGTTTCCCGACATCGACGCAACAAATCCACTAAAACCTGTCTGACATCTCCCACGATCGGAACTTCGGGGGCGCGGTTTTTCCCGACTTCCGCCGGATCAATATCAATATGAATCACTTCGGCGCGAGAGGCAAATTCTTCCAGTTTCCCTGTGACGCGATCATCAAATCTCGCCCCGACAGCAATCAACAAATCACATTCACTGACGGCAAAATTAGCATAAGCGGTGCCGTGCATCCCCAACATTCCCACAGACAGGGGGTGATTTTCATCAAACGCGCCTTTCCCCATTAACGTCGTTGTCACCGGAATTTGGAACAGTTCGGCAAGTTCGTGAATTTCGGCGTGAGCGTTGGCAGAAATCCCGCCTCCGCCAATATACAATAAGGGACGTTCGGCTTTGCGAATTAGGGCGATCGCTTGGTTAATTTGGCGCATATTGCCTTTAACCGTTGGTCGGTATCCCGTCAGAGAAACTTCCCCAGGATTAACGGGAATATAATCAAATTCCTCTAAACCGACATCTTTGGGAACATCAATTAACACAGGGCCAGGTCTTCCTGTACTGGCAATATGGAAGGCTTCAGCAACAATCGCCGCCATTTTTTTCGGGTCGCGGACTAAGTAGGAATGTTTGACAATCGGTAGGGTAATCCCAAAAATATCTGTTTCTTGAAAGGCATCTGTCCCAATGGCTTTGCGAGAGACTTGTCCGGTGACCACGACTAATGGAATGGAGTCCATATGAGCGGTGGCAATTCCTGTGACTAAATTAGTCGCCCCAGGACCTGATGTTCCAAAGCAAACTCCAACTCGACCTGTCGCCCGAGCGTAAGCATCCGCCGCATGAGCTGCCCCTTGCTCATGTCTGACGAGAATATGCTTGAGATCGCCTCCGGCTTCAAAACGATAGAGTTCATCATAAATCGGCAGAATGGCTCCACCGGGATAACCAAATATATGCTCTACTCCGTGACGTTTTAGGCTGTCCATCAGAGCAAAGGCACCCGTTGCGCGTTTTGCTGCTACTTGAGTTCTCAGTTGCACAGGTTTTCCTCTCTATTTGTTCCAATTTTGAGATAAAGCTACTATTCTAATAATAGTAATAATCCTTCTGTATTTTTTATTGTGCTATTTTTAACAAGATTTTACACAAATCTTCGGTATTTTTTATGAAAACAAACAAAAGCTCAAGCTTCTATTAATTCTAGAAGTTGTTGGATCGTTTGGTGAATTTGTTTAGGTTATTTTCAGCTTCTCAGCTTTCATTCGGTGTCAGTCTGAGTTACCTTATCTGAAGGTAGCATCTTACCTGTGTCGATTTGTTGTACTGTTTAGACGAGTTCCCTCAAAATCTTTCAAGGTGTCGTACTATTGATACTGGATTATAGCACATAGTGTATCATATGTTACGAATATTTTTGATCGGGCGGTGATATCAAGCATATGTCACGCTAAATCAAGTAGAAAACATTAGGAGTGAAGTACATTGAAAAAGATAGAAGCGATTATCCGGCCATTCAAGCTCGATGAAGTTAAAATTGCCCTCGTCAATGCGGGTATCGTCGGGATGACGGTTTCAGAAGTTAGAGGGTTTGGACGACAAAAAGGCCAGACCGAACGCTACCGGGGTTCTGAGTATNATCAAGCATATGTCACGCTAAATCAAGTAGAAAACATTAGGAGTGAAGTACATTGAAAAAGATAGAAGCGATTATCCGGCCATTCAAGCTCGATGAAGTTAAAATTGCCCTCGTCAATGCGGGTATCGTCGGGATGACGGTTTCAGAAGTTAGAGGGTTTGGACGACAAAAAGGCCAGACCGAACGCTACCGGGGTTCTGAGTATACGGTTGAGTTCCTGCAAAAACTCAAGGTTGAGATCGTCGTCGAAAACGATCAAGTCGATATAGTCGTTGATAAAATCATCGCCGCCTCCCGTACAGGTGAAATTGGGGATGGTAAAATCTTTATCTCTCCTGTTGAGCAAATTATCCGCATTCGGACTGGAGAAAAGAACCAAGAAGCTATCTAACAGTCAGCACCCCGCTCTAAAGAGACGGGGCATCATGCTTCTCTTTTTAGGTAGCTGACCAGCCTAAGTCCCTTGAGGACTACGTTATCNAGCACCCCGCTCTAAAGAGACGGGGCATCATGCTTCTCTTTTTAGGTAGCTGACCAGCCTAAGTCCCTTGAGGACTACGTTATCGGTGAAAAAAAACTGTAAACTTTAGGGGTAATTGATCAATTACCCCTACAACACTGGTTACTGTTCACTGTAAAGGTTGTTTGAGGAGTTCTTGCAGTTGGGGAAGCAACACTTTGAAAGCTTGGCCCCGATGAGAGATCAACTGCTTCTGTTCCGGTGACATTTGGGCAAAGGTTTTTTGTTCTGTCGGAACATAAAAAATGGGATCGTATCCAAACCCCCCATCACCTTGGGGAGTCTCCAAAATTTCTCCGGGACAGATGCCTTCTAGGTTTAACACGATCGAACCATCGGCACGGGCGATCGCAATGGCACAAACAAAGGCGGCTTTGCGGTGGGTTGAGTCGCCGAGTTCCCGCAAAACTCGTTGGATGCGATCGCTATCTGTCGCCCCATAACGGGCAGAATAGACTCCAGGCGCACCATTAAGCGCATCCACCGTTAAACCCGAGTCATCTGCGATCGCCCATTGTTTGGTGGCTTTAGCGACTTCTGAGGCTTTTAAGCAAGCATTTTCGATAAAGCTTTCCCCTGTTTCTTCGACTTCTATTTCATCGGGTTTGAGTTGTAATTCTATATCCAACTCAGATAAATAAGCTTTGATTTCTTCCAGTTTTCCCGGATTACCTGTGGCTACCACTAAAGTTTTAATCATCGGTTTAATCTTGTTGTGATTTAACGAAGTTCTCTCAATTGACGAGTTTCTGAGTTGAGATAAACGAGATCTTGACAAAGACTTGGTAACTCTGAGTTTATCACTTGATAACCCCCCTGTTTCAAGTCAAAACCCACAATTGCTTTCAGTTCCGATATCCAAACACCGCCATAAATAGAGGCTTGAATACTTCCACTTTCTCCGAGAATGATTTGAGGGGTTTGATTAAACTTTCCGGCTAAAGCGGCTTCTAGACTTGCTGCTGAAAATGCTAACAGTTGACCTTGTTCTCGATAAATTTTACCCTGTTCTAGACTCCGTTGATAATCTCGTTCATCCCAAGTTGAGACTAATAGTATTACTTCGTTTGTCGGTTCATGGCGATAAAGTTGAGGAAGTTCTAATTCTTCATATCCCGTTATTAAACTCGGATGAACTAACTCCCATTGTTTTAAATTATTCTCATCGGCTTTGAGTAACGCAATACAAGCATTTTTATGTTGAGGATGGTTTTCATTAATGATATGTTTAGCCGCTACTAACATATAATAACAATTTTCAACCTTAAAAATATAAGGATCGCGCCAAGCATGAGCGGTTCTATCTGAGGGGTTTTGGGTTCTAATAAAATAGCGAAACTCTGGATCAATCTCTTGAGGAGAAAGGCTAAAATTCCGATCAATCATCCAATTATTCAAATCATTAGATTGAGCTAATTTAATTGTTTGAACGGCGAAATAATCTCCTTCGGTTTGACGTTCGGTATAGAACATCAAGTAATTTCTGGGATAATTTTTAACGGTGCAACCTGTCCAAATCGATTGATTTTCGTGACAGTCAATGATATTTTTCTTTTGTATTTTAAAGCTTTGAAAATCCAAAGTTATGGCGTAGGTTAGCTGAGAATAAAGATGATGAGTTTCTATTTGTTTATATTGCCAATCAGCCGACAGTAAATAAACGTGATACAGTCGTTTTTCCGGTTCGTAGAGATACCAAAAATCCCAAGTAAATTGATTTTTCATAGTGAACCATTATCAGCGTAGGGGCGGGTTCCACCCAGATTAATGTTTCTCAGCAATCACCTCTATCAACCCGCCCAACCCGTTATTAGTCATCAGCGTAGGGGCGGGTTCCACCCAGATTAACGTTTCTCAGCAATCACCTCTATCAACCCGCCCTTGTAATCACCTTTAATACCATGTTCGCTTGATTAATTCTCTTGTAGGGATGGGGCGGGTTCACTTCAATCTCTGATGAATATTACAGATATTACAGAACCCGCCCCTACAAAATCATTGATTAATCGGACATGATCAAACCTCTAACTTTTAACCTGTTTACTGTCTTCTGAAGCGAACATTTACGAACAGCTACTCGCCCAATCTTTCGCCCAAGAAAGGGTTTGATTCACCTGTTTTTTATCGGCTGCTTCACAATATAAACGTAAAACAGGTTCAGTTCCACTAAAGCGAATTAATAGCCAACGATCATCAGCCAAACGGAACTTATAACCANCAGCTACTCGCCCAATCTTTCGCCCAAGAAAGGGTTTGATTCACCTGTTTTTTATCGGCTGCTTCACAATATAAACGTAAAACAGGTTCAGTTCCACTAAAGCGAATTAATAGCCAACGATCATCAGCCAAACGGAACTTATAACCATCCACTGTTAAACAATCTGTCACTGCTTGTCCAGCGATTTCTTTGGGAGGATTATTTTCTAATTGTTCGACTAAACGCGATCGTACCTCCATACTCGCCAAAGGTAAATCAATCCGATCATACACCGAAGAAAATCCAACTTTGTCTTGAAGACGGCGATAAATTTGGCTGAGATCTTCTCCCGACTGAACGATAGCTTCTAACAGGAACAAAGCCGATAGTAAAGCATCTCGTTCCGGTATATGAACGCCATAACCAACCCCACCAGATTCTTCACCCCCGACTAACACTTGAGAAGACAACATCCGATCGGCAATATATTTATAACCAATCGGTGTTTCATACAAGGATAAATCGTACAATTTGGCAATCCGAGGAATCAAATCAGATCCGCTTACAGTTTTGACAATTTCTCCACCAAAACCTCGACGAGTGGCTAAATGTTCGATTAAAATGGGAATCAAAATTTGAGAACTCAAGAAATTTCCTTCCCCATCCACCGCAGCGACGCGATCGCTATCGCCATCAAATACAAACCCCACCGCTAAACTGTCTTGAGAACGTTTATGGGTTTTAATTTGACGGAACAATTCAGGAATATATTTAGGTAATGGTTCCGGCGCACCGCCATCAAATAACGGATCACGATTGCTGTTAATTTCTCTAACGGAATCGCCTAAAATTCGAGCTAAACCCCCCGTAGCGGCACCGTGCATCACATCAACAAAAACGGTCAATTTACCCTGATTAATCGCTGTTTTAATCGCCTCAATATCAACCTTTGATTGTAACGTTTCACAATAAGCAGGCCAAGGATCAAAAGACTCTAATGTTCCGGGAATGTCTGCTTTGAGTTGAGGTAGATCGAGTCTTGCTTCTATTTCTTGCGTTACGTCTGGGCCAACCGACCCTCCAAATGCACCCTTAACTTTTAAACCTAAATATTTACCGGGATTATGGCTAGCTGTCAGAACCACCGCCCCTAAAGCCTGTTGTTGGTGAGCAACGAGACTGTAAGCCGGAGTCGGCGCGTAGCCTTGACTGAGTTTAACATCATATCCGGCCGCTTGAATCGCTTGAGCTGCAACTAGAGCAAATTCTTCAGCCAAAAAGCGTCGATCATATCCTACAAATACCGTGCGACTAGCAGCGTTATGACCATAGATTTCTTCTAAGACTTGAGCAGCCAGAGGAGCAACTAAAGCGACCCGTTCAAAGGTAAAATCATCAGCAATGACACCTCGCCAGCCATCTGTGCCAAACTTAATCGGTTTAGACATATCTCAGGATTGAAATTTTTTCAGGGTACAATGGAATGTGTTTCAGCGATCGCGGAATGTGAGTGGATAACAACCCGCACCCCCTCAGATTAAACTCACGCCCCTAATATTTTGAACAGGGGAAATGGAATTTAGATCTGCTGCCAGCCGATTCTAGAAATCATCAGCTTTTTTCGATTATCTCACATCTCCAGCCGGGAGCAAGGAAACCGGAAGTTGAGCTTTTCCTATCGCTTGAGTCGGGAGCGATCGCTCCCCATCATATAAAACAAGAGACGCGCATTGCACGTCTCTACAGAAGATGGAATTGAGAATTGATTTTCTCTATTTTACGAGTTTTCTAAATTTAGAAACTGGATTGGTGACGAATTAAGTTGAGGAATTCTTCACGGGTTTTTTGTTCATCTTGGAAGACTCCGAGCATCGCACTGGTCACCGTCCAAGACCCGGGTTTTTGTACTCCTCGCATCACCATACACATATGGCTGGCTTCGATCACAACGGCTACCCCTTGAGGTTCGAGAACTTCTTGTACTGCTTCTGCAATTTGACGAGTCAGGCGTTCTTGAACTTGTAAACGACGAGCATACATTTCCACAATGCGAGCCAATTTACTGAGTCCGATGACTTTTTGGTTAGGGATATAGGCGACGTGGGCTTTGCCCATAAAGGGGAGCATATGGTGTTCGCACATACTAAACACGGTGATGTCTCGAACTAACACCATTTCTGAGTGACCTTCATCAAAAATTGCCCCGTTTACGAGGTCTTCTAGAGATTGACTGTAGCCACTGGTCAAGAAGCGCATGGCTTCAGCAACTCGTTTGGGTGTTTTCAACAAACCTTCGCGTTCGGGATCTTCTCCTACCCCAAGCAACATGGTTCGCACGGCTTCCATCATTTGTTCATCTGAGACTTCCGTGAGGGGTTGGTATTCAACAGGATGACCATTTGAGCTAGAAGTCGTGCGATCAGGTCGGCTTTGGATGCGACTCGAAACATTTGCAGGTTTGGAACTATTTCCATTGGAAGCAATAGTCATGTAAAAAAATCCGGTAGTTTGGGAACCCCCGATGGGAATCGGTGGAGGAAAAACGGAATTAGCGAGTTTTTGAGGGGCTATAAACCCAGGAACCCACAAACCTTTACAACAAGAAACAAGAACAATAGGACTATTTGATCTCAAATAGACTTTTCACCTGGATCAAAATGCTCCCCCATGCGGCATCAGGGTTAATTCTTCGATCACCGCTTGTTGAGGCAACATCACAATCTGTAAAATCGACTCAGCGACAATTTCTGGAGTCAACATCGCCGAGCGATCAAAGTCAGCCTGAACGGTTTCGGTATCCCAAAGGGGAGTATTCACGGCACCTGGACAAATGGCTGTGACCCGAATTCCGTTTTGGCGTTCTTCTGCCGCTAGAGCTTTGGAGAGGGCCATCAAGCCAAACTTACTAACACAGTAAGCACCCCAATGGGGAAACACTTGTTGTCCTCCAATGGAAACAACGTTGACAATTGTTCCATTGGCTCTTTCGCGCATTCCTGGCAAAACCCCTTGAATACACTGAAAGACACTGGTGAGGTTGAGGTCTAACACTCTTTGCCACTCGGTTAGGGGTGTACTAACCAAGGGGCTAGTGTAGCCCATACCCGCACTGTTAACGAGGATATCTATAGGGCCGAAAGCAGCAGCAATAGTGTCGATCTGCTCATGCACTTGCTCAACTTTGGCTAGATCGAGAGCATAGCCATTGGCTTCTACTCCGGCTTGCCGTGCAAGTTTAGCAATGGTTTCCAATTGTTCCTCAGATCGACTGACTAAGGCGACATGAATTCCGGCTTTGGCAAAGGCAAGAGCTGTTGCCTTACCGATCCCACTACTTGCCCCTGTAATTAAGGCACGTCGTTCTATGGGAGAAGTCATTGACGGTTTGAGTAGTCTCTGATTGGACTGAACGGATTTGACATTTCTCCAGTTCAAAAACGTGGAGATTTTGAGCTGACGTTCAAAAACGTATGACTCACGGATTGCCGTTTGGCACTGTCATTATGCCCTAAAGACCTTGGCTCAGTTTGAACTGAGCTGTATCCCTAACTTTTGTTACATTCGCTAAGATCTGAAACATTTGTTGGTTTAGGTTATTCACCATGTTTTTAGATCCCCACTCCTGCAACTCTATTAGGCGACTGGCAAGGATTTAGCCTGCCGCTACGTTTGACTCGGTTCGCGAGTCTACGCCACGCACCGCCTTTTCGCTTGCGGTGAACGGATGACCCACTGTTGGAATACAGTAGCCCTCACGTCGAGGATGTTGTAGCAAATCTGTTAATGGCAAATCTGAGAAAGTTGTAAAGATTTGTTACTTTTATAGTATACCATCTTCAGGTTTTTCCCAAATACCGATTAAATCGATCTCTTCGAGAAGATACGGTGAAGGATTAAGCAGAAGGGATCAGCAAGATCGGTCTAACTTTTGTGAATATAGAAGCGGTGACTCGTTGACTATTAGGAGTCTCTATTCCATCTTCTGGAGCGATCGCCCCAAAATTCTGGTGATGGTGTTAGACAGGTTCTTCGGCAAAAATCCCCATATGGCGGAATTTCTGATAGCGCATTTCTCGGCGTTGCTGGCTGCTTAGACTGATTAATTCCTCTAAACATTCCAGTAAGGCTTGTTTGAGGTGTTCGGCGGCTTCGATGGGGTTGGCATGGGCGCCGCCGTCGGGTTCGGGTACAATCCGATCAATAATCCCCAAATCTTTTAAATCTGGAGCGGTAATTTTGAGGGCTTGGGCGGCTTGTGGGGCTTTGGAGGCATCTTTCCACAAAATCGCGGCACAGGCTTCTGGAGAAGCCACTGTATACACCGAATGCTCCAACATTAACAAGCGTTCTCCGACGCCAATCCCTAATGCACCCCCTGAACCCCCTTCTCCGATGACAGTGCAGATGATCGGCACATCGAGGCGAAACATTTCTCGCAAGTTGTAAGCGATCGCTTCTCCTTGACCGAGTTTTTCGGCATCTACTCCTGCCCAAGCCCCTGGTGTATCAATAAAGGTAATAATCGGCATTCCAAAACGGTTCGCGTGTTCCATCAACCGCATCGCTTTACGGTAGCCCCCTGGTGCGGCCATGCCAAAGTTACGCGCCACATTATCTTTGGTATCGCGGCCTTTTTGATGACCGAGCATGACTACAGGTTGTCCGGCTAACCGTCCAATTCCTCCCACCAAGGCTGGATCATCGGAACCGGAGCGATCGCCATGCAGTTCGACCCACTCCTCGCTCATGGCTTGAATGTAATCTAAGGTACTGGGACGACGAGGATGACGAGCCAATTGCAGTCGCTGTGAGGGAGACAGGGTGCTAAATATCTCGTGTCGCAGTTGAGTCGCACGGGCTTCTAACTGATGGATTTGATCGGAGACATCAACGCCGTTTTCCTCTGCTAACTGGCGAATCTGGTTTATGCGAGATTCTAGCTCGGCTAGAGGCTTTTCAAAGTCAAGTAGGATGGTTTTGCGGTTTGGACTTGCCACACTCAGAGTTTTGATCGCATGGGGTACATAGTTTGTATTGTATCTAAAAACGAGACACTTTTAATTTTCACAAATCTAGTCACCACAAAGACACCAAGACACGAAGAAAAGAATTTATCGGGTGTTGGAGAGCAATTTTTGATAGAATCTTACTAACTGCTCGGCTAAGGCTTGATTGGTATAACTTCTCAAAGCGCGGTTCATAGCCTCGGAGCGCTAATTTTTCCGCTTGTTGAGGATTTTCCATTAACTGACGTATACAGTCGCCTAATGCTTCTGCTTTTCCCTCGGGAAATACTACCCCCGCTTCTCCAATTACATGAGGAATTTCACCGGAGTCTGAACCAATAACTGGAACTTTACAGGCCATTGCTTCGATTAATACATGACCAAATTGTTCTTTCCATCCGACTGCGGTGAGGGTTTTAAATTTGTAGGTGGTTTCGGAG
>NZ_LATL02000046.1 GCF_000972705.2 Limnoraphis robusta CS-951 | reverse complement strand
CTGATGAATTGAGCAGTTCTTATGGCATCATCAAGTCTTGAGTATTGAGACTTGGAACCGTTTAATAACTTTGCTTCTCGTACAATCATGGTATAATTTTACAACACAACTCCCCGGATAACAATATTAATTGTTCGCTATCCATCCCCATGTCTAAAGACTGGGGCTTTCCGCTCAACTTCGGTAATGTACTGAACTGAGAACCGTTATGGAACTAAGAACACCTGTTGTTCTAATTATATTTAGGCGTCCAGATACTACGCAAAAAGTTTTTGAGGTGATCCGTCAAGTTAAGCCTTCTAAACTTTTCGTTATTGCTGATGGGCCACGTCTAGATAAACCAGGGGAAGCTGAAAAATGTATGGCCGCTCGAAAAATTATTGAGCAGGTAGACTGGAATTGTCAAGTCTTAACGAATTATTCTGATATTAATTTGGGCTGTAAAAAACGGGTATCTAGTGGGTTAGATTGGGTTTTTAGTTTGGTAGAAGAAGCGATTATCTTAGAGGATGATTGTGTACCTGACCCGACGTTTTTTTACTTTTGCCAGGAGTTGTTGGAACGATATCGGGATGAGACTCAGGTGATGCAGATTACTGGAGAAAATACGCACGGNGTTTTTAGTTTGGTAGAAGAAGCGATTATCTTAGAGGATGATTGTGTACCTGACCCGACGTTTTTTTACTTTTGCCAGGAGTTGTTGGAACGATATCGGGATGAGACTCAGGTGATGCAGATTACTGGAGAAAATACGCACGGTTATCAGTGTACAGATTCTAGTTATTATTTTTCTCAGTATAGTTTTTATTGGGGATGGGCAACTTGGCGTAGAGCCTGGAAATTGTATGATGGCAGTCTGAAACTATGGCCCCAACTTCGAGACACAAAATGGTTAGATGATTTGCTGGTAAATGAACGGGCTGTTCAGTATTGGTCAAATATTTTTGACCTGGTTTATGAGGGGTTTAATTCTTGGGGATGGGCGTGGACTTTTACCTGTTTTTTACATCGGGGTTTGTGTCTGGGGTCAAATGTTAATTTAATTTCTAATCTTGGTTTTGGAGTTGATGCAGCCCATACAAATCAAGAGTTTGATGAAATTGCAAATATCCCTTTAGAAGCGGTTTCGTTCCCCTTAAATCATCCGACTAAATTGGTTCGTGATTCGGAAGCAGAGAGAGTAATAGATCATCATCGATTAAGTGGCAGACAGTATTTTCATGGGATTAGAAAGCAAGCTTTAGAGAAACTGAATACAGGTAAGAATATAGAAGCTTTTCAATTGTTTGAAGAGTGTATTGCTTTTCGTCCTGATCAAGTCGGGTTGTATTACGGAAAGGCTGTGAGTTTGGCGAGGCTGGGTAGAATAAATGATGCAATTACGGCTTTAAAAAGTTTAACAGATATTATTCCTCATCATCAAAAAGCCAATGTACTGCGTGGAGAAATGCGGAGCAATATATTGAGTATAAGCTCTAAAAATTCAGATCAAGAACGCTTACTATATCGGTACATTTCTCTGGAAGATGTAGTAACAGTTTGTTCGTCTATCCATAAGATTGAGATTAAGTTTTCAAATCAACAGTCTATCGGTCAAAACTTGAGTCAAGAAGATTATTGGGAAAATTTCTGGATATTCAATAACGGATCAAATCAAGACCTAAAAGTAATCTGTCTTGTCCGAAATCCTATTGAAGTGAATATTTTTGGTTTCTTTAACAATATAGAAAAACATTATCCCGCATTGACTAAGATGCAAATTAATGATATAGATATTAATGATATGATTGATAAGTTTCTCAGTCTTGATCCTGCTTTTTATTTAACTGAGGTTGATAAAAAGTTTCGAGATTGGTTTGGATTGGATATTTATGAGACATCCTTTTCTGCGCTCGGATGGAAAACATATATACACCAAAAATATCACATTTTAGTAATGCAATTTGAATTGCCAGATTCCGAAAAGAAAAATCTGATCAACAAGTTTTTTGATTTGAAACAAGTCCCATTTTTAAACAAAATTTTAAGTAGCGAAAAATGGTACAATCGTAAATATTTAAAATTTAGGAGTAAATTATCTGTAAGTCGTGAATATCTGGATAGATGTCTTGGCTCTCGATATACAAAACACTTTTACAGATGGGAACAAATCGATGAGTTTTATCAAGTCTATCAATCAAAATAACTCGCTAGGTATAGGCATTATTGAAAATAACAAACAAAAATTTACCGAAAACAATATCAATAGGATTGACGTTTTAACGATCAAGTTTTATGGTAATATAAATTGGGTTTTGAATAAATGTTAAAGCGATGATAGACAATCAAAAAGTTGTATTGAATCAACTGAAAAACAAAATTGAAAATCGGACAGCAATTATAGGAATTGTGGGGTTGGGATATGTGGGCTTACCTTTTGCTGTGGAAAAAACCAAAGTTGGTTTTCAGGTTTTAGGAGTGGAGCAGAACCCCCAGAGAACTGAACAGGTGAATCAAGCCCAAAATTATATCAGTGATGTCAAAGATGAGGAGCTAAAGCAAGCGGTTGAAAGTGGAAAGTTGCGGGCTTTTACCACGTTTGAACCGATTTCAGATGCAGATGTGATTGTGGTGTGTGTCCCCACCCCTTTAACGAAGAACCTGACACCGGATTTAAGCTATATTGAGAATGTAACAAATGAAATTGCTCATCATTTACGGCCGGGACAGTTAATTTCTTTGGAATCGACCACATACCCCGGAACCACCGACGAAGTAATGAAACCAATTTTGGAAGAAGTGAGTGGGCTAAAACAGGGAGAAGACTTTTTCCTAGCTCACTCTCCCGAACGGGTCGATCCGGGTAATAAAAGATATACCACAAAAAACACCAACAAAGTTGTGGGAGCTTCCGATGCCAATTCATTAGCGGTGGCTACTTTATTCTATGCCCAAACCATTGAACACGTTGTTCCGGTCAGCAGTGCGAAAGCGGCGGAGTTGGTTAAGGTTTTTGAAAATACCTTCAGGGCGGTTAATATTGCCTTGGTTAATGAGTTGGCAATGCTCTGTGATTGTATGAACCTGAACGTTTGGGAAGTATTAGATGCTGCTAATACTAAACCTTTTGGAATTATGCCCTTTTATCCTGGCCCTGGAGTGGGTGGACACTGTATTCCTTTAGACCCCCACTATTTGGAATGGAAAGCCAAAGAATTTAATTTCAGCACCCATTTTATCGCTTTGGCTGGGGAAATCAACAGAAAAATGCCCGAGTTTGTCCGCCAGAAAGCTTGGCGAGTTCTAAATCACAAGGGGATTGCACCCAGTCGAGCTAAAATTTTGGTGATGGGAGCGGCTTATAAGAAGGATTTAGGAGATTGGCGAGAGTCGCCAGCGATTGAAGTAATCAGCTATTTTTTAGAAGATGGAGTCAAAGTGATGTACCATGACCCCTATGTGCCGGAAATTCAAGTGGGAGATTGTACATTGTCCTCAGTTGAACTCACAGAAGCGACCCTAAAGGCTGTAGACTTAGTTGTGATTGCCACCGATCATAGCCAGATTGACTATGTTCATGTGGTTGAGAAGGCAAAGGCCGTTCTGGATACGCGGGGTGTCACTCGGCATTTAGACTGTAATCGGGAAAAGGTGACGTTGCTGTGAATCAAGTTATTGTCGTTGGGGCGGGAAATTGGGGCCGGAATTTGGTCAAAAACTTTTATCAGTTGGGCGCTTTGGCCGGAGTGGTAGAGGTTAACTCATCGTTACGAGAGCAAATTGCTCAAACTTATCTGGATGTTCCCACTTATGAAGAATATAACCAAGGGTTAGAAACCGATATACCCGCAGTGGTTTTAGCGACTCCCGCCCCAACTCATTATCAGTTGGCCCTGACTGCATTGGGGGCGGGTAAGGATGTGTTTGTTGAGAAGCCGATGACTTTACAAGCGTCTGAAGCCCGACACTTGGCGGAATATGCTGAGGAAAAGTCTCGGATATTGATGGTTGGTCATCTCCTGCTGTATCAACCTGCGATTAGCTGGATGCGGGACTATTTGGCGACGGGGAAAGCTGGAGAAGTGTTGCACGTCTCAACGCAACGGGTGAAATTGGGGAAAGTTCGGCGAGAAGAAAACGTTTGGTGGTCGTTTGCTCCCCATGATATCTCTGTAGTGTTGGACTTATTGGGACAGCCAGCGCTGACTCGGGTGAAAGCAAGCGGTCATGCGATGTTGCAGTCGGGAATAGAAGATAATGTTCATGTTGACTTGGAGTTTGAAGGCGGAAAAACGGCTCACATTCACTGTTCTTGGTACTGGCCTTTATTAACGAGAACGACGGTGGTAATTGCGGAAAAGCAAATGCTGGTTTATGATGAGGTCTTGCAA
The DNA here is from genome assembly GCF_000972705.2 of Limnoraphis robusta CS-951. The sequence goes on along the minus strand of NZ_LATL02000046.1, from coordinate 11,146 downwards.
AAAATCACGGTTTATGATAAGGGCGTGGATGAGAATTTTAACAATCGGGATGAGGGAAGCTATGAGGTGGAAGTGGCAGATACTCAACCGTTGAAGATTGAATGTGAACATTTTTTAGACTGTGTTCAAACTCGAAAACGTCCCCGTTCTGATGGGTGGAATGGTGTGGCGGTGGTCAATATTTTAGAGAAAGCGACGGAGATGTTACATGGCTGAATATTTTGTCCATGAGTCAGCCTATGTCGATGATGGGGCTGAGGTGGGAGAAGGCACTAAGATTTGGCATTTTTGTCATGTGATGGGCAAAGCGAAAATTGGCAAAAACTGTTCTTTTGGGCAGAATGTTTTTGTCGCGAATAATGTTGTGATTGGGAATGGGTGCAAAATTCAGAATAACGTTTCTCTCTATGAGGGGGTTATTCTGGAGGATTATGTGTTTTGTGGCCCTAGTATGGTGTTTACTAATATTAAAACGCCTCGTTCTGAGTTTCCCCGCAATACCAGTGATGATTATTTAACGACTGTAATTAAACGGGGGGCGAGTATTGGGGCGAATGCCACGATTGTTTGCGGAATAACCCTGCATGAGTGCGCTTTTGTTGCTGCGGGGGCGGTGGTGACGAAGGATGTTCCAGCATTCGGAATGGTGGCGGGGGTTCCGGCTAAACTCATCGGTTGGATGAGTGCCTATGGGGATGTGTTGGAGTTTGATGCTGAGGGGTACGCCGTTGATTCGATTGGCGTGAAATATCGAAAGATTTCGGCTGTGGAAATTGAACAAGTTTAGAGTGAGGAGATTTGTTTAAAATGAGTCAGACTAAGATTCCGGTTTTGGATTTGAAGCCACAATACGACAGTATTAAAGGGGAGATTCAGGCGGCTATCAATCGGGTGATTGAGTCGAGTCAATTTATCATGGGGCCTGATGTTAAGGAGTTTGAACAGGAGGTGGCGGCTTATCTGGGGGTTAAGTATGCCATTGGGGTGAATTCGGGTACGGATGCTTTGGTGATTGGTTTGCGGGCTGCGGGAATTGGAGAAGGGGATGAGGTGATTACCACTCCTTTTTCTTTTTTTGCGACGGCGGAATCGATTAATAACGTCGGGGCGAAGGTGGTGTTTGCGGATATTGACGGGAGTACCTACAACATTGACCCCCAGCAGATTCGGGCCAAGATTACTCCCCGCACCAAGGCGATTATGCCTGTGCATTTGTATGGACAACCTGCCGCGATGGGACAAATTAGGGAGATTGCCCAGGAACATGGTTTAAAGGTGATTGAGGATTGCGCCCAGTCTTTTGGGGCGAGGTATGCGGGTCAGTGTCAGTTGGATTGTGTTTGTCAGGAACAGACACGGGAGGCGATTAGTGGCAAGGCGACGGGTACGATTGGTGATGTGGGGGCTTTTTCCTTTTTCCCGTCTAAGAATTTGGGGGGTTATGGTGATGGGGGGATGATTGTCACGGATGATGAGCAAATCGCTGAAGTCGCTGGGATGTTGCGGGTGCATGGAGCCAAGAAAAAGTATCACAATGAGGTTGTGGGATATAACTCCCGGTTGGATACGCTCCAAGCTGCGGTGTTGCGGGTGAAGCTGCAATATATTGATAAGTGGAATCAGGGTCGGCGTCGGGTGGCTGAGGTTTATAATCGGTTATTGGCGGATGTGGAGGGTGTGGTGACTCCGGGGTTAGTCGAGGGTCATGTGTTTCATCAGTACACGGTGCGGGTGACTGACGGAAAGCGCGATGGCTTGAAGGCGTATTTGGCAGAGCAGGGGATTGGGACTATGATCTATTATCCTGTGCCACAAGACCAGTTACCTGTTTATAAAGGGCAGTATGAGGCTTGTCCGGTGAGCGATTTGGCGGCTCAGGAGGTGTTGAGTTTACCGATTTGGCCGGAGTTGGAGGAAGATGTGATTGAGAGGGTGGTTGGTGAAATTCAGGTGAGCTTGTTATCCAGTAAAGTTCACTAAAGAATATCCATAATGTTTCAAACATTTAGATTATGCAAGGCTAAAACGATGGGGGAAGAGAAAGATCAGCATTTTTATAACAACATTTATAGTAGTTCTGAAAAGTACAAGAGACGACCTGAACAAATTAAATATTATTATGAAGTTTGGTGCGAAGGTATTAATCGAATCAAGAATTGTGTATCTCAAGAAAAACATATTATAGACTTGGGTTGTGGTCCTGGTCATTTTGCTTCTTTATTAGCTTTACATTTAGATACTCTGGAAAAGTATGAAGGTTATGATTTTTCAGAAGCAGCAATTAACATGGCTAAGTCTTTGGTTGGTAAAGATGATAGGTTTAAGTTCTACGAACAAAACTTACGAGATTTTGATTTTCCCAAAAAAAACAATTTAGTCGTAACTATGTATGAGTTTTTAGAACATATTTCATTTGATTTAGAATTAATTAGTAAAATTCCACCAGGCACATGGACTGTGTTTAGTGTTCCTTCTTATGATAGTGCGGGTCACGTCAGATGGTTCGATTCTTTGCAGGAGGTTAAAAATCGCTATGAGCGATTGATAAAAATAGAAAGTGTTTACACTTGCAAAGTCAAGAAAAATAAAATTTATTTGTGTATGGGCAGAAAAGTCGGCTTTGATCGGCCCGAAAAATTAATTCAAGTGGGTAATAAATATAAAAGAGAAAAGAAATTGGAAGTTGCTATACAAATCTATTATCAAAACTTGGAGTTCAATTCAAAGAGCTACTTATCCTACCAAGTGCTGGCTGAAGCTTTAGCAGAAAATGGTCAACTTTTAGAATCGTTAGCCTATTTTCATCAGGCTATAACATTAAATCAAAAATCGGCTATTTGCCATTTTTTGATAGGTAAAACATTGTTTAACTACAATCTGCATTATGAGGCTACTATTTACTTTAAAAAAGCTCTCACAATCCATCCTGGGTTAATTTTGGCATCTAATTATTTAGAGAAAGCCATGCTTAAATTAGGTAAAATAGAGAGTTGAATAAAAATAGGCTGTATAATTTTATTTTTATGTATATAGTGTTAATTGAGCTTGCCAAGGGCAACCAAAAACTCAGTAATGCCTGCTTTTGCATAAATTTTCTTTAATTCCACGTGTCTATTAGAACACAGCCGTGAGGCACATAAATATCAGATCTGCATAGTAGGAGGACACTTCAGCTCGATATTTTTATGTTGGTATATCTGCATAGACGGCCAATGTCGCGTATACTCAAACCACTTGTCAGCATAATTCTTAAATACCGAATCTCCAGTAATCTGATGCAGTTGCCGAAGGCTTTTGATGTGCATGAAGTGGTAGACATTGTAGTGTTTGCCAGCAATCTTTTTCTTGAAGTTCGTTGGATAAGCAGAAATCTCGTAGGGCTTTGACTTCAGCTTGAAGACGACGTTATTCGTACCAATAGCCAACGGGCTAATCCTCTGCCGCCTGAAGTCCTTATGGTATTGTGCGCCTCGTAACGGATTATAGCTGATCGGTGGAGCAAGGAATTCGATTGTCCCCTCATAATCGCTCTCGACTGTTAACTCAATCCGTGTCATCTTGAAAATAGAATCAATGGGAAAAACGAAGTTACCACTAATTTCTCCAGTCGTCTTGTCTAGCCCAATTGACCATCGTTCGGACGGCTTGCCAATCTCGAATGGAACACTAATTCCGTGCGGAGTAACAAGAAGTCCGCTTACAACACGAGCATTGTGGGAGAGTTGCAGCTTAAAAGGAACTGAACCTGCCAAGGCGTAGCGGGAGGTCTTGAACTTTGGCATATCATAATAGGGTAACAGTGTTTTCAAAAGGCTTATGCTGCTATGAAAGAGCTGCAAACCCTTCTTAGATTTCGCTTTTTTGGCAAAGCGATATATATTTTCAAGTATTGATAGCCAGCCGTTGAGAATAAAGGTAGGAACCGGATGAGGAGCCTCCTCGAAGCTGATGCCCTCTGGTCGGCGAACCATGACCCCGCCTTCTTCAATCGGGATCGTTAGGCTAGAAAAAGCAGCATCAGCCGCTGTCTTGAAGAGGTCATCCTTAGTAATTAAGTATAAACGCCAGAAAGTAGTAACGTATTTGACTTGAGTGAGTGCCGAATAGTAATCCCTATTCAGTCGATTGAAAGCCGAGTTTTGGGGGTAGATGAAGATTAAGGCTTCGCTGCGCCAATCCATCCGGTTGATGGCAGCGTAACCTGCTCGAACTGCTTGCTGCAAAAGCTGATTTTCACCTTGGGCTTCCCAGGCATCTAAAGACATACGAATCAGGTAGACACCATACAAAGGATGGGGCTGAACGGAGGCATTCGGTAAACCTAGACCTATCGGCGTAGCACCGGGGAACCCATCTGGTAGAAGCTGCATCCGGTAAAACCTAAACAATTCCTCACTTCCTGGAGGGACGATCAACTGTGTGTTCGCTGCTGAATTACCATCTAAATCTACCATGGGATTAATATCCATTATTAGAAAAGGTCTGTACTGTTTAATATACATCAGGAAGTTACGCTTATAAGGCGGGTCAATATTAGCTCTGCGCTGTTTCCAGAGCCATAAGGCTTTAGCCCAGACAACGGTGCTGATGATCCAGCTTCCTCGATTGCTGTGACTATGGCATCAGTGGAGTTAGGGTCAGCCAGACGATTCCATCCTAGATCCAGCAGTTCGACCCATTCGGTTTCTGGGCGAAGTGTCACACAAGGGACTTGGTGAAAAAACGCCTCTTTTTGTACACCACCTGAATCTGTAGCAATGACTACTGCATTTTTTTCGAGCATTACCATGTCTAAATATCCGACAGGATCTATCAACCGAAGACCAGGCTGAGGGGTGAAATTTATATGAGCCAGTTGCTTCCTAGTTCTGGGATGGAGCGGGACGACAACCTCCATATTCTGTCCAATCAAATTCAAGCTCTCCATAATACAGTTCAGTTTTCCAGGATCATCAGTATTTTCAGCTCGGTGTACTGTGGATAGAATAAACTGTTTTGGTTTCAGTTCTAATTTTTCCAGAATGCAGCTTTTTTCCTGAGCCTTGGATGCGTAAAAAAGTGCTGCGTCATACATGACATCTCCCACATTTTGCACCTTTGATCCGGAAATGCCCTCTTTGCGTAAATTATCCACTGCTGTCTGCGTCGGGGCAAAAAGTAAGCTGGCAACGTGATCTGTAAGAACCCGATTAATCTCTTCGGGCATACGCCGATTAAAGGATCGCAAGCCTGCCTCTATATGAACAACGGGAATGTGCAGCTTGACAGCCGCCAGAGTTCCCGCCAAGGTTGAATCGGTGTCTCCAAAAACTAGGACATAATCCGCCTTTTCCTTCAATAAGACTTTTTCAATCCCCTCAATCATGCGACCCGTGTTCTGACCATGACTCCCGCCACCAATGCCGAGATTGAAATCAGGTTTGGGAATCTCCAATTCATCGAAAAATACCTCACTCATATTTTGGTCAAAATGCTGCCCCGTGTGTACGAGTATCTCTCTAACTCCGGAGATTAGACGCAACTTGCGGGATACTGTGGCTACCTTAATAAATTGGGGACGAGCACCAACGATTGTTATCAGTTGCATTACACTACCTAATGTTAATTTTTAATAAATTAGCTAATAACCCTAGCAAAATTTATCCTTCGTTTTTTCTCTAGATCTTTTGCCCTCAACTACTGCGGATTATCAAATGACTTAAGTCCTTCAGTTGATCGACTGTTTTTTTGGGGAAATGCTGTTCTAAAAACAACCAAGGATCATTGATCTTCTCTACAGCATCAGCACTTGTAAGATAATTAGTTATTCGGCTTAAGTTACCTTTAGGATATTTGATGCCAACGGCGACTGCTCCTAGCTCTGCCATAGTTAAAGAAAGATGTCCGTAGTAATAAAACTTACCATCAATCTCAACAGGAATTTTATGTTGATATTTGACAGGAAGCATATCAATTTCGTTTAACTTATGCGTAACATGGATCTCTAGGTGTTTATTGATTTCTAGATCTTTCCATATTGAGTAATCTAGCATTTCTAGCAATTTCTTGGAAACTAACCTGCCAGTACCAATCGTTTCCCCAAGACGTTCCGGCATACCATTGTCTTTGATCTTAGCACCATAACCTTTCCAGTGAACAAGGGATTCGGTTGATTGAAGGTCAAAAAAATAGCTATCTGTAAGACCTGCAAAAAGAACACCTTCATTTAAAAATTGTATATAGTGCAAGATCAGCTGTTCATTAACAAAATCATCTGAACCCATAATAATGACTCCATCTGGGTTATAGCTTTTAGTTAATTGGAGAGCATATTCCCATTTATCGCTTATCGGATTATTAGGAAAGTTATAATACTCAAATCCATATTGTTCACAAAGCTGGCGAGATTTTTCACCTTCAGAGCCTACCGCAAGCATTGTTAAATCAACTTGGTCAAGCAGATTTTTCTTTAAACTCCGGTAATAATCAAGGAAAATTCTTGTAAGTTCAGGTCTAGCCCAAATGCAGGTTAGCAAGATAATTTTCTTGCGTTGTCTNTCACCTTCAGAGCCTACCGCAAGCATTGTTAAATCAACTTGGTCAAGCAGATTTTTCTTTAAACTCCGGTAATAATCAAGGAAAATTCTTGTAAGTTCAGGTCTAGCCCAAATGCAGGTTAGCAAGATAATTTTCTTGCGTTGTCTATTTGTGTTTATTAAACTATTGTTTAAGTGGCTAATTTTAATAGATGGCTTGAAAGCAGCTAATTTTGCACGCATCAGTTTACTTCGAGTAATACTTAAGCTGTCAAAAAGATGATATACACTGCCAGTTTTGCCAACATTAATTAATGCTTTGTGAAGAGCAGTTTTTAGTAAACTATCAAATTTAACGTTAACATAATTTTGGGTTGAATAATCAGCAATTTTAGAGATTAATAAAAAATTATTTGGATTTAATTCCAGGGATCGTTTATAGTGAGTAAACGCTGATTCAAAGTCATTTTTGGCAAGGCATTCATCTCCTTTTCTTTGATGAAAAAGATAAAATTCATCAAGATTGCTATCTGTTATACTATTAATTTGATTGTTGTTGATGTTATCTTTTTGATCGCCACCAGATTTTTTACCCATTTGAAACTCAATGAAATTGGCGACCGCCACAGGATCAATGGGCTGAATTGGCTGACGATAAATATCAATTAAATTTTTGGCGATGGTATCTGCATTATGGTATTCTCTAGAAAATTTTTGTCCCGCCTCACCATAGCTGGCAACAGCATCAGGATTTAACAAAAGATAGCGAAGGACATCAACAATATTTTCAGGATTGGCATAAGCTAGTGGTGGTGGATATGGTAAATAATGGCGCAAATCATTGCGTATATATGAAACAACTGCCTTTCCCATAGCCATTCCTTCTACAGCCAGCACTCCATACCAACCTATACGAAGCTGATCAACAATGATTGATGCCTTACGATAAACTGCCATAGCCTCCTCATGGGGCATATTTTGCACCAATGTGAATTCAAAGGAAAATCCTTCCTGTTTTAATTGTTCAATTGCATTAAGCACATATTGACTACCCTTGACCTCTGGCCGAGATGGGGCGTGTACTATTAATGGAATCGACCCTATGCTTTTCGGCTGTCCGCAAGCTAGTTGCATAATATCAATTGACCGAGGGACAATCAGCGAATTAGGAACATAGCATTGCACCTCTGGGTCATTAACAAATACGCGATCACACACTCCTAACACAAAATTACGAAATGCTCTTTGATCTGCCTCGTCAAAACAAAAAGGCATTGTTTCGTCAATACCGGATAACTGCTCATCGACGTAGTTGTATGGAGTAGCTTCTTTAAAAATTGAAGACAGGCGAATCTCTGAGCCACGGAAATGGTAAAAAACCCGTTTTCCCATTGCTTTCAATAGGAGTAAATCTAATCCGGCAGGATAATTAAAATATTTATCGTGTAAAAGTGTTCGAGTATGATAGTGGTATGTATTATATACGCTAAGTTCCTGTTTCTGAAAATAAGAACTAACTGCCAAGATAGAGTTTTTTTGGCTTGCAATAGAAACATCGTGTTTATATCGAAAATTGTTCTTACCTAATGCAGCATGTTTGGCCGTGAATCCAAGTTTGCTAATTGCTCTTGATATTGTCCCAGGTTGATTTGCTCCATGAATAGGCAAATGAAGTATTGGTTCAAGAGCATAAACAGGTATTCTCTCTGAGACTAGGCTATTTTTAGCAATTATTTGTTCATATAAATGAAAGATCACTTTTTCCTGTTCTTCCCAGCAATATTGTTGCGCTAATTTGGAGCCTTGTCCTGCATTCAGAAGACCTTTAGGATAGCGTAAGAGGGTTCTTTTTACAGCATCAGCAAAGCCTTCAACATCTCCAGCAGGGAATGTTACACCGCAATCATGCTTGGCTACAAAGTCTTTCATGGCTGTTGTCGCCGTACTTACAACTGGGACACCAGCATGGATATATTCAAAGACCTTATTAGGTAAGGCTAGGTCTGAGTTTTCATATATAGTTACAGGATTAATTCCCACAGTAACATCACGAATAAAAGATGTAACATCGTAGTGAGGAACAAAAGAATGGATATGAAGACGTTTTTCGCAACCATTATTTTTAGCAATGCTGAATAGCTCATCAATAAATTCGCCAGTAGAATTGGTTACAAGGGCAAGGTGTGCATCAGGTAAAAGAGGTAAAGCGTTTATTGCATATTGAACACCGCGTGGAGGTTTTACGCCACCGTTGTAAACTAGCAATGGAATTCTATCTTCAATGCTAAGTGCATGGCGAAGAGATTTAGGATAGAATTGGTCAAAATCACCCAAACGTGGGGTGTTCAAGACAAGGGATGGGGGATGCAGTTTGTATTTTGCGGAAATAATAGCTGACAAGATTGGAGAAACTGTTGTGAGTGCATCGGGCTTGACGATATGATCTTTTTCTTGCTCCCAAAGAAAAGCCCGTGTGTCTTCAGGAAGATTTGTACACCCTTCAACATACTCATGAAGGTCATGTATCCACCCTGTTTCTCCAATCTTGCACTTTTCTCGTAATTTAGCGCCTACTGGCAAACCATACATATCATGAGTATGCAGAAAGTCATAATGTTCTCCTTGGATAGCATCAAGGAAAGCTGCTACCATTCGATCAATAAAAAGAGAAATGTTGGGAGTATCTGGTGTAATCCACCAAACCCTCTCCTTTTTCATTCTAAATCTAGGGTTTGCTATCAATGTAATTTTGAAGGGATAGCCATCAATAATATGCGTTTCAGGAACGATATTTAAACCTAAAATATGCACCCGGTAGCCATGCTTGCTAAGGCTGAAAGCGGTTTTTAAAACCCTTGAATCGCCCTGAACTGCATTAGCAACAATCATAGCGATTGAATATCTTGAATTTCTTATGTATTTTNAAATCTAGGGTTTGCTATCAATGTAATTTTGAAGGGATAGCCATCAATAATATGCGTTTCAGGAACGATATTTAAACCTAAAATATGCACCCGGTAGCCATGCTTGCTAAGGCTGAAAGCGGTTTTTAAAACCCTTGAATCGCCCTGAACTGCATTAGCAACAATCATAGCGATTGAATATCTTGAATTTCTTATGTATTTTTTGTCAAAAAAAACTGCCATTGCTTTTCCGTATCTTCTCTTAATAATTTAATTGGTTGAAATCAGATCATATTGTCCATCACTTGCAGAAGCAAAATCATGATAATTTTACATGATTTTTTAAGTTCTGGTATTTCAGATAATACTCTTCTAGCTCATCCTGAACTTCGCCGAGTTGATATAGAAGAAGTTCATTTTCCTGACGTAGTTCCGTTTCTACATCTACAACTGGAGAAGTTTGTGCTTTTTTGAAGTTTTCAGATGAGGTAGCCATCTGCTGTAACCCTTTAAATTCTTTGCACTCTTCTCCGTTCGTCTGACCCTTACTGGTTACAATAGCTAACTCTTTCAGTTGATCAATTATTTGATGAGGAAAGTATTTCCCAAAAATCATCCAAGGTTGGGGTTGAACAACTAGGGTATTTGCATCACGCTCAAAATATCTTTCAAGTGGTGTAATGTTTTCCGAAACCTTAATGTCAACTGCATAAGCTCCAATCTCCGCCATTTTAAATCCACAGTGACCTATTCTTAAAGTGTGATCGCCTATCTGAGCTATCACACAGTCATCATACTCCAAAAACTGCAAACCAAGTTGTACCAGTTTTCGAGTCATAGCACCATCAAGCCCACGATCTATATCTAATCCCCTCCATATACTAAACTCCAACTTATCTAGCAGCGTTCTAGATAAGCACCTTCCCATCCCAATAGTTTCCCCAACTCGTGTAGGATCAGCCCGAACATTGTATCCCGTCCATAAAATTAAGCTTTCATTGGCGAGGTCAAAAAAATATCCATCCTTCAACCCACAAAATACTAAATTTTCTTGAAGCTTAATATTATAAAATTCAATCAAACTCTGAGAAATTAGATCATCTGAACCGACTACAATTACTGCATCAGGATCGTAACTAGCACATTGGTTTAAACCGTACTCCCACTTGGCACTTAGAGGGGAGTTTGCGTACTCTACATAATCAAATCCACATTGCTTGCAAAGATGTCGAGAAGTCTTACCTTCAGAACCCACAGCTAGAAGCTCCAGTTTAATCTTACCGGCTAACTCTCTCTTCAAATGCGAATAATAAGATAAAACAATTTTGACTAACTCAGGTCGTTTCCAGACACAAGTTAAAATTACGATCGTATTAATACTTTTCCTTTTTGTTTTAGCAAAGTTTTCCTGAGATTGGCAAATATACGAATCTAGAATAAAATTAGGCTTCCATATTTTTTCTATAACTCGGGTTGCAACTAAGCGACGAATCTGCATTGAACCCTTAGCAACTTTATCCCCTGTCTTTTGAAGAAGAGAAGACTTCGGATTCAACTGTACTGCTTGCTGATAAGATGCGATCGCCTCTTCCGTCTTCCCCAGCTTCTCCAAAGCCTCACCCAGATTAAAATGAGACCAAGCCGCCGAAGGGTTCAACGCCACCGCCTTCCGATAACCCTCAGCCGCCTCATCCAACCGCCCCAACTTGCACAGCGTTTCCCCCAAGT
>NZ_LATL02000045.1 GCF_000972705.2 Limnoraphis robusta CS-951 | reverse complement strand
GGGGAGGTTGGTGGGGGTCATATCGTGATATATAATGGAATAGTTTAGGAGATTGCAAATGGAAGATAATTTAATTTCGCATAACTGTAGTGAAAATGATGTGATCTCGTTTGAGAATGAAAGCCATAAAATTAGCCACTTGCACAAAAAGGTGATCACAGCTTTAACGGGATGGGTAGCTACTAATTTTGTAGACGAATTACAATCAAAAGGAGTCCAATGTGCGCCTATTACAAAGTCGGAAAGTAAACTGGAAAATCCCAATGGAGAGTGGTTTAACGAAGGAAAAAACTGTGAAATTTTAAAAATGGGTTCAACGGGATGGCAAAAAGGAAAAGTGAGGTTAAAAGTTATTGTTGAATTTTGTCCTGATGAACCCGAAGTTTCTGAACCCGAATCACCGTTAGATAGTTTGCGTCAGAAGTTAATGGAAAGTGAAACGGAACATAACTAAAATCATTGAAAAAGTAGGTTGGGTTGAGGAACAAAACCCAACAGTTATAATGGTTTTTCTTGGGTTGCGCTATTGCTTAACCAAACCTACAAGATGCGAGGATCAATCCCCTGAACTAAACCCAACAGTTATTATGATTTTTGTTGGGTTGCGCTATTGCTTAACCCAACCTACAGATAAGAGTAAAAAACAGATGAACGAAAAAACACCGCGAATTATTATTCCGCCTGAAGTGAGAAAATATGTATTTCAACGGGATAGTTATTGTTGTCAAAGTTGTCAAAAAACGAATTTAGAAGCAGAATTGACGATTGATCATATTATTCCCTTAGCCAAAGGCGGAAGTAACGACATCAGCAATTTACAAACCCTTTGTCGAAGTTGTAATCTGAAAAAGAGACATTATTTAGATTCTCGTTTCAAGCGTCGTTATACAGATTAACCCCAATCCCTCTATAATTGTGCAATATTTGAATTAGAAAAGTTATCTTGTAAACGACTAAATCGCGTATTGGATAGAGAGAAAATGAAATCGCGTCGCCAACAACTGCACAATTTAGTTGACCAAATGCCAACAAGTGAGCTAGAACGGTCTTGGGAAGTCCTGACAACGTTGTATTATGATGCCTATATGCTAAAGGCGATTCAATATGCTCAAAGAACTTTAAAACCAGGAGACTCTTTCACCACTGAGGAAGCGATGCGGGTGCTGTCGAATGATTATATGATTAAACATTGATAAATAAAGATATAGCTTCTAACATTTTGTGCTATTGCTGAATCTTCTGTGAACCTTGACGTGCGTTATGCTCGCTCTTTCCTGAGAGACTTAATCAGTTTAGAACCCTCGGTTTATAAACGGGTGTATGATTATGTCTTTGTTCAGTTCCAGCAACTTGATAGCCTATACGACTTACCGGAACTGCACCCCCTAGACACCAGCCTGCTTTTTTATCGTTTTACTCTTGATGATTATTTTATTGGTATTGAGGTAACGGGTCAAATTGTTAAATTTATCCGAATTTTACCCAAGCCGGAAATTTAACGAGCTATAAAATCTTTAGATTTGGTAAATGAAATACCTTCCTCCTCAAAAACTAATGGTAAATTAGGGTCGGTTGTGAGATAGGGTTCGGTCTACCTGACCATAACCATGATTGATCAGGAAATATTGGGCGTGATGTCCGGCTTTCCTCATTAACAGCAGTTTGAGCGAAATTCTGCATTAGCTTTTGTAATTAGCGGAAGACGATACTATGGATGCCTCAGCACTTTGGCAACGCTACCAAGATTGGTTATACTATCACGAAGGCTTGGGGTTATACCTCGATGTGAGTCGCGTGCGCTTTGATGATGCTTTCTGCGAGTCGATGAAACCCCAGTTTGACAAAGCGTTCAAAGACATGGAAGCTCTCGAAGGGGGAGCGATCATGAACCCGGATGAAAACCGCATGGTGGGTCACTATTGGTTACGAGATCCCGATCTGGCCCCGACTTCGGAAATTAAGCGAGAAATCATTAGCACCCTCGAACAAATAGAAGCCTTTGCCAAAAAGGTTCATAGCGGCGAAGTGAAACCGCCCGGATCGCCAAAATTTACCGACTTACTCTCCATCGGTATTGGGGGTTCGGCACTAGGGCCGCAATTTGTCGCACAAGCCTTGACACCAGACTCTTCCCCCCTGAAAATTCATTTTATTGACAATACTGACCCGGATGGCATTGATCGGGTGTTGGGTGAGTTGAAAGATAGACTTCAAAGCACTTTAACTCTGGTGATTTCTAAGTCGGGCGGGACTCCTGAACCCAGTAATGGGATGAAAGAAGCCAAACACGCCTATGAAGCCCAAGGATTAGAGTTTAGCAAACACGCGATCGCCACAACCGGAGTCGGTAGCAAACTCGATCAATTCGCTAAGTCTGAAGGCTGGATCGAGAGGTTCCCAATGGCGGACTGGGTAGGAGGACGAACTTCTGAACTCTCAGCCGTCGGTTTGTTACCTGCGGCGCTGCAAGGGATTGATGTTCGCTCGATGCTAGAAGGGGCGAAAGTCATGGATGAAGCCACCCGTAAACCTGACTTGAAAACCAATCCCTCGGCGTTGCTAGCCCTGAGTTGGTATTATGTCGGCAATGGTAAGGGCGAAAAAGACATGGTAGTGCTGCCCTACAAAGACAGTTTGCAAGTGTTTAGCCGCTACCTGCAACAGTTGGTGATGGAGTCTTTGGGCAAAGAAAAAGATCTCGATGGCAATGTCGTTAACCAGGGGATAGCCGTTTACGGAAACAAAGGATCTACCGATCAACACGCCTACGTCCAACAGTTGCGGGATGGGGTGCCGAACTTTTTTGCGACGTTTATTGAAGTGTTGCAAGATCGTAAAGGGCCATCTGTTGAAGTTGAACCCAATGTTACCGCCGGGGACTATCTCTCGGGATTTTTGCAAGGGACTCGACAGGCGTTGTATGAAAATCAGCGAGATTCGATTACGATTACCATTTCAGAGGTAACACCGCGCACGGTGGGGGCGTTAATTGCGCTGTATGAACGGGCGGTGAGTTTCTATGGGTTCTTGGTGAATATTAATGCTTATCACCAACCCGGAGTCGAATCGGGCAAAAAAGCCGCAGCTACAGTCTTGAATTTGCAACAAGAACTGCTGAAAGTATTAATTGCAGAAGGGGCTGGACTGTCTTTAGAGGCTTTGGTTGAGAAAGCGGGTGCTTCTGAAAATGTCGAACAAGCCTACAAGATTTTACGACATCTAGCCGCTAATAATCGCGGTATTGTGCTTGAAGGAAATCTGGCTCAACCTGCGAGTTTAACGGTGAGTTACAACGCTTAGGTTTATTAAGCCAAAACAGGCATTCTGAGGGTTGGGGGGGTTTATGTAGGTAGATTAGATTGTCAGTCCGTGACTTAAATCTACTTAGAACCCGCCCCTACGCGGGTGACTGTTCTCAAACACCCCGTTAGATCACCCTCCCTCACTTTTGGAATTGGATTTAAGCCCTAGACAGGGTATAATCGATAAGCTGAACAAATGTAAGCTATAAGAATTGCTTGTTTTCTTTGGTCAAAAATAAAAAAGCCGAATCCAAAACAAGCAATGCTGACTGATCTTCTATACTTGAATTTCCAGTCCCCGTCCTATGCCCCTAACGATATTGGTTGTAGATGACGACTTCGGGACTCGCCTCTCGATCGGTGATTATTTGGAAATTGCAGGTTACACTGTGATTTCTGCTGAGAACGGTCAAGAGGCGCTTGAGTTGGTAGACAAACACAAGCCTCACCTGATCGTCACCGATATTGCAATGCCTGAGATGGACGGCTATGATCTCGTTAAACGTATCCGTTCTCGTCCGGCTTTTCGTCTGCTTCCGGTTATTTTTTTAACGGCTCACACAGCGATTTCTGAACGAATTCGGGGCTATCAATTGGGCTGCGATAATTACTTACCTAAACCGTTTGAACTTCACGAATTGGGCGTAGTCATTCGAGCTTTATTGGAGCGATCGCAGTTGATAGAGTCGGAATTGCGATCGCGAGTTACTGAGTCAGTGGTGGTGGCGAATGGCTCTTCTTCGACTTCATCGGAGTTGAAAGGAGTCTCTTCAATTCAGATTAATTTAACGGAGCGAGAACAACAGGTTTTGGACTTGTTAACCGAAGGATTCTCCAATGTACAAATTGGTGAAAACCTGCATTTAAGTCCGAGAACCATTGAAAAATATGTGAGCAGTTTATTAAGAAAAACTGACAGCAGCAACCGAGCAGAATTAGTGCGATTTGCTCTCAAAAACCATTTGATTGATTAGTCCAAGTCTGGGTTAAAAAACCCGCTCGACACACGAGACACAAAGATCAGTTTGTCTGTGTTTTAGGGTGGGTTTTTACCTTTTAACGGGAACTGAAAAAAATAGCGGCTAAGATAATTAACCCTAAAAGTGCGCCAGGAACCCAAAAGTTAGAAAGTTCGATCATGGTTTGAGTTAATAGTTCGTTCTCTATTAAAATAGAAGATAAAGGTAAAGGGGAGAACTCGCGATGAACGTTCAAGAGTTGGTGACATGGCTGCAAGAACGAAGTGCTTTAAGCCTCCTAAGCCGAGAAACCCTAGAGGCGATCGCTTCCCAACTCGAAGAGCGCATTCTAGACTCACAACAAGCGATCACTACAGAAGGAACACCCCCAGAAGGACTCTACATTCTGCGATCGGGTCGGATCGAAGCCCAACTGCAACGCTGGCGATCCTATGGCTTATTACCCGGAGCGGCGATTAATCTTCAAGAATTGTTAGTTAAAACATCGGTTAGACAAACGTTAATTACGCTCAGTGAATGTGAATTTTGGTTTATTTCGGCTGAACCTTTTAATCAATTGGTGAGTCAATATCCTGAAATTAATCAGGTGTTTTCTCAGCAATTGGTTGAAGAAGTCGAAGCCTTATCTTCTCAACTGGTTTATGAACAGGAACGACTGCTAATTTTACAACCCTATTTAGTCCCAAAAGCCAGACGGGGAGTGGTCGGAAGAAGTCGCTATGCGGTGAGATTGCGATCGCAAATTAAACAAGCTACAAAAAATCGTCAGTCTGTGTTAATTTTTGGGGAACCAGGACTCGAAAAAGATAATATTGCAGCGTTAATTCATTTTGGTTCGTCGGAGCGGCGTAAACCTCTGATTAAAGTTGATTGTAGCACCTTACAAACCAGTGGTTCAGAATTATTAGGTCGTGTGGGTGGAAAACCGGGATTAATTGAAACCTTGGGCGAAGGAACCTTAATTTTGAATAATGTCCATGATCTGCCGCCTGAACTTTTACCAACAATTATTAACCTGATTCAAACAAAAGCTTATAGTCCTGTGAGTCGTTTAGGAGAACCAGAAGCCCCTGTTAAAACCTGTGAAGCGCAGATTATTATTATCTCTGAAAAAGCGATTTCTGAAATTAATTCTATTGTCGATCATTCTATTAAAGTTCCGCCATTGCGCTTGAGAAAAGCAGATTTAGAAGACTGGGTAAAATATTATATTAGCTTAATTTGTCGCGCTAAAGGCATGGAAAAAGCTCGGATTACTCCCGAAGCTTTACGGCGACTGCAAGCCTATGATTTTCCGAATAATCTACGGGAACTTCTCAACTTAGTTGAACGGGCAATTATTCAACTCGAAGGCGGTTTAGAAATTACAGAAGAAATTATCTGGCCGTCACAAACGAAGAAAAAACAATTTCGTCTCAATTTACTCAATACTTATCCCGAACTTCGCCATTTTCTTCGCAGTCCTTGGTGGCCGGATAGGATTAATTACGGTTTTACTTTAACGGCATTTGCATTAATTGTTGGAGTCTTATTTTTAGGCCCGCAAACTCGTTCAGAAAACTTTGCTTTGAATTTATTTTGGGCTTGGTGGTGGCCGATTATTTTGATTTTATTTCCCTTTTTTGGGCGAATTTGGTGTGCGGTTTGTCCGTTTATGATCTATGGAGAAGTCACCCAAAAATTATCTCTGTGGTTGTTTCCTCGTCAACTGAAACGTTGGCCCAGACAGTCGGCGGAACGCTGGGGCGGATGGTTTTTGTTTGGGTTATTTGCGTTAATTTTACTCTGGGAAGAACTCTGGGATTTAACGAATACAGCTTATTTATCAGCTTGTTTACTGTTATTAATTACCGCCGGAGCGATGATTTTTTCGGCTCTATTTGAACGTCGGTTCTGGTGTCGTTATCTCTGTCCCATTGGGGGAATGAATGGGATGTTTGCTAAACTCTCAATGACTGAATTAAGGGCGCAGCAAGGAACTTGTTCGGCGGAATGTACGACCTATCAATGTTATAAAGGAGGGCCAGAAAAAGGCGAAGGAAGGGCAACTGAGGGCTGTCCATTGTATTCTCATCCCGCCCAGTTGGAAGATAACCGAGACTGTGTTTTGTGTATGACTTGTTTAAAAGCTTGTCCTCATCGTTCAGTTGAATTTAATTTACGTCCACCCGGAATTGAACTCTGGACAACTCATGTTTCTCGTAGTTATGAGGTGGCTTTATTATTTTTGATGTTGGGAGCGGTATTTTTACATCATCTTCCAGAGTTACAAACACAGTTGAATTTGCCTTGGAATTTAACGCAGTTTCCCGTTCATTTAGGGCTATCGGTTGCCGTTTTGAGTTGCCCTGTGATTTTACCAATCTTTGCTCATTTTATTATCCGTTTGAATTTTAAATCTCGTTCTTTTGTCGAACTGGCTTACGGCTATTTACCTTTAGTTTTAGCGGCAAATTTAGCCCATTATTTACAGTTGGGGTTATCAGAAGGGGGACGTATTCTTCCGGTAGCGTTGGCGACTTTTGGGTTAAATGGAGAGGGATTACCCATATTAATCGCTCATCCGGCTGTAATTAGCTTTTTACAGGGAACTGTGTTAATTTTTGGGGCGATGACGGCTGTCATTTTAACTCAAAAAATTGCCCGTCAACCGTTTAAGTTTTTGTTACCCCAACACCTCGTAACTGGGGTTTTAATGGTGGGTTTATGGCGGGTAATTGTTGGATTTTAACTGATAGAATCTTTCCCTATTGTCCCCAAACCCCATTTTTAGGCATTGCGAATGTACGCCTGTTCTCCTAAAATATAAGTAGCAGCAACAGCTCGATCATCCCCTAAAATAATTAAAGCAAAAATCAAATCCGCTATTTCTTCTCTTGTTTGAGCTGGAATTTTGCCTTGAGTTCGTAAAGTAAGTAAAGGTGTGGCTTGTCCATCTAATACTACAAAATCGGCTTCTTTACCCATTTCAAAGTTACCGATTTTATCGTCTAATTTGAGAGCTTTTGCCCCGCCTAATGTTGCTAAAAATAAAGCTTGTAAACCCGATAAATTTTGTCCTTGTAAATGGGTAACTTTATAGGCTTCGCTAGCAGTTTGTAGGAGGGAAAAACTCGTTCCACCACCGACATCGGTTGCTAAACCGACAGAAATCGGATACTCTTTAGATTTGGCTTGATGCAGTTTAAACAGTCCACTTCCTAAGAATAAGTTAGAAGTTGGACAAAAGGCAATAGCAGCTTGAGTTTCTGATAACCGTTGAAATTCTGAGTCTGAAAGATGAATTCCATGTGCAAAAATTGATTGATTTCCGACTAAGCCAAACTGTTCATAAACCTGTAAATAGTCTAAACTCTCGGGAAAAAGTTCAGCAACAAATTTAATTTCATTCAGATTTTCAGACAGATGAGTGTGTAAGTAAACATCAGGATATTCTTGCAGCAATTTCCCTGCTAAATGCAGTTGTTCAGGTGTTGAAGTTATCGCAAAACGAGGCGTAACAGCGTAGAGAAGGCGGTTTTTATTATGCCATTTTTCAATCAGTTTTTGACTATCTTCATAGGAGGATTTTGCTGTATCGAGTAAATATTCAGGTGCATGACGATCCATCATTACTTTACCTGCTATCATTCGCAAGTTTCGTTGATTTGCTGCTTCAAAAAATGCTTCTACAGATTCCCTAAAAACAGCCGCTAAAACGACAGCCGTTGTGGTGCCATTTTTCAGGAGTTCATCGATAAAAAACTCTGCAATTTGTTTTGAATAATCGGGATTTTTAAATTTAGATTCAGTTAAAAAGGTGTATTTGTCTAACCAGTCTAACAGTTGATTACTATCAGAAGCAATCATTTCGGTTTGGGGATAATGAACGTGTAAATCAATGAATCCCGGTACAATTAATTTGTTAGAATAGGTGATGAATTCAAGATCAGGATATTCAGGCTGTAGATGTTCATAACTGCCGAATTCTTTGATTTTTCCATTTTCTACAATTAGTAAACCATCGGGAATATAGCGAATACTGTCAAGTTCAGGAACAAAAAAAGGATCGGCAACAAAATCTAAAAATGAACCTCGATAAGCTTTAAAAATTGTTGGATTTTCCATTTGACAAAAATCAGTTTTTAGGCGGGTTGATGATTTGATCAATTAATTATCTAATCAAATTTTTCCCCTCAAGTCCCATGATAGGATTTTTGTTTGAGGGAATTTTGATAGAATTGAGCGTAGCGTGGATGTTTGAAATCTTTTATTAAAGCCTCAGTAGTCTTTATGCCGTTAGGCTCAACTGGGGCGGAAGGATTCGAACCTCCGGATGTCGGGACCAAAACCCGATGCCTTACCGCTTGGCGACGCCCCATTGCGTAACCATATACTATATTAGCAGCATTCCCCCTCAGTTTGTCAAGTATTTTTAAGCGGAAATTAGATTTTTTTTGAACCCCAGACTCAATAACCCTGAAAGCTAGATTTCAAAAGGCTTTCGGAGTTTTCTTGAATTGATCTCAATCTAAGGGTCGCAGTTCCGCAGGCGGTTCAACGGGGATCTCGATCCAAAACTCACAGCCTTGTCCCGGTTCGGAGAAACATTGGAGAGATCCGCCATGTTTTTCAACGACAATTTGATAGCTGATCGATAAACCTAAACCTGTTCCTTTTCCCACAGGTTTCGTGGTGAAGAACGGATCAAACAAACGATTTTTAACCGCCGTTGAAACACCAGGACCATTATCTTTTATTTTCACCCGAACATAGGGTAGATTAGTGGATTCTGTGGGATTTTGAACGTGAAATAACTCCGTACAAATGGTGACAATACGCGGATCGGGCTGATTATCGAGGGCATCAATCGCATTGCTAATAATATTCATAAAGACTTGGTTCAGTTGACCTGCATAACATTCAACTTTCGGAAGTTTGCCATAAGTTTTGACAATCTCCACACCCGAACCGACCTTTTTAGCTTTCCAGCGATTGTGTAAAATCAATAATGTATTATCAATCCCTTCATGGATATCAACAGGCTTCATTTCCGCTTCATCTAAACGGGAGAAGTTCCGCAAACTCACGACGATTTGACGAATCCGATCAGCTCCCATCTCCATCGAAGCGATAATTTTGGGTAAATCTTCGGTAATAAATCCGAGATCAACTTCTTCTATTTTCTCTTCTAATTCTGAATCAGGTGACGGATATTTTTGTTGATAAAGACTGAGAACTTCTAATAAATCTTGAGTGTAATCTCTAACATAGTCTAGATTGCCATAAATAAAGTTAACGGGGTTATTAATCTCGTGAGCAATCCCCGCCACCATCTGACCCAAACTCGACATTTTTTCACTTTGGATCAGTTGAGCTTCTTTTTGCTGCAAATCTTGAAAAGCCTGAGAGAGTTGAGCCGCTTGAGTTTGAGCCGCTAAAGCTGCCGCTCTGGTTTGGGCGTAGAGTTCAGCTTGATCAATGGCGATCGCTAACTGATCAACAACAGCCTGCAATAATTCTACATCGCTCACACCCCACTCATGGATATTATGATAATGATTGCAAACGATCGCCCCCCGTTGACCGGAACGAGTTTCTAGGGGTAAAAACAACATCGAAGCGACTCCCGCCTGTTTTAAAGCGGCTCGTGTCTGTCCATCAAACCCTTCGACTTTGCTGCTGTCATCGATCTGAACCATCTGATGCTGCTCAATTTTCTCAGACAGCCAGTTGACACAATCGGCCGGATAATCGAGTAAACTTTGAGGTACGCTAGAAGACTGAGCCTGATGGGTAATTACAAAACTGGTTCGCGGATCAGTTGTGGGTAAATACCAGAGAAAATGACACTGATCCACTTGCAATAAACTTCTAATTTCACTAACAGCTTTCGCTAAAATCGTATTGAGATCGAGAGAATCCCGAATTTGACTCGCCAGACGGAACAATAACCCTTCGCGACGACTGTGAAGTTCCTCTAAAGCTGCAACTCGGTCAATTCCAACAGCGATCGCATTGGCAATCCAATATAAAGCATTTTGAACCTGTTCTGTGAGCGGGTAACGACTACTAATTTCCATCATCCCCACTTGTCTTCCTTCGACCACTAAGGCAAAATTAAGACACAAACAATGATGATTGCTCCGTTCTTGGCATTTTGGGCAATCTCCTACTTCACACTGACCGGATGAGACTTGTAGTTCCAGATTATGAGTCGATTTGCGGCTTACCGTCCAGATAGCGACACCTGTAACATTGAGATGATGAGCAATGGCATCGCTACAAGCTTGTAAAATCCTGGTGATTTTTCCACCCTGTCCTAAAGCTTTACCGACTTCGGCTTCGAGTAAGGACAAATGCGATCGCTCTAGTAAAGAGACTTCTGCCTTTTTACGGCTGGTGATATCTCGTGAAACGGCGACTAACTCTCGAACCTTTCCGGTGCTAGGATCTCGAACAGCGTGAGCGGTGGTTTCAAACCAAATATATTCTCCGTTGTAGCAACGAATGCGATAACTTACCAGGGAGACTTCGCCCTGAGCCAGTAAAATTTGATGAGATTCTCGAACAGAGGCTACATCATCGGGGTGAAAAAACTCATAGGCTGAATGTCCGATCAGTTGTTCAGGTTCATATTTTAGCAACTTTCGACAAGCCGGAGAAGCATAAAGATAAATTCCTTCTGAGCTGTGTCGGGAAATCAAATCAGTAGCATTTTCTGCTAAAAGTCGATAGCGTTCTTCACTGTTTTTTAAGGCTTCTTCGGCTCGTTTACGTTCGCTGATATCGGTTTGAATGCCAATAAAATGGGTGACTTTACCTTCCGCATCTCGGACGGGAGAAATTGCTAATTCGTTCCAAAAGGCAGTCCCATCTTTACGGTAATTTTTTAAGGTGACTAAACAATCTTTGGCTTCTTTTAAGCAAGCCCGAATTATGCTAATGGTTTCAGGATCAGTATCGTTTCCTTGTAAAAATCGACAATTTTTTCCTAAAATATCGCTGCTCGAATATCCGGTAATCCGTTCAAAAGTCGGGTTACAATAAATAATCGGTTTTTCGGGGATTAGAGCATCACTGATCACAATACCATTGGGACTCGCAGCGATCGCTCGTTCTAATAAACGCAGCATCTTTTCGGACTCTCGACGCAGGGTAATGTCGGTTCCGGTGGCGATGATGTGTTCGATAGTACCATCGGAATTATAAATGATTGTATTTGACCAAGCAATTAAATGATGAGAGCGATCGTGAGCGATCCATTCACTTTCAGACTGTGAGGGAAACTGATCAGTTTCTGAGGAATTTGAGGATAAAGGCTGAGTTTGAACGGGGAAGTTATAAATCGAGAGTCCGACTTCTTGAGGAGTTTTTCCTTCAACTTCTTGGGCTGAATATCCGGTGAGTTCTTCACAGATGTGGTTGAAGCGAATAATTTTTCCTTGCGGATCAAGAACAACAACTAAGGCACTTAAAGTATTGAGAACATTACAAACAAAATCCCGTTCTTGACGGACAATTTCCCAGACTGAGGAGCGTTTTTTGATGGTATCTTCGAGCTTAATCAGTTTCCCTTTGCTGTGAATCAGTTGGCGATGTAAGTCCATCTGCATAAACACTTGACGACTGATCGCTTCTAAAGCATTGAGGCTATCTGTACTAATGCGGCGAGGTTCATAGTCCATCACAGATAGCATCCCCACTAATACCCCTTCGTTTGTTTGTATGGGAATACCGATATAAAAGCGAATTCCGGGATCTGATTTCACCAGGGGATGAGTCGCCAACTGTTTGTTTATCGAATTGTTAATCGCAAGATCTTCAATAATAATCGCCGATAACATTTCCTCAGAAGTCGATAACCCGGTTTCTGTTGATGTTGGGGTTTCCGGCTGAGGAGATTTTGCAGTTTGACGAGACGTATAATGCAGAGCAATAACCCGCTCACAAAAGTCGAGATAGTGATGGGTTTTGGCTTGTAAACCCACTTGGGATTTTAACCACTGACAACTCGCATCAATAAAGCTAATATATGCAATCGGAGCTTGAGCGATATGGATGGCAATTTGGGTGCAATTGTCAAAGGCTACTGCGGTTTCGGATGCCATTATTTCCCGTAGAGATAGGTTCTCTTCTTCCCCCATTGTACGATAATCTGAAAGTTTGATTACCATCTATAACCTATTCCCCTCAAAAAATTGAGCGAGCGAGACTTAGCACTCAAGATCCAGAATTCAAGGAAATCGGTTTTTGAGCTAGTAGTCTGAATTTTCGATCCCCAGGTGTTCATTTTACTATTCTGGAGTGTATCTCAATCATAACAAGCGGTAAGGGCAGTTGCCTGGAAGTCCTAAAGACTTTCTCTGAAGGCGACTCATCTAAAAATTAATATTAAAACTGCTAAAAACGGACTTAAAAATGATATACAATAAGTTTATTTCCTGCATTTAATTATGACTTTTTTGCTAAGATTCGTTACAAATTTTATTGAGATAACCTGAAATTTGATCGCGCACTGCGGGGTTGGGAGATTTCACCGCTATCGTCGAAAATTGATCACCCGATGTTTGAACGCTTTTTCGGGCTTCAAGCCTCAATCAACCGAGAAATACTTTGAGAGTTTAGAGTTCTTTTTCCAGGTCGTTTAAACTATTAATAGAGATTGTAATTGTCTACCCCGAGCGGACATGAGATTTAACAAAGGAAAACAACGAAGATGTCTGCAATTGCTCACCCTATACCCACTGTCCTAGCCGTTGATGATAGTCTAGTGATGCACGGTTTGGTTAAACAAGCTCTCGGAAAAGATTACCGGGTTCTCGTCACCGACAATGCAGTAGAAGCACTATCGCTATTATACCAAGAAAAGGTCTCCATTTTACTTCTAGATGTCACCATGCCAGAGATTGATGGCTTAGAACTCTGTCGTACTGTGCGAAACCTGCCTCAGTTTAAAACGTTGCCGATTATTATGCTGACAGCCCGAGATGGAGCCTTTGAGAAGGTGCAGGGGCGTCTAGCAGGGGCAACAGAATATCTAACTAAACCCTTTAATCCTCAAACACTTTCTGAGGTGATTACTCAAGTTCTCAGTAAACATCTGTGAATTTTCTCTCAACCTCTATCGTTAGCTTGCCAGCCATTTGATTGCCGACGTTCGATTTGTCGCACCAACATTGAAGCGATCTCATCGATAGGAAGAATCTGTTGGGCTGCACCTAAAGCGATCGCTTCTTTCGGCATTCCAAACACCACCGAACTAGCTTCATCTTGAGCAATAGTTATTCCACCAGATTTAGCGATCGCATCCATTCCATCTGCTCCATCCCGCCCCATTCCAGTTAACAAAATCCCGATACTGCGATCACCGTAATATCGAGCAATCGACTGAAACGTGATGGTAATTGAAGGTCGATGTCCGGCGAGAGGTGGCGCATTACTGTAGAGAAATCGACCCTGACGATCCCACTCTAAATGATAGCGCTCCGGTGCAAAATAAACCGTTCCATTTTGAGGAATTTCGCCGTTACGTGCAATTTGAACTGATAGAGAACATTGTACATTCAACCAATTCACTAAACCCTGTAAAAAGCCTTCACTAATGTGTTGAATACAAATCACAGGAACAGATAAACGAGGCGGAAGTTGGGTTAAGATGGTATGTAACGCTTGTGGGCCACCTGTCGAAGCCCCAATTGCCACCATCCGAATGGCTTTTGAGGAAGAACTCACAGGCGAAACGGAAGTGAAAGGTGAAGTAAATTTAAAATGAGAATGGGTATGAGTTTGATGTCCCTTTCCCCGGTTTTTTCGAGTAAAAACTTTAACTCCTGACAAAACTTTTATCTTACGAATTAAATCCTGAGCCAATTGAGAATCTCCAGACAATAACCCATCTTTCGGCTTCGGAAAAACATCAATAGCACCCGCATTCAACAATTGAAAAACATTATAAGTATCTTCCAGTTGCACAGCCGTACTAATCACTAAAATCGGTCGAGGAAAATTCGCCATAATTTCCCGTGTGAATTCCAATCCGTCCATTTGTGGCATATGAAAATCCGTACAAATGACATCGGGCTTTAGACTGGGAATCATTGCTAAAGCCTCTTTTGCGTTGCGAGCAGTTCCAACAACTTCGACTTCAGGAGATGAAGATAAAATCCGTTTGAGAACAATCAAAGCAACGGGAGAATCATCGACCAAAAAAACTTGAATGGGCATATTTTAGCGTTTTAGTGATAGGATTAAATCAGTCTTCTCAGGGTTTCTAACAGTACCTTTTGATTAAAACTACTCTTAGTAATGTAGGCATTGGCACCCGCTTCAGCACCCCGGCGTTTATCCTCATCTGACGCTAAAGACGTTACCAAAATAATCGGCAATTCGTTATATTCTGAATTTTCGCGAATTTTAGCAGTTAAACTCAATCCATCTAAATTGGGCATTTGTATATCAGAAATCACCGCATCAAAGTTTTGAGTTTTCAGCTTATTAAAGCCATCTAATCCATCAACGGCGGTAATCACTTCATAACCGGCTGCCTCTAAAATTCGTTTTTCTTGGGTACGGGTAGCAATTGAATCTTCAACGAGCAGAATTATCGGTTTTTGAGTCACCAAATCTTCGGAATTTTTGGTGTCTATTTTGACCGCAGCACCCCCAGAATTTAGAAGTTTACGAGCCGATTTGATCAAATCAGCCGCATTCAAAACCATGCAAACTTCTCCGGTTCCGAGAATCGTCGCTCCGGCAATATTTCGGACTCGTTTGAGCAATTGACTTTGTGACTTGAGTACAACATCTTGTTCATCGATCAACGCATCGACAAATAGTCCTAATTGTTCTTCTCCAACTTTCAAAATAATACAAGGTAGAGCCGTAGCAGAATCAGCCAATTTTTGAGGGCGTTCAAGTTCTAGGAGATCAGCTAATTGAGCAACGGAGAGCGGTTGTTCTTCAAAAATGATCGTGTCTCTTCCCTCAATTGTAAACTGTTCACCAGGGGAAACCAAGCGAGTCGTGCGAACAAATTCCACAGGAACCCCATAAGAAATATCTTGCACAAGGACAATCAAAACGTGAGTTGTAGCTAAGGCTGTTCCCAGTCGCATCCGAAATGTAGAGCCTTTAGTCGGAACTGATTCTAACTCAATTGTTCCTTTAAGCTGTTCGACATTATTGCGAACAACATCCATCCCCACACC
Organism: Limnoraphis robusta CS-951; assembly: GCF_000972705.2. The sequence continues at coordinate 29,536 of NZ_LATL02000045.1, read as the reverse complement.
TCGACCGGAAATTTCCGTCACAAAAGTTCGTGTGGTAAAACCGGGAGCAAAGATCAAACCCTGAATTTGACTAGGCATCATCGCTTCAAGTTCTTCGAGTTGATATAAACCTCGTTTGAGGGCGATTTGTTTGATGTGTTCAGGATCAATACCTCGACCATCATCACTGACTTCTATAACAACATGAGTGGCGGTTTGATAGCCTCGGAGTCGAATTTGAGCCACAGGAGATTTACCATATCGAAGTCGTTCTTCTGGAGTTTCTACGCCGTGATCAATCGCATTTCTTAATAAGTGCATCAAAGGATCTTTCATTTCTTCTAAAATCCGCTTATCGGCTCGGGTTTCACCCCCTTCTAAAATCAGTTCAACTTGTTTGCCTTGTTGTCGAGCTATATCACGAACCATGCGAGAAAAACGATTAAAAATAGTGGAGAGCGGTAACAGTCGTAAAGTGCGAATATCCTCTTCAAGTTCATTGGAAATCAGTTCTAAACGGGTTGTATCTTCATAGAGAGTATCTCTCAAACGGTTTACTAATAAGCCTAACTGTTCGAGGTGTTTAGTTGCGCGATGATAATAATTTTGTAGTTGCTCGATGGTTTTATGAGCAATAGTGGATTGGGTTTCTAAATCATTGAGAATAAATCGATTAACAAAGGCATCTCGAGTCCATTCTTCCCATAAAGCGGTGAGGGCTTCTACTTCATTCAGTCGATGACAAATGCGAATTTTAGTGACTGTTAGTTCTCCGGTTTGCGTCATTAACGCATCGAGTTGCTGTGTGGAAACCCGAATTGTTTCAATCCGATAAGCCGCCCCATCAAAGGTGACTTTCTCCTCGCTTGGCGGTGTACTAACATCGGCAATTCCAGAGGGAATAGAATCACTAATTTCTTCTTCTAATGGGGGTGTCGGGGTTTCAACGGTGAGATGTTCAACGGGTTTGGCTTCAAGAACTTGAAAAATGTCTGAATGGGGTTCTTCTGAAAAATGGCGATCGTTAACTGTTTGGGCTGGGGTTTCTTGAGGGATTGGGGCTTCAGCCGCAATTAAACTTGCTAACATTTGGAAAGTATTAACACCGGAAGGTTCACCTGTAACGGCTTCTTGAACAAGTTTACGAAGAGCATCTAAGACTTGAAATAAGCGATCGCTAACTTCGGCTGAGAGTGTTACTTTACCTTGATTAATAGCGCCTAATAAATTCTCAATTTGATGGGCGAGGGTGGCAACATCTTTAACGCCCAACATTCCTGCATCTCCTTTAAGACTGTGGGCTTCTCGCAGGAGTTCTTCGAGTTTCTGTGTATCTTGAGGATTTTTTTCTAAGTATAACAATCCGTCATCGAGATTTTGTAAATGTTCTTCGCTGGCGGTTTTAAAGACTTCTCGGAGTTCGTCATCTTCGATCATCATTTTAGTTCAATCTCCTATTCAGTAGTTTCTTTAGAAAGATTCAGTTTTCGCTGCTCTTCCTGAACAGTCTTTACGTTAGAAGTCACCAAAAAAGCGGCTAAAGTTAGCAAGATCACCGGAATACAATATCCAAAAAAAATTACATATCTCAATTTTTTAAAAACTAACATAAATTCCCCCTCATCGTTTGATCAACTGTTGAACTTAGATAGAAGACTGCAACTCAAAAACCAATTGATTGAGCTTGTGTAGTCCAGTTTTGGTGATCTTCAAACCATTTGCCGTTTCATTTGTTCCTTGATTAATAGAGTTCATCGCCTCCAACACTTGAGCAATAGCTATCGCTTGTTCTTGAGTATTTAAATAAATTTGTTGATGACTTAACACCACATTATTAACTGCATCTGAAATCCCCATCAATGCTGATGCGGTTTTTTGAGCAATTTCGACACCGTAAACGACGGTTTTACTACCTTCTTCAGTTACTAAAACCGTCGAATTAATTGCATTGTGAATATCAGTCACTAAGGTATTTATTCTTTGGGCTGATTTTTGACTTTCATCGGACAGTTTGCGAATTTCGGCTGCGACGACGGCAAATCCTTTCCCATGTTCCCCCGCTCTTATTGCTTCTACGGCTGCATTGAACGCTAACATATTGGTTTGATTGGCTAAATCACTGACTAATTTAGAAATCTTGCCAATTTGATTGGTTTGTTCACTTAAACGAATAATTTGTTGAGCAATATCATCAACTTTATCTCGTAAATTTTTCATAGCTTCCTGGTTTTTTTCTACGGCTTGACTACCATTTTCTGTCAGGTTTAAAGCTTGTTTGGCATCACTAACCGAAAATTCCGCTTGTTCAGCAGTGGATTTGGAAGAACTGCTTAATTCATTCATTGTTGTAGTGATTTCATTAATGGCTACTGCTTGTTGACTGGCTGTTCGTTCCTGTTGTTCTGCTGCGATCGCAATATCAATCGAGCTTTCGGAAACAACTTGTAGTGTTTTTTTCAAAGTTTTTGTAATAGATTGACTGAAAGAATAACCAATTGGAGAAGCAACCACTAGAGATCCTAAAGTAATCAATCCGAACAAGAGTAAAGTTTTAGAGTAAACACTTTGAGCTTTTGTTCTTTCTTGAGCAGCGACATCTAACTGTAAATTAATTAACTGTTGAATCTTTTCGGTTAGCGGATCAATCACGGTATAGAGTTGTCCGTTATAAGCGTCTAACTGAGAAATGTCATCAGTTTCTAAAGCTTGTTTAAGTTGTGTAATCCTGAGATTAACAGGCACAAATAAACTCTCAACTTCCCGGGCTATTTGCTGTTCTTCTGAAGTCAGATTCGTTTGACGATAGGATTGCCAATGGAGTTTTATTTTTTGCTGGGCTTCGTCAATAGACTCTAATGCTGCATTCAGAGAAATGATTTCTTGATCAGCTTTATTAACCGCATCAACGACTAAAACAGCGTAGGCATCAGACACTAACTTAAGTTCTTTAAGGGGTACGATTCGATCATCATATAATGTGACGACTTGTTGATTCATCCGGCTAAAAGAAACAATTGAGTAGAAGCTTATTACCAACAAAAGAATCGCTGGAGCAACAAAAAAGCCCCAATAAAGTTTTGTACTCAATTTAATGTTCATTGTTGTCACCATCCCTTAATAATATTACATCGAAGACTGCAACTCCAAAGCCACTTGATTCAATTTATGGAGTCCCGTTTTCGTTTGATTCAGACCATTTGCTGTTTCATTTGTTCCTTGGTTAATTGAGTTCATCGCCTCCAATACTTGAGCAATTGCTATCGCTTGTTGTTGGGTATTTAAAGAAATTTGTTGATTATTTAACACCACATTATTCACCGCATCCGCTACACCCATCAATGCCGATGCTGTCGTTTGAGCAACTTCAACCCCTGATAAAACCGTTTTTGTTCCTTCTTCGGTAACAATTACTGTCGAATTAATTGCACTTTGAATATCGGTAACTAAGGTATTTATTCTTTGGGCTGATTTTTGGCTTTCATCGGACAGTTTGCGAATTTCGGCTGCTACCACTGCAAATCCTTTCCCATGTTCCCCTGCTCTCACCGCTTCTACGGCTGCATTTAACGCTAACATATTGGTTTGATTGGCTAAATCACTGACTAATTTAGAAATATTGCCAATTTGATTGGTTTGTTCACTTAAACGAATAATTTGTTGAGCAATATCATCGACTTTATCTCGTAAATTTGCCATACCTTCCAGAGTTTTTTCGACGGCTTGACTGCCATTTTCAGTTAGGTTTAAAGCTTGTTTGGCATCACTAACAGCAGATTCAGCTTGATCGGCGGTTGAACGCGATGATGTGCTTAATTCATTCATCGTTGTAGTGGTTTCATTAACGGCTGCTGCTTGTTGATTAGCGGCTCGTTCTTGTTCTTCCAGGGTCGCCGCAATTTCAGTTGATGAAATCGCAATGGCTTGGGTTGCTCGCTGAATACCTGCACTGATGTTATTTGAGATGAACGTTGCAATAACAATTGCTAAAATAATCACCAGCAATGTGCCGAAAATTAACGCATAAGTCAGCCAGCTTAGACTTTGTAAAGTTGCTGTTGTTTGTTGCTCTAAAATTTCTTCTTCTTTCTCTGTTAGTTGTTGAGTCAGCCGATCAATTTCCTGCACATATTGAGTCGCATTTTGAGATTCAATTAACGCGATTCCTTCAGCAGTTTTGCCCTGTTGAACAAGTTCAAGAGCCGGACGACTGACTCTATCATACTCATTAACTAACTCTCGAATTTGAGATAAACGCTCTTTTTGTTCGGGATAAGTCATTAATTGATCAACTGTAGTTGCTAGAGTGTTAAATTGTTGTAAGTAGTTATCATATTCTTCTAAAAATTGCGTATTTTTTAGGGCTACATATCCGCGAAAACTCTGAACAACTCCAATCGCACTTTTGTCCATCTTATGAACAGTAAGTAATAGATTTTGTACCCGTTCTACTTCTTCAAATATATCGGAGACTTGTCTAATATTGGTGTAAACGATCCCAGCCAGTCCAATAAAGAATACAAAAGGTAATGTATAACCTAATAATAAACGTCCTCTCAATTTTAAGTTGCCAAACATTGATTATATCCCCCCTATTTTTTGATCTCTATTGATTTTAGACTTCATCATTAACAACAAGTTCTTCCTGAGTTAAAAATTTTTTTAAATCTAGAATACTCATCATTCGATTTCGATAAGGTGCTGTACCTTGAAGAAATTCATTCTGGTTGGAACGAACTGTCGTTGGAGTTGTTCTAATGTTGACAGAATCTAAATAAATGATATCAAAAACTTCATCGACCACTAAAGCTGAAACAATATTTTCAACTTTGACAATCATGGCTTTTGATAAGTTTTTTCTCGGAGTCATAGATAAGTTTAAAAAACTGCGAATATCAATTAAGGTGACAATCTCACCCCGTAAATTCATATTACCAATAATATGCGCTGGGGTACAAGGAATTGGCGTAATGTTGTGAATTTCTATAAATTCCTTAACTGTTGTTAACAGTATCCCAAAATACTCTTGATTTAATCCAATCACAGCCAAGGGAATTAATCCCTGAAATTCTTGACTTTCACTCGCATTTAGTAAATTTTTAGCACGATCTTGAAAAACCTGTCGTTCCTCTAAACTTGCGTTGGGACAAAACAGCAAGTTTTTTCTTGAATTTATACTTGAATAATTCTGTATTTCTTCCGATAAAAAATCTGATTTATATAAACTTTTGGTTTGCTCAATAAATCCTTCTAATTCCAGTAAAATTACCAAGTGATCCGCTATTTTTGCGAAGCCGATAATCCACTGATGAATTGAGTTATTGTGAGGATATATCTGCCTTGAAAAGTTTGATAATTCCCGGGATATTTCTTCGCTAGAAATCATCTGAAGTTCATCAACTTTATTGACTAAAAGCCCCAGTCTGAAGTTGTTACACTCAATCACAATTACACTATCAGTTAAATGATAGTCAGAGGATGGAGAACCCCAGCGATAATTGAGATCAATAATCACTAAAAGCTGACCCCGCAGATTGATAATTCCCACAATTTCATCGGGTGTTTCTGGAATCGGCATCACTTCAGGAAGCAAGAAAATTTCTTGTACCGCTAGCGCATTAATTCCGTACAGTGTATTGCTTAGTTTAAAAATTAGATAAGGTATTTTTTCCATAAAATAACGCTAATTTAAGTTTTTAATTATACTGTTGAGAGATGCGATCAACTCAGCAACAGTAACATTGTCTGTATATTCAACTTTAGCCTGAGAAGGTAGTTTTTGCAGAAGTTCTAAGGCTATATTATAAGTTTTTATCGCTTTTTTTGGATTGTTTTCTTGTTCATATAAAGAGGCAAGTTTAACATACGCAGAAATCGATAACGGTGAAATACCTGATAAATAAATGATTCGTTTAGCTAGTTTTTTTGCTTCTTCTATATTATTCGTTTCTTCAGCAATATTTAATAATATATAACAGGGTAAAACGGAGAGTGAATCCACAGCCATTGCTTTTTGACAATACTGTATTGCTTCTTGATATTGACCTAAGTTCGCATAAATTTTCCCTAACAAATAATACGCTTCAAAGGTCGGTGAAGTCTGGCTTATACATTCCTTAACTTTTTGGATCGCTTCACTGTACTTTTTTTGATGATAAAGTTCTTTTGCTTCTTCTATCTTTCCCCGTTTATTCAAACCATTTTCTCGAGGATTTTGTGAAGAACTCAATGGAGTTAACTTCGTCTTAAAACTTTGATTCTTGGGGGTAAGACTTGGCGTAAAATGGAGATGATTATTCAAGGGAGAGAGATCGAAAAACAAAGCCGAAAGATCTAACTTCGAGTTCGAGTGAGAAGCGGGATGATCACAACCCTGTTCTAGAGGACGTTGATAAACAACAGACTCAGGAAAAATAATAGCTCTAAAGGGATTAATTTCTAAACCTTGAAGTTCAGCATGGGCGGTGATAAAAAATCCTCCGGGTTTTAGGGCTTGATCAAACTTCTGAATAACTTTAGAGATGCTAACTTTTTCAAAGTAGACAAAGACATTCCGACATAAAATAAGATCAAAGTCCTGGAAATTAAAGTCTCTAACTCGCTGATCTTGAAGCAGATTAAAGTTCATAAATTTGACGAATTGTTTCGCTTGAGGGATAATTGCCCATCCGTCTGTACAAGGAAGAAACGACTGCGATATAATCTCAGCATCAACCTGACGAAATGACCAAGCACTATAAACTCCTTTTCTCGCTTTTTGCAAAGCTAATTCATTAATATCTGTCCCCAAAATGAGCAGATTCCATTCTTCCCAGTTCGGAATCAATTTTTGAACCAACAGAGAGAGAGAATAAGGTTCTTCTCCCGTCGAACATCCCGCACTCCAAATCCGCAAATTTCTGACCGTTTTTTGCCGTTCAATTAACTGCGGTAAAATCACATTTTGTAGCAGCTTAAACTGTCCGCGATCGCGAAAAAAATAACTTTCGGGTGTCGTCAGCAAAGGAATCAGGCGAAGCCATTCTTTCTGGCTGGCGGGCGTCTCACTCTTTAAGAAGTTGTAATAATCTTCAGCATTAGAGAATCTCAGCTCTCGAACTCGCGTTAAAATTTTCTGAGAAAATCCAGAATAATCTAGCGGTCTAATTTGTAAACCGTATGAAGTCGAAACCAGTTGAGCAAAGCATTCAATTAAAATCTGATCCATTTGAGAAGGCAATTTTCCCAACGGTGAGTACAACGAAAGACCTTACGAGGTAACGCAAACCTCCTCTACTTACCCCAACATCGGAGCGGGAGGGAAAATCGAGGAGATACTCACTCCCTACATCATCCCTCCCTCTCAATTATGAGTTTTTAAGACTAAGTTGATCGAAACTCACTCAATCGTAACTAGGCTGGATAAATTCGCAACCGACGGTTCGGTTCTTCACCAAAACTGTTCGATTTTAAGCGATAATGTTCCACCAACTCATGCTGCATTTTCCTCACCTGCGGCGATCGCGGCAGCAGTTCCACAGGTTGTCCTTTCGGAATCACAATCTGTTCAACCGCCAAACGAGCTTCTTCGAGCGCTTCGATTTCATCTTCCGATCCACTGGTCGCAAACAACGTCAGATCCGGAATTTCCGGCGAATTTGGATCTTCCATATTCAGCAACCGTCGCAACGCCCGAGCCACCTGGGGCGCACTCCCGGACTTCACCGCATGAATCGGAACTTGACGAGTTTTTGCCATATGCCGCAGTTTAGACTGATTGCGAATATGCGATCGCAACGCCAAAACCACATCAGCACTGTCAATATCCTTCGTCAAAGCCACAGGCAACTGTAAACTACGAATCACTTGATCAAGCTGATGACGAGCAATCCCATAAGGATAGACGTGCAAAGGCAGATCCTCCCCATTCGGGCCGACTGTCGGATGTTCACCATTACCGACAATCCCCCTTAACCCCGTCGAAAAAGAAGCATCCAGCAACTGCTCAAAATACTTGTTTTCCGGTATCGGCTTCGGAGGTGGAATCGGGATCATCTTACCCGAACCCCGTAAGCCAGTAAGCCCTGGAGCCGCAATTTCAACACTTTTCATCACTTGCGGACTGATCGTGCCAGGAGAACTATTAGACGAGGCGCTGCTATAACGTTCCTCAACCTGTGTCACCTCTCCGGCCTCATTCATCGTTCGCACTTGCTGAATCGGTTGCATTCCCCGCAACAAGCTATCAATCGTATCCGAAACACTCTCATGCACCACCCAGCGATCGCGTTCTAGCATCTCAATGGCAATCTCAAACGTCGGAGGCGCCTTGCGTTCCAAGACCGTTTTTTGAGAGCCTCGCCGCCGTGCCTCGTCATCCCCCAACGTCACTGCTTGGATGCCCCCAATTAAGTCAGCGAGAGTCGGATTTTTCATCAAGTTTTCAATCCGATTCCCGTGAGCCGTCCCAATCAGTTGTACCCCACGTTCAGCAATGGTTCGAGCCGCTAGAGCCTCCAATTCCGTCCCAATTTCATCAATCACAATCACTTCCGGCATATGGTTTTCCACCGCCTCGATCATCACTTGATGTTGCAGTTCAGGACGAGCCACTTGCATCCGACGAGCGCGACCAATAGCCGGATGAGGAATATCCCCATCACCTGCAATTTCATTCGACGTATCAATAATGACGACCCGTTTGGATAATTCATCGGCCAGCACCCGGGCAATTTCCCGCAGCGCTGTGGTTTTACCGACCCCCGGACGACCTAGCATTAAAATGGACTGACCCGTTTCCACTAAATCCCGAATCATGCCAATCTTGCCAAACACCGCTCGACCCACCCGACAGGTGAGGCCGATCACTTTGCCTGTGCGGTTGCGAATGGCACTGATCCGATGCAAGGTGCGCTCGATACCCGCGCGGTTGTCACCGCTAAATTCTCCAATTTGAGAAATACAATGATCTAGGTCTTCCCAAGAAACTGGCGTTTGAGAGATATACTCCGCTCCTAATGGAAAACGAGCTTCGGGATGACGACCCAAATCTAAGACAATCTCAATGAGACTATCGCGTTGGGGGTGTAATTCCACATTCCGTCGAATTTCCTTGGGAACAATATTAAGCAATCTATTAAGGTCGTCTGTAATCTGCATACTTCCAACAGTGACGTTTTCAAACCTATGGTCAGGGGCGAGTTTTTGGGGTTAAACGGGAGTGGAATAGCCGGGATAACATTGCTTCGGTTCCGAACGATTAACCCCTTTCGGCTGACTAAAATCCCTTGAGTTGGGCAACGAGGGAATAAGCTAGGCTCACCGCTTGCCAAAGCAGATCTGGGTGGGTTTCCAGTTGGGTGAGCGCTTTGGGTTGAGCGATCGTTGTTAACCCCAGATTATGTTTTGGGGTTGACCCAGGTTCAGGGGTATATTTTGATTCTAGTTTTTCTAAAAGCGGTGACAACAAAACACGGGCATAGCTGCCATAGGCTACACCCGCCACAGTTTTTTTAGAGGCTTGAGGGTTGATCAACACAGCGCCACCTTCCCCGCTTTGGGGTTGGTTTTGCTGTTGCTCTGCGAGTAACCCAATAGATTTCAGTTTGGCAACTGTAGAATGGTTGGTACCACCCGCTAGCTGCACATATCCCGGCAAGTTCGCCGAACACACTTTTTCACCCAGTTTGATACTAGCTGTGGTCGTTCCCGCCCCGATATCCCCGCTCATCGGTCTACCGTCGGTTTGCCAGATCAGTTGACAAGGCAAAGGAGAGATGATCTCATACAGCGTCCACAAATAGTCAATCAGATCCCGACCATCAGGACAACTAATGGAAACCAGTTTGAGTTGACCGATCCAGGGTTGCACACTGTACCAAAGTCGTCTAAAATCAGAGACTCTGCCGACCTGTGTGTGAATCTCAATCGCGTCTACTCCAGTTGATAGCACTAAGGGTGCAATGTTTTCTGGAGTTGAAACATAGGAGCGAGTAAAGATGATCTGACTGGGACAAATGGGGATGCACCGACCGCAGCCATAGCAAAGCGGATCGATAACACCGCCCTCGGATGGTTCAGCTTGATCGTTAAAGGCGATCGCACCCGCCGGACAAACCTTTTCGCAGGGTCGCCAACAATCCGCCGGACAAGCCGTGGAGTCAAACTCGGCTTTGCGAAAATGGGGATCTTCTCCGTCGTTGAAGCTGACCATCAGCCAAGGTTTATGGATCGATCTAAACCCTCGCTTTTGGGCTAACTTCACCCAATGTTCGGCTGTTGCCATTGCCTCTTGAGCCGCAGCAATCACGGCTGGATCGGCTGCAACGTCAATACAGTCTACACCTGCGAGGGTATAAGCAAGGGTGAGGTTGCGAACCGCAGGCAAATGTTGGTAACTGGCTCCGCAAATCAGTTTGAACCAGTTGCCGTTTTGCAAGGATTGGAGGGGGGAACTGTTCATTGTCACAATTAATATGGTGACATACTCCCGCTCAAATTCGTCATACACTCCAGCAGAAAACTGAAGTGCAGTTGCTCCCTAGCTTGATCAGATTTAGCTTGATTTCTAGCTCCCAGGGACTCGGGACTCTACGGGTAGCATTAATCACACCTGATCGACGCTACAGCTAGTCATAGTCAACCGTAGAAGTTGAGAAATAATAGAGACCTAAAATACTAGCTCTGTACAGCAGTCGAAAGTTGGGGAGTGTGAGCATCTCGTCGTCGCTCACACTCGAGGATCACGAGGCTACGCTGACTGATAACTGGTGACAGGTCACTCTAAGCAGCAGCTAAAACTTCTTTGAGAGGCTGCCAACGAACAACGCGATCCCCTCCCATCTCAATTACGATCTTTACTCGCGGTTCAAGAGTCGATAATTGAGTCAGAAATTCAATTTCTTGACTCGACAAAACAAAACCTTCTATCAGCCACAATACTAATCCCTTTGAGTTAGAAGGGAGGTGTTCGAGTTGATAGTTAATCAGAGGAGGAACATAATAAACATTACCGACCGCCGCTTCATTACCGCTACTTTTCTTTCCCAAGTGAGGCGGGCGTACCCCATGCACTCCCGTTAAAGAGGCAGATAAATCCCCTAAGCCTCGGGCTGATAAGCTGTAGGTTGTATAACCCGCAGCCCGTAAGCGACGATGGTAGCGTCCCTCCATACCCCCCTCTAAAGGAACGTACAAAGCCAAGGAACCTTGAGTTTCTAAGTCTCGAATCAGTTTACGGCCCGTTGTGATTAATGCCATAGTAAAATTACGAATTTCTGCGCTCAATTCATAGATATTATAGGGTTAAGGTTCAGCCCCTTTGCGAAATTGGAAAAACCCTGGGAAAAAATTCCAGATAAAGCTTGACAAACTACCAATTTTCAAATAAAATAAAAAATTGTCGCCAAATGTCAAAAAACCGTTAGGTTCAGAGAAGCAAAAACACAGATTAAGTGAAAGCTTACAGTGTCAGATCGATCATGCTCTCAAGAGTTGCTTGCTGAGTCAAATCAGTGAAGTGAAAGTGAACCTCAGTGAAAGCTAATCGCAGCGACTCCGGGCAAATTATCGGGTTTGACCTTCTCCTATGAAGGATACTGAGCGGAACAACCGTTCAAGTCCTAGCGACGTTGATTCGGTATCGAGGAAATTCTTCGGTAACAGAGCAGCTTAAACAAGTTGATAGCTTAAAGCCGTGTCAGGTAGCCGACTCTTTATCCTACAGTTTGAGTAGGAAAAGTTTTTCGCGTGTCTGAACATCCCAAAAGGTGAGGATCTGGAACTCGGTCAACGAGATTTTCAGAAGTAATCCTCAGCAAACCCAATAAAGCAAAAATCCATTATAGCCGTTGGACAAACGGTGGCTTGGATGAGCGACTGGAGCGTTCCTGCGGCAAACAAATTACAAAAAAACCTGCTGAGACGATCAAGTTAGACGGAGTGTTAGCACAAAGCAAGTTGATCGTCGAACCTAAAAAAGCAGGCTGTCTGGTCGGAGACCCTTAAAGACTCCCCTCAACCCGACCCAATTTGACGGGAGAACCACTCAACAAAGTTCGGAATTAGAGTAGAGAGGCTAGTTGAAGTGTCTATAGGTATCCTTGGCACAAAACTCGGCATGACCCAAGTGTTTGAAGCCGAAACCGGGATAGCCATTCCGGTGACGGTCATTCAAGCAGGGCCGTGCATTATCACCCAGATTAAGACCGAACCCACCGATGGCTACACCGCCATCCAGCTCGGTTACGGGGAAGTCAAAGACAAAACCCGCAAATTAAACACCGTCAGATCCCCCGGCAAAGAGGTTAACAAATATCTCAGTAATGCCGAACAGGGACACCTGGTTAAGTCAGGAGGACGGCTGGTTCGTCATCTGCGAGAGTATCGTTTAGAAGATACCAGTAGCTACGAACTCGGTCAGGAACTCAAAGCCGATCTGTTTGAACCCGGTCAGATCGTCGATGTAAGCGGAATCAGCATGGGCCGGGGTTTTGCGGGTTTTCAAAAACGACATAACTTCAAACGGGGGCCAATGGCTCACGGTTCAAAAAACCACCGTCAACCGGGTTCGATTGGCCCTGGAACCACCCCAGGTCGCGTTTATCCGGGTAAAAAGATGGCTGGACGTTATGGCGGAAAACAAATAACCACCCGCAAACTGACCATAGTGCGGATCGATCTCGAACGCAACTTACTGCTGATCAAAGGAGCAGTTCCCGGAAAACCAGGCGGTTTACTCAATATCACCCCAACCAACCTAGTAGGGCGGAAATAGAGAGGAGAGAAACATGGTTGATTGTGTTGTACGCAACTGGGAAGGCGTTGAAGTTGGACAAGCCAACTTAGACCTGAAAGTTGCCAAAGAAGCAAACGCCTCCCACATCGTTCATCGAGCCTTGGTGCGACAGATGAACAACGCCCGTCAAGGGACAGCTTGCGCTAAAACCCGCTCAGAAGTCCGAGGCGGCGGACGCAAGCCCTGGAGACAAAAAGGCACAGGTCGAGCCAGAGCCGGGTCAATTCGTTCTCCCTTGTGGCGGGGAGGCGGTGTCATTTTTGGGCCGAAACCTCGGGACTACTCCCAAAAAATGAACCGCAAAGAAAGACGTCTGGCTTTACGGACAGCTTTGCAAAGTCGCACAGCAGATATCGTAGTCGTTGAAGAATTTCTCGAACAACTTCCCCGTCCGAAAACCAAAGACCTAGTGGCTGCGATGAGTCGTTGGGGAGTCGGTGCGGAATCTAAAGTGTTGTTGATTCTTCCCGAAAAACAAGAAAACGTTTATCTTTCAGGACGCAACATTGCTCGGATGAGAATTTGTCTAGCCGATAGTATCAATGTCTATGACATCCTCAACGCCGACTACATTGTGACCACACCCGCAGCTCTTGAGAAAATCCAGGAGGTTTACGGTGACTGAATATCAGACCCGCGATCTCGCTGATGTGGTGAAACGACCCATCGTGACCGAAAAAGCGACCATCCTAATGGAGCTAAACCAGTTCACCTTTGATGTCGATCCCCGAGCGAGTAAGCCCACAATTAAAGACGCGATAGAACTCCTGTTCTCCGTGAAAGTCCTAAGCGTCAATACTCATAATCCTCCCCGAAAACGGCGTAGAGTCGGCAAATTTATCGGATACAAATCTCGTTATAAACGAGCCATTGTCACCCTAGAGGATGGAGAACCCTTAAGAAAAGTTCTATTCCCAGAAGTTTAAGGGAAATTGATCATTTAGGACTGTTTTTTGCAGATTAAAAAAGAGGGCCAATTATGGGAATTCGTTCATATCGACCCTATACCCCAAGTACCCGACAGCATTCAGTTTCAGACTTTGCTGAAATTACACACACCGAACCCGAACGCTCCCTAATCGCATCCAAACATCGCCATAAGGGACGCAATAACCGAGGTGTAATTACCTGTCGTCATCGGGGTGGAGGACATAAAAAACTCTACCGGATCATCGATTTTCGCCGCGATAAACACAATATCCCGGCCAAAGTCGCTCAAATCGAATACGACCCTAACCGCAACGCCCGTATCGCTTTGCTGCACTATATCGACGGCGAAAAGCGATACATTTTGCATCCGCTTGGCTTAAAAGTCGGCACCGTGATTGTTTCAGGGCCAGATTCAGCCATTGAAGTCGGTAACGCTTTACCCTTATCGAGAATTCCGTTAGGAACCGATATTCACAACATCGAATTAGTTCCCGGTAAAGGCGGACAAATGGTTCGCTCCGCAGGCGCAACCGCTCAACTCATGGCAAAAGAAGGGGAATATGTCACCCTGAAACTGCCCTCTGGAGAACAGCGCAAAGTCTCGGCTCGTTGCTATGCCACCATCGGACAAGTCGGGAACATCGAAGCTCGCAACGTCAGTATCGGTAAAGCCGGTCGTAACCGTTGGAAAGGAAAAAGACCTACCGTTCGGGGTAGCGTTATGAACCCTGTCGATCACCCGCATGGTGGTGGAGAAGGACGCGCTCCCATCGGTCGCAGTGGCCCCTGTACGCCTTGGGGTAAGCCCGCTTTAGGGATGAAAACCCGGAACGCCAAAAAACGCAGCACAGCCTTAATTGTGCGTCGTCGTCGGAAGTCTTCCAAGCGCGGTAAAGGTGGTCGTCAAAGTTAATCCCCTTGGGGAAATCGCGTGCAATTTTGAACGCTGTACATTAAACCCATAGAGCTGTCATTATGTCTCGTTCACTGAAGAAAGGCCCATTTGTAGCCGATCATTTACTCAAAAAAGTCGCCGCCTTGGATGCCAGTGGCAAAAAAGGAAAAGAAGTGATCAAAACCTGGTCACGAGCTTCGACCATTTTGCCTCTGATGGTAGGTCACACCATCGCCGTTCATAATGGCCGCCAACACGTTCCTGTGTTTGTCACAGAGCAAATGGTGGGACATAAATTAGGTGAATTTGCCCCCACTCGGACTTATCGCAGCCATGCTGGAGGCGACAAAAAGGCTCGCCGATAGGGTGAAATCACTCCCCGAAGTCATTGACGGGGAAAGGCGTTTAGAGCGCCATCTCCACATCTAAGGGATCGAGGAAACAATAATGCCTGTAGACACTAGCACAGAAATTAAAGCGATCGCTCGCTATATCCGGATGTCGCCTCACAAAGTACGACGAGTCCTCGACCAAATTCGGGGACGCTCCTATCGAGAGGCGTTGATCATTTTAGAATTTATGCCTTATCGGGCTTGTCAGCCGATTCTTAAGGTTTTGCGTTCTGCCGTTGCCAATGCCGAACACAATCAGGGCTTAGATCCAGCCACCCTCGTTGTTTCTCAGGCTTTTGCGGATCAAGGGCCGAGTTTAAAACGCTATCGGCCTCGCGCTCAAGGTCGAGCATACCAAATTCGCAAACCCACTTGTCATATTACGGTGGCTGTCGCCCCTGAAGTTGACAGCTAGATCAAAATGCACGAGTTGCACCCTTACGCCCATTCAATCTTGTACCTTTCAATCCAATGATGAATCGTTAACCCATTTCATAACTTAATTCGCTATGGGACAAAAAATTAATCCAGTCGGTTTTCGTTTAGGAATCACCCAAGAACACAAATCCAGATGGTTCGCTGATGCTAAACATTATCCCGAACTCTTGCAGGAAGACTATAAAATCCGCCAATACATTCAAAAAAACCTTAATAATGCAGGCATTTCGGATGTACGGATAGAGCGCAAAGCCGATCAAATCGACTTAGAAGTGATGACCGCTCGACCCGGGGTAGTCGTTGGCCGAGGGGGTACGGGGATTGAATCCCTGCGAGTCGGTTTACAAAAAGAACTGGGCAGTAATCGTCAAATTCGCATCAACGTTGTAGAAGTCGCCCGAGTCGATGCGGATGCTCGGTTGATCGCCGAATACATCGCTCAACAGCTCGAAAAACGGGTGTCCTTTCGTCGGGTGGTTCGTCAAGCCATTACCCGAGCGCAAAAAGCAGGGATTGAAGGCATTAAAGTTCAAGTTAGTGGTCGTCTGAACGGGGCAGAAATCGCTCGAACCGAGTGGACTCGCGAAGGTCGAGTGCCTCTGCATACCCTACGGGCTGATATTGACTACGCTTACTGCACTGCTTTGACGATCTATGGCATTCTCGGCATTAAGGTGTGGGTGTTCAAAGGCGAAATTATCCCAGGACAAGAAGAGACATCAAACGCCAATGCCGGTCAACCTAAACGCAAACAACCGCGACGTCAAAAATATGATGATCGCTCTGAATAAAGGATAGAAAAGCCGCAAATCATGGCTTTTCACCTTGGACAGATAGCCAACAACTCACTATCAACCACCGATGTTAAGTCCCAAAAGAACAAAATTCCGCAAACAACAACGGGGCCGGATGAGAGGTCTAGCGACCCGAGGAAGTACCCTGACTTTCGGGGAATATGGCTTGCAAGCTCTCGAACCCTCCTGGATTACCGCACGTCAAATCGAAGCCGCACGTCGGGCAATGACTCGTTATATTCGTCGGGGTGGAAAAATTTGGATTCGGATTTTTCCAGACAAACCGATTACCATGCGTCCGGCGGAAACTCGGATGGGTTCCGGTAAAGGCGCTCCCGAATATTGGGTAGCTGTGGTTAAGCCTGGACGGATCATGTTTGAACTGGATGGGGTTTCTGAAGAAATCGCCCGGGAAGCCATGCGTTTAGCTGCTTTTAAATTACCGATTAAGACCAAGTTTATTATGCAGCAAAAACAGGAGGAAACCTCCGAAGAGTAAAGGGACAGGGTAAAGGATACATCGAAGGTTAAGGATAAAGTTATGTCTTTTCCGAAGGTTAAAGAAGCAAGACAGTTAAATGATGAGCAACTGTCTAACCGAATTCTAGAACTCAAAAAAAATCTGGCTAATCTGCGTTTGCTCAAAGCAACAGGACGTTTAGAAAAGCCTCATGAGTTCAAACACGCTCAACATGAATTGGCTCAATTGCTAACGGTTGAACGGGAGCGACAACAGCAGGCAGAAGCAGAAAAAACAGCCTCGGCTAGCACGACAGATGAACCCGTATCAGCTTAAGCGATCGCCCTGTGTAGACAGTCGAATTAGCACCAATTCTTTTGAGTTTTACGAACTATCGCGGCACACAAAACTATGGCAATTAAAGAACGAGTTGGCTTAGTGATCAGCAACAAAATGCAAAAAACTGTGGTGGTGGCGATCGAAAACCGCTCACCCCATCCCAAGTATGGAAAAATTGTTGTGAAAACGAAGCACTATAATGCTCACGACGAAGAAAATCAATGTAAAGAAGGGGATAGAGTCCGAATTCAAGAAACTCGCCCCCTGAGTAAAACGAAACGTTGGAATGTGATTGAAATTATCAGTGGCAAAGCTGAGTAATTAATCAGCAAACCCGCTCAGAAACTCAGTGAAAATTCACCTCTAAACTATCCATGAAGTGTCATGATTCAACCACAGACTATTCTTAATGTTGCTGATAATAGCGGAGCGCGTAAATTAATGTGTATCCGCATCCTGGGAGGGGGTAATCGTCGCTACGCCCGTATCGGCGATGAGATTATTGCAGTGGTTAAAGATGCGATTCCGAACATGGCTGTTAAACGCTCTGATGTCGTTAGAGCCGTTGTCGTCAGAACTCGTCATAGTCTACGCCGTGACAGTGGGATGAGTATCCGCTTTGACGATAATGCAGCGGTGATTATTAACCCAGAAGGCAATCCCAGAGGCACCCGCGTGTTCGGCCCGATTGCTCGGGAACTGCGGGAGAAAAATTACATGAAAATTGTGTCTCTTGCGCCGGAGGTCATCTAATGCCTTATAAAAAACAACAGAAACTCGAACGTCATCAAATGCACGTTAAAAAAGGCGATACAGTGCAAATTATCGCCGGAAAAGATAAGGGTAAAGTTGGAGAAGTGATCCGAGCAATCCCGAAGTTGAGTAAGGTTGTGGTTAAGGATGTTAATATTCGCACCAAACACGTAAAGCCTCAACAAGAAGGAGAATCCGGTAAAATTATTACCTTTGAAGCTCCGATTCATAGCTCAAATGTCATGCTTTATTCCACCAAAGAAAAAGTGGCGAGTCGCATTAGTTATACCTTCACTGAAGAAGGTCGAAAAGTGCGAATGCTCAAAAAAACTGGAGAAATCATCGATTAATTTCTCGACAGGAACTCGGAGAAATTTATTCTAATCTCTCAATTAAACCTTCCCTGACCAAGCCCAGGGATTAAAAAGGAGCAAAACACTATGACCGCTACTCAAATCAAGACTCAGTATCTCGAAAAAGTTGTTCCCAAACTGATGGAGCAATTTGGATATCAAAATATCCATCAAGTTCCCAAGCTCGTTAAAATTACCCTAAATCGAGGCTTGGGAGAAGCTTCACAGAATGCCAAAGCCTTGGATTCCTCCCTTAATGAAATTGCCGTGATCACTGGACAAAAACCCGTTGTCACTCGAGCGAAAAAAGCGATCGCTGGATTTAAAATTCGTCAAGGGATGCCTGTTGGGGTGATGGTGACATTACGCTCAGATCGGATGTATTCCTTTTTAGAGCGACTGATTCACCTGTCATTACCTCGAATTCGAGACTTTCGCGGCATTAGCCCCAAAAGCTTCGATGGGAGAGGAAATTATAGTTTGGGCGTTCGAGAACAGCTCATTTTCCCGGAAATCGAATACGACAGCATCGATCAAATCCGGGGTTTAGATATTTCAATTATTACCACCGCTCAGTCTGACGAAGAAGGACGGGCTTTACTCAAAGAAATGGGAATGCCCTTCCGGGAAAACTAAGGCTATCAGATTTACAACGGATAGTCAGTAGAAAAACGGATTCACTTTTTACCCTTGTCATCAGTCTATGCGGCCTTGAGTCAACGCGCATCCGTTCTTCATTCGTCAATATCCGTTTCTAATAACGAGACAACTATGGCAACAAACGATACCATTTCAGATATGTTGACGCGCATTCGCAACTCTTGCTTGGCGCGGCATCAAACCACACAAATTCCCTCGACCAAAATGACGCGCAGCATCGCCCGAGTGCTTCGGGATGAAGGCTTCATTGGAGAGTTTGAAGAAACAGGAGAAGGAATTAAAAGATCTCTCGTCCTGTCTTTGAAGTACAATCCTAAAACTCGCACCCCGATTATCAAAAAGCTCAAGCGTGTCAGCCGACCTGGTTTGAGAGTCTATAGCAATCGGAAAGAACTCCCACGAGTTTTAGGTGGGATTGGCATTGCAATTATCTCCACCTCTCGGGGAGTGATGACCGACCGAGAAGCCCGTAGTCAAGGCATCGGTGGAGAAGTGCTTTGTTACATTTGGTAAGTCGAGTTAGTTAGCAGAGTCGAAGGTTTAAACCCTCTCGATCAATTGCTTTTTAACTCACAAAAATTGACAACTCACAACTGACAAAAGCATTATGTCTAGAATTGGTAAACGCCCAATTCCGATTCCCCAAAAAGTTACCTTAACCATTGAGGGACAACAAATTACCGTCAAAGGCCCAAAAGGAGAACTGACTCGGGTTTTACCCGCTCAAGTCCTACTCGAACAAGAGGGTGAAGCCTTACTCGTCGTTAAACGGCGTGATGAGTCTCGTGTGGCTCGTCAACGACATGGATTATGTCGCACCCTGGTGGCCAATATGGTTGATGGTGTCTCCAAAGGCTTTGAAAAACGCCTAGAAATTCAAGGCGTGGGGTATCGGGCGCAAGTTCAAGGAAGAAATTTGATTCTCAATGTCGGCTACAGTAAACCTGTTGAGATGAATCCCCCGCAAGGCATCACCGTAGCGGTTGAAAACAACACCAACGTGATTGTTAGCGGCATCGATAAAGAAATTGTCGGGAATGTAGCCGCTCAAATTCGGGCTGTTCGTCCCCCTGAACCCTACAAAGGCAAAGGCATTCGCTATGCCGGAGAATTAGTCAGACGCAAAGCAGGTAAAACAGGTAAGAAAAAATAGACTATGAAACAGACTCGACAAGAATCACGCCTTCGTCGCCATCGTCGTGTCCGACGCCAAGTATTTGGCACTCCCGAACGACCTCGGCTGGCTGTGTTTCGCTCTCACAAACATATCTATGCTCAGGTGATTGATGATACTCAGCATCATACCCTGGCGGCTGCCTCTAGTCTCGATCCCGATTTCAAAACTCAGATGGAAACTGGAGGAACCTGTGAAGCATCTGTGCAAGTCGGACAGCTTGTCGCCCAACGTTTACTCTCCAAAGGCATCAGCAAAGTAGTTTTTGATCGAGGCGGCTATTTGTATCACGGACGAGTTAAAGCTCTAGCCGATGCAGCCCGAGAAGCAGGTTTAGACTTCTAAGATCGCCATTTCACAGCTTAACTTGATCAAAGGATAAACGATTATGGCAGAACAGCAACAACAGCAACGTCGGAAAAAAGGAAATCGCACCAAAGAAAAAGAAACGGAATGGCAAGAACGAGTCGTGCAGATTCGTCGGGTGACGAAAGTGGTCAAGGGCGGTAAAAAACTCAGTTTCCGTGCCATTGTGATTGTGGGTAACGAACGCGGTCAAGTGGGCGTCGGGGTCGGAAAAGCCGCCGATGTAATTGGAGCCGTGAAAAAAGGGGTCGCAGACGGTCGCAAAAACGTGATTGAAGTGCCTCTGACCAAATCCTATTCCATTCCCCATCTCGTTCAAGGAGAAGGTGGCGGTGCCAAAGTGCTAATTCGACCCGCAGCACCTGGTACTGGAGTAATTGCTGGGGGAGCAGTCCGAACTGTTCTCGAACTTGCAGGCGTTCGGAATATCCTCGCCAAGCAACTCGGTTCCAGTAACCCTCTCAATAATGCCCGTGCAGCCGTTGATGCCCTGACTGGCTTGCGAACCTTGTCAGAAGTTGCCCGAGAACGGGGCATTTCCATTGAGCAGCTCTATGGTTGAGCCGCTTGATTCCCAATCAAAATTATCACCTGAGTTGGAGCTACGTGTCTCCACTTAAAACTGATCATTGACAATCGATAAAAAACAATGAGATTAGAAGATGCCGTACCAAAAGCCGGCTCCCGTAAGCGCCGCCGTCGCCTGGGTCGAGGTATTTCAGCCGGCCAAGGTGCAAGTTGTGGCAAAGGGATGCGCGGTCAAAAATCTCGCTCCGGTGGTAGCACCCGACCGGGATTTGAAGGAGGTCAAAATCCCCTCTACCGACGTTTGCCTAAATTAAAGGGCTTTCCCCAAGTTAATCGGAAACAGTACACTACCATTAATGTAGGAAAGTTGGCATCTCTGAGCGCAGGTACAGAAGTTACACTTGATTCTCTACAAGCCGCCGGAATTTTAACGGGCAATAACGGGCCGTTAAAAGTCTTAGGAGACGGAGAACTCAATGTCGCGCTTCGAGTCCGAGCCGCCGCTTTTACCCAAACGGCTCGCTCAAAAATTGAAGCCGCAGGTGGAAGCTGTGAACCGATGGATGCCAGCCGTGAAACAAATGGAGAAACTCAGGAAACTCAGACTGAGCAAAACTGAGAACTCCAGGTTCAACTGGGTTTGTTCATAGGGAGTCCTTCATGGTCGTTAGTCGAGATAAAGCGCCAACTGCACAAGAGACATTCATGCAGATGGCTCAAGCCGCCGGGTTGCGAGGTCGTATCCTCGTGACGATTGGCTTACTGATTTTAGTCCGTTTGGGCGTTTTCTTACCCATTCCTGGAATTGATCGCGCTGCATTTAGCGAAAATATTCAGAACAGTCCCGTGATTGGCTTTTTGGATTTATTCGTTGGAGGTGGTCTTTCAGCACTGGGGATTTTTGCTTTAGGAATTTTACCCTTTATTAATGCTTCGATCATCATGCAGTTGATGACGGCAGCATTACCTAGTTTAGAAGACTTGCAGAAAAATGAAGGGGAAGCTGGACGGCGGAAGATTTCTCAGATCACTCGCTATGTGGCTTTAGGATGGTCTGTTCTGCAAAGTATCGGTTTGGCGTTGTGGGTTAGTCCTTTTGCCGAAAATCCGGGGCCTTTGTTTACCGCAGAGGTCGTCCTTGCCTTATCAGCCGGGGCGATGTTTGTCATGTGGGTGTCTGAACTGATTACAGAACGAGGAATTGGTAACGGGGCTTCGTTGCTGATTTTTGTGAATATTGTTGCGGTTCTGCCCCGCTCTCTGGGAAATACGATTGAGTTGGCCCAAAGTGGCGATCGCGCCATTGTCGGTCGGGTGATTATCCTGTTGCTGATTTTCTTGGCGATGATCGTCGGGATTGTCTTTGTTCAAGAAGGAACAAGGCGAATTCCAATTGTTTCGGCACGTCGTCAGGTCGGTCGGAAACTTTATCGGGAAAAAACCAGTTATCTGCCGTTGCGACTGAATCAGGGTGGGGTGATGCCGATCATTTTTGCTTCGGCTGTTCTGATTTTACCTGCATCCCTATCGCAATTTACCAACAATCCGATTTTAGTTCAAGTCGCTACGGCTCTCAGTCCGAACGGGCCAACGCCTTGGCTATATGCCGCTTTCTATTTGACGCTCATTTTGTTCTTTAGCTATTTCTATGCGTCGCTGATTTTGCAACCTGTAGACATGGCTCAGAACTTGAAGAAAATGGGCGCTTCGATTCCGGGGATTCGTCCGGGTAAAGCCACGACTGAATATATTGAGCGGGTTCTGAATCGATTGACCTTTTTGGGGGCGATCTTTTTAGGGTTTGTCGCGATTATTCCCACGGTGGTTGAAACGGCGACTCGGGTTCCTACTTTTCGGGGGTTTGGTGCTACTTCTCTGCTGATTTTAGTGGGGGTGGCGATTGATACGGCGAAACAGGTGCAAACCTATGTGATTTCTCAACGCTATGAAGGAATGGTGAAGCGATAGTGGTTCAAGTTATTTTCTTAGGGCCTCCAGGTTCAGGTAAAGGGACACAGGCAGCACGGGTGTCGGAGCTGTTTCAAGTTCCTCATATCTCAACTGGAGACATCTTGAGAACTCATGTAGCTCAACAGACTGATCTGGGTCAAAAAGCTAAAGCCTTCATGGATCGCGGCGATTTGGTTCCTGATGGATTAATTCTAGATATGGTACTAGATCGCCTCCATCAACCGGATGCTCAAAAGGGTTGGATTCTTGATGGTTTTCCTCGCAATGTCGCTCAAGCCACTTTTATTGAACAGGTGGTGCTGCAACAGAAGGCTGAAAATGCTTCTGAAAATGCTCAGGACAAAAGCCTGAATACTATCAATTTAGAAGTTCCTGATCAGGTTCTGATTGAGCGTTTATTGGCTCGGGGACGGGCTGATGATTGTGAACAAACCATTCGCCATCGTTTGCAAGTCTATCACGAACAAACTGAACCCTTGATTCAGTTTTATCGCGATCGCAATCAGTTGAGTATTGTTAATGGCAATCTCTCCGTTGATCAGGTGACGGCTGAGTTGAAAAAGGCAATTGTTGCAGCCTAATTGTCTCTTGTTCTCTCCCCAAAGGGAAGTGGGAATTTAATGAGTTGAAAAAGGCACCCGTCTTCATCTACCTGGTGGAATTGTTCTTGAGGCTTGGCTCTAACCGCAAAAGGCGGTCTCCCCTTGACATAAGTCCCACCCTTTATTTGAAGATTTTGATAAAATATGTTAAGAATTGCATCTTGACCGCCAGTGTCTTAGGGGTTAGAGCTAGTCTGCCAAAAAGAGCAACGAAGGGTGACAAGAGCAGTTTGGTTGAATTGAGGAAACAACAGCTTGTCTAAGCAAGATTTGATTGAGATGGAAGGGACAGTCACAGAGTCTCTTCCGAATGCGATGTTTCGTGTGGATCTTGATAATGGGTTCAATGTTTTAGCTCATATTTCTGGCAAGATTCGCCGCAACTACATCAAAATTTTACCGGGAGACCGCGTTAAGGTGGAATTAACTCCTTACGATCTGACTAAAGGGAGAATTACATATCGCCTGAAGAAGAAGTAGGTTGAGGTTGATCCACTGCCTTTTTGATTGGCAAAAGGTAAAAATACTGGATCAACTTTCTCAATCAATGATATAATAATAAATTTGTTGTAGTATTGCCAGAATCGGCATGAAAGTAAGAGCATCCGTGCGGAAAATTTGTGAAAAGTGTCGCGTCATCCGTCGTCGTGGCCGAGTAATGGTGATTTGTTCCAATCCCAAGCACAAACAGCGACAAGGATAGGTTAGCAGAACAGTGAGACCTAGTTCTCCGAGAACTTTGAATCAGCTCTTTGAGAGAAACTCATGTAGAGTCAAGTCTGACCCAGTTCAGAAACATTCTACTCGCTCAAAACCCGTTGAGTTGATTTCAGCTCAACCCCAATTGCGACTCATTGAAGCGACCATTACCAAAGCGAACTGCAATTAGCCCAAGAAGGTTGTAGCAAAACCTGCGCTCACCTCAAGATTTTTAGACGGGGAGCGCGGTAGTGAAAGATTATGCAGCTATTCTACTGCATCAGCGAATCAAGTAACTTCAGATCACGTATTTCACAGGAGAAACAAGTGTGGCACGTATAGCCGGAGTAGACCTTCCACGAGATAAACGTGTTGAAATTGGTCTGACTTACATTTACGGAATTGGACTATCACGGTCCCGAGAAATTTTGGCAGAAACAGGGGTCAACCCAGATACCCGAGTTAAAGACCTAAGCGATGCGGAAGTCGCCGCCTTACGCGCTTTGGTTCAGGGACAATATCAAGTCGAAGGAGATCTCAGACGCTGGGAAGCGATGAACATCAAGCGTCTGATGGATATCGGCACCTATCGGGGCCGCCGTCATCGCATGGGTCTGCCTGTACGGGGTCAGCGAACCCGCACCAATGCGAGAACTCGTCGGGGTGCCAGACGCACAGTGGCGGGTAAGAAAAAGGCAAGCTCCAAGAAATAATCCAGTTGAAGGGGCTAGAACCCAATCACCAGCTTGCCAAACTCGCTGGTGGGCAAGGGATACGAAAGAGATCATGTTAGAGAAAAGACTATGGCAAAACC
This sequence comes from Limnoraphis robusta CS-951, assembly GCF_000972705.2. Next base: position 4,617 of record NZ_LATL02000045.1, on the reverse strand, counting down.
ATCGAAAAAGTCAGGAACAAAAAAGCAAAAGCGGAACGTACCCAATGGGGTCGCTTACATTCAATCGACTTTCAACAATACCATCGTGACGATTACTGATCCCAACGGTGAAGTCGTTTCTTGGGCTTCGGCTGGATCTACCGGGTTTAAAGGCGCCAAAAAAGGGACTCCTTTTGCCGCTCAGACGGCGGCGGAAAATGCCGGACGGCGAGCCAATGACCAAGGAATGCGACAAATTGAAGTCATGGTGAGTGGCCCGGGTGCGGGTCGAGAAACAGCAATTCGAGCATTGCAAGGGGCGGGATTGGAAATTACCCTGATTCGAGACATTACACCCATTCCTCATAATGGTTGCCGTCCTCCTAAACGGCGTCGCGTCTGATTAGGAACTCACAGTGCTGGGATGCGAATGAAAAATGAAAAATGTCAGTCCTTTTTCATTTTTCGCTTTTAATCAAATACACTTCGGGGTTCAAAGGAGAAGGGAGGTCAATCGGTGGCGCAATTTAAGATTGAGTGTATTGAGTCAAACACTGATACAGACCGGAGTCAATACGGTAAATTTGTCCTGGAACCGCTAGATCGCGGTCAGGGAACAACTGTCGGCAACGCACTCAGACGGGTACTCCTGTCAAACTTAGAAGGAACAGCAATCACAGCCGTTCGGATTGCCGGAGTTAACCATGAGTTTGCCACAATTGAAGGGGTAAGAGAAGATGTATTAGAAATCTTGCTGAACTTGAAGGAAGTCGTCCTTAATAGTTATTCTAACCAAAGACAAATTGGTCGTTTACTGGTTCAAGGGCCGGCTACTGTTACCGCAGGTCACTTTGACCTGCCCTCAGAGGTTGAAGTTGTAGACAAAAACCAATATATCGCTACCCTGTCTCCGGGATCAACCTTGGAAATGGAATTTCAGGTCGAGAAAGGAACGGGGTATCGAGCGGTAGATCGGAATCGAGATGAAACAACGGCGGTTGATTTTCTACAAATTGATGCCGTGTTCATGCCCGTTCGCAAGGTCAATTATACGGTTGAGGATGCGAGGATTGGGGGAGCGGTGGAGAAAGATCGGCTGATTATGGAGATCTGGACGAATGGCAGTCTGACTCCTCAAGAAGCCTTAAGCCTATCCGCGACAATCTTGGTGGATTTGTTTGTTCCGCTCAAAGATATCACCCTTGAATCTATTAAAACGGATCAGACGGATGATGTCGATCCGACCAGTCAAATCCCGATCGAAGAACTCCAGCTTTCTGTGCGAGCTTACAACTGTCTCAAACGCGCTCAAATCAACTCAGTGGCCGACTTACGGGACTATACCCAAGAAGACCTGTTAGAAATCAAAAACTTTGGTCAAAAGTCAGCCGAAGAGGTGATTGAAGCTCTACAAAAACGCCTGGGAATTACTTTACCTCAAGAAAGGGCAAGTAAACCCTGAGCGTCCGAGACAGAGAGGATGCAATCGCAGGGGAAGGCAAATGGCTAGCTCCCCTGCAACGCTTGGGAAAAATCACACTAGACCTGCTAGATCGCTAGTTATCACGTTGTTAATCGGAAGTTATTATGCGTCATCGTTGTCGTATTCCCAAACTGGGTAAACCCGCAGACCAGCGCAAAGCCTTACTGCGATCGCTGGCGACTGAATTGATTCGTCATGGTCGAATCACCACCACCAAAACCCGAGCCAAAGCGGTACAATCTGAAGCCGAAAAAATGATTACCTTGGCTAAAGATGGCTCCTTATCCGCCAGACGGGCGGCAATGGGATACATCTATGATAAACAGCTTGTACACGCTTTGTTTGAAGCGGCTCAAGACCGATACGGATCGCGGAACGGGGGATATACCCGCGTCGTCAGAACGGTACGCCGTCGGGGTGATAATGCAGAAATGGCGATCATTGAACTGGTTTAATCTTGAGATGTTCAGGAGAAAACCGAGACCGAAGACAAGAGACACTCAGGCATGAATCCGACGACATCAGAAGGAATCAGGGAAACCCAAGACTTGCCGACGAGCGATCGCAAACGCATTGCCTTAGTGATTCAATACCAGGGAACTGACTTTAACGGGTGGCAACGGCAACCCAATGGACGAACCGTGCAGGAAGAAATAGAAACGGCTATTGCCACTGTCCTGAATCATCCTGTCACCCTACATGGTGCTGGCCGCACCGATGCAGGCGTTCATGCTGCCGCTCAAGTGGCTCATTTTGAGGCAACGGGGCCGATTCCTGGCTATCGATGGGCAACCATCCTCAATCATCGCTTGCCTTCAGATGTTCTGATTCGCGCCTCTGCTCAAGTAGACCAAGGTTGGCACGCCCGCTTCTCCGCCCTCTGGAGACGTTATCGTTATCTGCTGTACACTGACTCGCGACCGAATTTGTTTGTGCGTCCTTGGAGTTGGCACTATTACCATGCACCCTTGGATGAAAACCTCATGCAAGCGGCATTGAACCCCTTACTGGGACGTCATCATCTCAGTGCTTTCCAACGCGCTGGCACCCGTCGCCCTCACGCCTGGGTGGAGGTGCAGGAAGTCTCCTGTCAGCGACAAGGGCCGTTTATTCGGATTGAAGTACAAGCCAGTGGTTTTTTATACGGGATGATGCGGCTGCTGGTGGGATTATTGGTCGAAGTCGGCTCCCTGGGGCGATCGCTGGAAAACTTTACCGAGATCTGGGTTCAGGAACGCCGAGATCTCGTTAAATATTCGGCTCCAGCTCAGGGTCTTTGTCTACTGCGAGTCGGCTATCCTGACTTTCCCTTCGAGCCGGATGTCTGGTTTGATACCTATCCGGAGTGGGTACTGGGTTCTACTCCCGCCTCTTTCTCCAGGACTCATTTCTCCTAAGCTCCCTGAAGTGACTTGATCTAATTGCCTATGACTATTGCTCTGTTGTCAATAGTTGATCTGATGATAACTTAATGTCCGTAAGCTAAAGGATAGCGAACAATGACCATTAAAACTTACCTTCCTACCGAAGACTCAATTGAGCGAAAATGGTATGTGGTTGATGCGGCTGATCAACGGCTGGGTCGCCTAGCGACTGAAATTGCCAGCATTATTCGGGGCAAGAAAAAGCCGACCTATACTCCCCATATGGATACGGGAGATTTTGTAATTGTTGTTAATGCCGAAAAAGTTCAAGTGACTGGCAAAAAAAGCTCCCAAAAACTTTATCGCCGCCATTCGGGTAGACCGGGCGGTATGAAGATGGAAACCTTTGAACATTTGCAAGGTCGTATTCCTGAACGAATTATCGAACAAGCCGTTAAGGGAATGTTGCCGAAAAATGCCCTGGGACGACAACTGTTTACAAAGCTGAAAGTCTACCCCGGCCCGAATCATCCCCACACCGCTCAACAGCCTGAAGTCCTTACCATTAACACCATTCCCACAGGAGAAAAATAATGCAAGTAACCGATACTGAACGCGCCGTTTATTGGGGTACGGGTCGTCGGAAATCTTCAATCGCCCGAGTTCGCCTGGTTCCAGGCACAGGACAACTGTTGATTAATGGTCGAGATGGTGAATCCTATCTCCAATTTAATGCTAGTTATGTCTCCTCTGCTAAAGCCCCTCTGGAAACTCTGGGCTTAGAAACCGATTATGACATTCTGGTTAATGTCAAAGGGGGAGGTCTAACGGGTCAAGCTGAGTCTATCCGTTTAGGGGTAGCTCGAGCCTTGTGTGAACTGAGTCCTGATAATCGTCATCCTTTGAAAATTGAGGGATATTTAACTCGTGACCCCCGTGCTAAAGAACGGAAAAAGTATGGGTTACGCAAAGCCCGTAAAGCTCCTCAATACTCGAAACGATAAACGAAAGCCCATTTCAACGAACGAACAGGGACTTCACAGAAGTCTCTGTATGGGGTCTAATCTCGGTAAAGTGGCGACTAAAATGGCACAAACCGTCTATAGCCCCTGATCGGCCCGTCAAAAATCCTGCTTTCGAGGATGTTCTAGAAATAATCACCGTTTTTTCCGCTAGACTTTATGGGTCAAGAAGTCACAAGAACAAGAATCTGATGAAAGAGTTGAGAGACGTTGCTGAATCCTTTAAATGAGAATCGCATTTAAGACCGAGATTAATCCCAACAATAAACAGCAAACGGCATTTATCCGTCACGCCGGAACCGCACGCCATGCTTGGAATTGGGGGTTAAGTATTACCTTGGGTATTCTCGAACACAACAAAGCCAACCCGAATAAAAAGATTAAATTTCCCACCGGAATTGATTTACCAAAAATTGCCGCACACGCCCCTACCTTTTAGGTATGGGGATATAAGGCCAGGAAAAATGCTATAATAACTCTACTGGCAGGGTATTCAACCAGTCTAAAAACCCAGCATCTAATGGATGCAATGAACCTTGAAAACTTAAGGTATGGGGTTCTTGCAAGAAATGCTTTGGCCATATAAAACCTTAAAGCACCAAGTACAGAGAATAAAGCATTTTTTCTCAAGTACGGTAGGGCATACCGAAACTATCTCTGAAATGGGATGAACGACTGGGGAGACTCACCCCTCTGGAGTAGGTTAGGAAACCAGCTTGCTGTAAGGGTTGTCAATGAATCAGTAATCCAAAGCCGTGAGGCTTGGAGA
>NZ_LATL02000044.1 GCF_000972705.2 Limnoraphis robusta CS-951 | reverse complement strand
GAATCCTCTAGAGGAGCGGTTCCTCAATTACTTAGCGCTGATGCGCCTTACACGCGACTTTTCACGTCGCACCCTGATGAACTGAGCAGTTCTTATGGCTTCATCAAGTCTTTCGTATTGAGACTTGGAACCGTTCAATAACTTAGCTTCTCTAACTATCATGGAGTTATCTTACCACAAACACACTCGGATAACATAACTGTTCGTCTTCGACTCACGGCTATCCATCCCCATACCTGAAGGCAGGGGCTTTTCGCGATGTTCGGTAAAACTTCCCGCACACTCTCTTTAATTAAAGCTTTAAGTTCCTGAATTTCCATTAACGCTGTCCTTCGGTGAATACTGTATACACTTGAATACTGTATACAGTATAAACTATATCATCTGTTCGAGTCCTAGAGTACATCAGACAATTAACCCCGTGATTAGATCATTAACTTGAAAATCTGATGCACCCTACAGAATTCTTCTTGAAGATTATGATATTTTCGTCCGTCGGGTGCATCAGACAATTAAGTTAGTGATTAGATAATTGAATTCAAAATCTGACGCACTCTACAGATTTAACGTGGGAATTTTTAAATTAAAAGACAACAAACTCATTTTAGCCATCTCCAACCTACCCAAACCTATGATCACTCCTGTCTTGATTACCCACTCAATCTACTCAATATTTGTATAACTCTTTAGTTATATGCTAAAATAAAGTCAATTGCCTTGCAAGACCTGTGTTACGGTAGCCAAGTTTTTGCAATCGGTTCACAAATTAACAATTTTTTTTTAAAAACCCTATGGATAATATCCTTCCTCTCGAAAGTCCATCCCTTTCGAGGCGTCAGCTACTCAACTTTCTCACCGGAGCCACCATTGCAGCTACCACAAGTTCTATCCTCTATGTAGCCGGAAAATTTATCATCCCAATTCCCGAAAAAACTGGGGTTGGGGGTGCAATTCTTGCTAAAGATGTTTTGGGAACCCCCATTCCCGCCGCGCAAATCTTAGCAGAGCCACCTGGTACCCGCGCTTTGGTTGCAGGTTTGGCGGGTGAACCGACCTATCTAATCGTCAAAGAAGACAATACCCTGGATGTAATTGGGATTGTCGATAATTGCACTCACTTGGGCTGCACTTTTCCCTGGAATCCCACAGAACAGGAATTTCAATGTCCCTGTCATGGTTCTCTGTACGCCCCCGATGGCTCGGTGATCAGAGGTCCTGCACCTCTTCCACTCAAAATTGTTCAGGTTGCGGTTATTGAAAACAGCATTTTGATCTTACCCTGGACAGAAACAGATCCCCGCACTGGAAAACAGCCCTGGTGGGTTTAGCATTTCATGGGATGGCAGCATTTTTGGGAAATTTCCCCTTAGTCAAAGCGATTTGTAGAGAGGTGCATGATGTCAATATTAACGACTGATCAGCAATCGGTGATCAATCTGTCACCAACAGAGTTTATTAACCAACCTAATCTTCCTTTATTAATCGATGTTCGCAGTCAATTAGAATACAAAACGGGTCATGCTTCTAATGCTCGAAATCTCAGCTTACCCCGCATCTTAATGGGCTTGGGATTAGGATGGCGTTGGATGCTGCCTGAATGGTTTCGGCAATTACCTAAAGAACAACCAATCGCTGTTATTTGTTTAACCGCCCACCGCAGTCCAATTGCGGCTAATCAATTACTAAAAACCGGATTTACTCAGGTGTTTAATATTACGGGCGGGATGGTCGAGTGGAAACGTCTCGGATTGGAAACAACCAAGTAATTGAATTCACCATTTCAGCAAACTCTAATAAACAGGAACAAGTTTTTATGCCATTCAAAAAATTACTTCAAAAAACATTACTCGGACTCGCATTATTGCTTTACTTATTTTTAGGCGTTGAACAGAACTCCCTCTGGGCTGCAACAGTCACTCAACCTAACACATTCCCCGATCTGGAATTAGAAGTCGATCAATTTCTGACTTCGATTCCATCAGGATATTATACCATTGGTAGCGTTGAAAAATTAAAAAGCTTGTTGAACAGTCGTCAACTGTTGTTAGTTGATGTGCGAGAATCTTCTGAATATCAGTCTGGGCATATTCCGAATGCGATTAATATTCCTCTGCGAACTTTAGCAGAAAATCTCGATAAAATTCCAAGCGATCGCCCGGTTGTTGTATACTGTACTACGGGCTATCGTTCGGCGATGGGAGTGATGACATTACATCTTTTGGGCTATGATAATGTACAGGGTTTTCCGCCGAGTTTTGCTGCTTGGAAAAGTGCCGGAGAAGCGATCGCCATGTCGGGTAAAACTCAATCGATAGTCGGTGCATTAGACCATTGATTAAACTATCAATCATTAGGCAATCCTAAATCGGGTAAATTTTTAACAATTTTCACGGTTTCCCAACTCACAGTAATCACCTTTTTAATTAACCTAACAATATATTCTTCATCGTCTAGGCGATTGGGATCGTTTGTAATTCCGCTACGTTTATCAATGCTTACTTGATATTGGTCTATGATCCAGTCTAAAGCCGAACGATTTCCTAAGCGATATTCAAATACTTCTGGGGGAATTCCTGTTAGGGTGAGAAAGTCGTTATATTTGAGTTGGGTTTTGTCTTTGGAAAGGCGCATTTTTTCGACACACCAATCTATCGGTAAGTCTTTATTTTCCAGGTATTTTAGGCGATATTCAGGCTGTTGTTCGTAGTTGATATGAATGTCTGCGAGTCGTTTTCCTGCTGTTACAAAAGGGTGAAATTCTGGGGCGAAGGGTATGCGGGGAAGTTCTCGTTTGAGGTTGGCGGCGTAACGTTCTCGGTAGTCGGGATGATGAAGGATTGCATAGGTATAATAAAAGATATCCCATTTAGTAATTGTGGGATATTGGTATTGATTGCGAAATTGTTCTAAAGCCCAATCTGTGATGTTTTCTTTGCGGTTTGTTCCGTCTTCATCGTAGGTGTAGAAGGGGAAACATTGATATGCACTACCACCACCAAGAAAACTTAGGTTAACAATTTTATCGCTAATAGTTGATGTAAATGGTTTTTCTGAACCAACCCCACTTACACAAATTACCTGATTTTCTTCTTCAGTTTCAGGAGTTGGGAATATTGAGGGGAATTGATATCTGCGTTCATTCAAAGCAGGATCAAAATATAGGTATGAGCTAGTAAAAGGACGATACAAAGAACATCTTACATTTTGGGATTGATATTCAAGGGTAATACCTCTCTTTAAATTGTTTTTTAGACTTTCAGACCAGCTAATCTTATTGTCATCATAATTAACAAAGTCATCAACTTGAACTGAAAGATCATTTCTATGCTTCCATTTAATAACCTGCTCATTGTAATTATTAATAAATTTTAGAATATTTGCTGAAAGAGCTTCGCTGCTAAAATTATAAGCCCAAACATCACGAGAAGTTGCTACTCCTCGACTATAAATTTTAAACAAGCAATCACTTACATCTCCTTTAGCTGATTTCGTTTCTTTAGTTCCCAAGGGAATAAAAGTCTCAAAATCATCTTCTAATCCCTCAGTTAGCCATGTATTATTTTTATCTGGCTTAATGTCTTCCCATTCCACATTGCCAATATGTTGAAGTTTTTCTAAATAATCTAACTTTTCTTCTTTCCGCCAAAACTCATCCATTCTGGCATAATAAATCTTAGCTTTTTTCATAAACCTCTAAACTAATTTTTATACAAGGAACGGGTAAAATTTAAGACTTCTTGCTGTCTTTCTTCTGAAAGTGTTTTAACGGCGGCGGTAATGCGATCGCTAATAGATACCCAAGTTTGTGTTTTAGCTTGCCAGACTACAATAAACTGTTCAGGAGAGAGGGTACGCAGTGCAAGAGTTTCCCCTTCTGGATTTGTAAATTCGACTTCATAAGCGCGATCGCTGTATTTTTCTACAATAGCACCGCGATCGCCTGCTTGAAGTCCTAATTCAGAAATATCAACTAATAGTTCTACTACATCAAACAAATCAGGTTTAATCATTTGCGCCTCCTAACATAAAGAGTAACAAGTCTTGCAATATCTTCATTCGATCTAACAATCCATGTATAATCTTTACCCATGTTGGGAAAATCAGCAACTAATTTGCATTTTTTCCGAATAGAATCAAACAACTTGCTGGCTGCTGTTGTATTGGTTTGACCAATAAAATCACAAATTTCATTCAGGTCTTGAACTGCTAGTTCCGAGAAAACATAACTACCCATGTTTAGCCTTTTTCCATCCGGTCTAGCTTTTCTTGTAACTGTTGAAACACCGCTTCACCCTCGACAACCTTTCCGTCACGAATTTGCTGTGTTCCCTGAGCAATCTTTTCTCTTAGTTCAAGCAGTTGTCTTTCTTTATAATCATGTTCTTCCAAAAGTTTAAATGCTACTGCTAACAACTCATCAACACTTTGATACTTACCTTGCTGTAATTTTTCAAGAATAAATTTTTCTTGTTCTGGCTTTAAAGCAATTTGCATTTTTATCTCCTGGTGCTTGAGTTTATTGGTGAGAATCCGTCATGCTAGAATCATAGGATTTTGTGCGATCCGGTTTGTCGTTTAATTCGCCATCCAATTCTTTCTAGTGCGGCTAACACTTTTCTAGCTTTTGTCGATGACCACTGACTCATATTAGGATTTTCTAAACAGCAACAAAGGTTAAACTTGTCAAACCCAAGCTAATTTCTCCGTGTTCGAGTTTGTCAGCAATCACTCGCAACGCCAAAGCTTGCACATTTGCGATCGCTTCTTGTTGAGTTGAACCGTAGACTAAAACACCCGGTATTTCTAAAATTTCTGCGATCCAACGATCATCCAATTCTTGTTCTGTTTCAATCGTAAAGTGAGTAGATATTGAGCTTTGCATCAGATCTCCTCCTTAATTTTTTTCTTAACAAATATATTAACACTCACACCCACCTGAATCCCAAAAACATTATTAGTTGTTCCTGACAGCTTGGGATTTTTGCGAACATTTCCTCCCAAGTCAAAGACATAGATTTGATCGAACTCCTTTTCTAGCTGCTGTCTCATCCCATCAAAGGCTATTTGGTCAATAAAACTATTATTCGTCACAAAGGCAATAATTCCTTCATCACTTATTCTATCACTCGCCCAACGAATCGCTTTAACATAAGGATCGCTAAGACTATTTTTATTCGTTGCTTTTGAGGCTTTGGCGTAAGTTCCCGAAACAATATCATCAATTCCCGTTTTATCTTTGTTGGTATATTTGCGGTTTTTATTATTATCATTCTCATTCACCTGACCGACATTATAGGGCGGATTTCCCAGAATCACAAACAGATTAGAATTTCTTTGTTTTTGAACCCGCTTCATGTTCTCCGGGCTAAATAAATCCAATTGTTGAACCGCCTGATCTTCAAAGGTATCAACCAAACAAATCCCTTCAAAAGATTTATATTCCCCAGCCTGTTCAAAATACTCATGCTCAATATTCATCGAAGCAATATAATAAGGTAACAACATCACCTCATTACAATGTAACTCCTGTTCATATTTATAAGGTAAAGCCGATTTTTGAATGTCTACAATTTCCCGCATCACCCGAATCAAAAAATTACCCGTTCCCACAAACGGATCGAGAATATGTACACCTTTATCAACCAACGATTTCCCAAACTCCCTCTGTAAAATCTCCTCAACACTTTTCACCATAAAATTAACTATCGGTTGGGGTGTATAAACAATCCCGTGAGTATCGGCTACTTTCACCGAAAACCCTTGAAAAAACTTTTCATAAATTGTGTTGAGAAAATCCTGTTTCTTGGAATAATCATCAATCGTTGCTGCGGTTTCCTCTATCGCCCCATAAAACCGATCCAACTTACTTAAAAAATGACTGCGACTAAAAGATCGAGACGTTAAAGCATTAATTACTGTTTCTATTTCTCTGGCGATAATATTCCGTTGGGCAAAATCTGGATTATCAAATACACTTCTAAAAATTCGTTCGGTTAATAAATGCTGAATCAACATTTCCTCAACCGCTTCTTCGGAAAGATTGGGGTTGATAGACTGGCGACAAAGTTGTAAAAAATTAGCGAAAGCATCAATAAACCTTTTATTTTTCTGACTCTGTTCTCGAATTAATTCTAGTAATGCTGTGGCGTGTTCTTTAACCCGAAATCCAAACTCATCAACGGCTTTTTCCCATTGTTCAATCGCCGGAGGACGATATTCAAAAAACTGACGCACCACATCAACTAACATCTGCGGTTTAGTGATATCTTCATCCATCACCAGCTTACCATCTTGGTAAAGAATAGCGCGATCAGGTTGCTGAAAAATGATATTATCTTTAGGATAGCCAACCGCAAATTTTTTCTGAACTTCTTTCTTTAAATCGTCTTTAATATCTTTGGCTTCCCAATAAGCCCGAGCTAAGTTATAATCATCTACTAAAGCCCCATCTATCCGAATCGGCTTTTTTTTGGGTCGCTGAATGGCATATTGTGGAATTAAAGTCCATTTGAACTGCTGACCACAAGACTCTAGTAACTGCTGAAATGCGGTTTGTACCGCCCCTTCGTGGTTCACTCCCAATTTAGCATACTGTTCTAAAGCATCGTAGTAGGCTTTAATCGGTTTATGGGTGGGTTTGAGGCTGAGATTCGGCATATACAACCTAATGCTTAAGTTAATACTAATATTACCCGAATTATCCGATAAATGATCAGTATTTTTGATGTTAGTCTCATGCTCAACAAACAAGTATTTTTGATGGATAGGGTCAATTCTGAGGGTTTTTATAATTCTACCTCGTCTAAGTTTATTCCCTGTAAATCGGTATCTTTGAAAACAGCTTGTTTGAGATTAACGCCTTTGAGATTAGCACCTTTTAAGTTCACTTGACATAATATTGAATGACTCAAATCTACACCAGACAAGTTGGCATTTTCTAGATTAACTCGGATTAATTCAGCTTGACTGAGGTTCACTTTTTCGAGATTAGCTTTTGAAAGATTAGCGCGAGTTAGGTCAATTTCCCGTAAATCTGTATCCGCAAAGTTAACCCCTTGTAAACTGGCTTGGGTAAAATCAGCCTGGCGTAAATCTGCATTACTCAAATCAGATTGATCTAAAATTGCACGAGTAAAATCAGCTTTTCTCAAGTCTGAATTTTGGAGATTAACAGCTAACAAACTTGCTCCTGTTAAATCAGCTTCTCGCAAATCTACCCCTTCTAAATTAGCATAATTCAATAAAACACGCTTGAGATTTGCTTGAGTTAAATCGGTATTTTTTAAACTCACGCTATTTAAGTTAGCACCCCATAAATTAACGCCAGAAAGATAAATTTCACTCAAATCAACGCCACTCAGATTGACTCCGGGAAGTGAAACATTTGCCGCAATTAAATAAGCCCCCCCCTGACGCAGATCAATATTCGGAGATAGGCGAGTATTGGGATCATAAATGGCTTTTTCTAGAATCGCTTCATTTAAAACAGCTTCTCTGAGATCAGCACTGCTTAAATTAGATCCTGCAAGATTAGCTCGACTAAAATTAACCCCAAATAAATTAGCTTTAAAAAGATTGGTTCCGCGTAGATTTGCCCCTTTGAGATCTGCTCCACTCAAGTCAACTCCTGAGAGGTTAATATCTGCTAAAAACACATCAGGAGCTAATAGATAAGCTCCCGCTATAACCGGATCAATTTCTGGGGGAAATAACGTGCGGTTGCTGTAAACGGCACCTGTGAGAATCGCTGTGAATAATTGAGCGCCTCTTAAGTCAGCATCGCTGAGATTAGCGCCTGTTAAATTCGCTTGATCTAAATTAGCACCCACAAGATTAGCTTTTTTGAGATTCGCCTGAGAAAGATTCGCTCCTGTAAGTTCAACACCCAGGAGAGTGGCTTCACGCAAATTAGCGCCTTTGAGGTTCGCTCCCGTTAAATTCGCCAGATTCATAAAGGCTTCACACAACAAAGCCCGACTGAGATTGGCTTCACTTAAATCGGCTTCAATTAAGTCTGCATAAACAAGCAACGCCTCACTCAGATTGATTCCTTTGAGATTTAACCCCCGAAAATTAGCGCCCCGCAGTTGCGCTCCTGCTAAATTAGCCCCCAGGAGTTGTTTTTGTTGTAAACCGAGTTGTAGGAGAAAGTCACCGACATTCATCTTAGAGGATCTGAATTAAACAGAAGAAAAACCCGCGAATTTTATGAAAAAAAATCCGTTGATTTTTTGAGATTAAATTCAACCCAAAAATTCCACAGTTTTGAGCTGATTATTTTGATAAAATCGGTTAGAAATTAGCTCGATTTCTCAGAGAGAATAACAACTCGATATCTCATCTAGCGGACAAGCCGGATGAAGATCGCAAATCTATTAATCTAAGGCATACTGGACAGAAGAAGATCTCCGACACCCGTTTTCTCATCTACTGCTCACTCCCATACGTTCAGCTATGAATTCGTCCAACTCTGCTCGCCCAGTCACCTCTCAATCTGCTGATTCTCAAGTTTCTGCACCCTGTGAAACGAATCTTGACCCAGCTCAAACTTCGGAAGCACTTCTACGGTTAAAAGATGCTGCTCTGGAAGCGGCGATGGATGGTATTGCTTTGCTGGAGAACGGTCAATATCTTTATGTGAATTCTCAACATCTGCGGATTTTTGGCTATGATCACGTACAGGAGTTGATCGGTCAATCTTGGCAAGTTCTCTATGAACCAGAGGAAGCCAACCGTTTGCAACAACAAGCCATTCCTATTTTAGAGTCTGTGGGGTATTGGCGCGGAGAAGCGATCGCGAAACGCAAAGATGGCAGCAAGTTTTTCCAAGATATTTCTCTAAGTTATACCGAAGATCAAATTTTGATCTGTGTTTGTCGCGACATTAGCGAACGCAAACAAGCAGAACTTGAACAAACTCGCCTCAAAGAACAACTGAGCCGCAGCAAGGCTATTTTACAAGCTCAACAGGAAGCTTCTTTCGAGGGGTTTTTGATGATTGATGAAAATCGCCAAGTTCTTTCTTATAACCAAAAATTTTGTCAACTTTGGGATATTCCCCAAGCTTTGATCAGACGGGGTAAAGACCCAGAATTATTAAGATATGTTTTAGATCAACTGCTTTCCCCTAAAGAATTTATCGCTAAAGTTGAGTATGTTTACCAACATCCCGAACAGATTATCAAAGATGAAGTACAGTTGAAAGATGGACGTATTTTTGAACGTTATTGTCTGCCGCTTCGCTCTCCATCAGGAGACTATTTCGGTCGGATTTGGTCGTTTAGAGATATTAGCAATACCCTTGACCACACACTAGGCAATTGCAACAGCATTGAAGATAAACTGCGAGTTTCTGAGCAACGATTGTCCCTATTAGTTCAGCAAACACCCTTAGCAGTAATTGAGTGGAATACTGAGTTTCAGGTAACAGCTTGGAATCCGGCGGCTGAACGGATTTTTGGCTACACCGCCTCCGAAGCGATCGGAAGTAATCTGGAATTTTTGGTTCCTGAATTTGAACGAAAACAGGTGAGTAAGGTCGTTGCTGATTTACTAACCCAAAAGAATGGGAGTTATAATATTAACAAAAATCTCACGAAAGACGGTCGCTTTATTACCTGTCAATGGTACAATACTCCCCTCGTTACTGCAAAAAATGAATTTGTCGGAGTCGCATCAATGGCAATTGATATTACCGAACAAAAACGGATTCAATTGGAATTAAAACGTTCTCAGGCACAACTGCAAGCTATTCTTGATCATACACCCGTTGGCATTTATGTGAAAGATTTAGAAGCTCGTTATACTCTAGTGAACCGGGCTGTTGAGCAAATTTTTCAGGTGAAACAAGCCGACTGGATCGGTAAAACAGATTTAGAAGTTATGCCCGCTAAAATTGCTGAATCTATTCTAGATAATGATTTACAGGTCATTGAGCAAGGTCAACCGATTCATCTCGAAGAAACGGTGATTTCTCAGGAAGGGGAACGTCATTTTTTAGCCGTAAAATTTCCGTTATTAAACGAGAATAATCAACCCTATGCGATCTGTGGTATTTCCACCGATATCACCGATTTTAAACGCACTGAACAAGAACTGAAAATCCAAAAAGCTTTTCTACAAAGTATTTGGGATAATATTAATTATGGAATTTTTGTTCTGGATGTTATTAATCAGGGCGAAGATTTTCGGTTGGTTCGCTTTAATCCCGCTTCCATTAAAGCTTTTAGTCAACCGCTAAAAAGTTTTATTGGTCAAACCCTCAAACAAGCTTTTCCGCCGGAAATGGCTAAAATTTTCCTCCCTCGATACCGGGAAGTTGTTCGCTCGGGTGAAAGCCTTTCTTTTGAAGAAAGATTTTCGATTGAAAATGAGCTAACCTGGTGGTTTATCACCCTTGCACCCTTGAAAAATTCTCAAGGTAAAGTTTATCAAATTATTGCAACCAGTGAAAATATTACCGAACGGAAACGCACCGAAGAAAAGCTGAGAATTCAACAAAATCAGATCAAATATTTACTCAATAATATTCCTCACATGGCTTGGCTGAAAAACAAACAAGGTCAATTTGTTGCGGTGAATGATCCTTTGAGTCGCCAATTTGGTTTAACTCCTGAGCAAATGATTGGTCGAGTCGATTCTGATTTTTTTGGGGAGGAATTAGCACGTAAAATCCTCAAAGATGATCAGGACGTTATGATTTCAGACAAGCCTTTGCTTTCCGAGAAAAAAATCATTTATTCTGATGGTAAAGTAAGCTGGTTAGAAATTTACAAAACCCCAATTATTAGTGATCACAATCAAGTTTTAGGGACAGTCGGAATTGCCGTTGAAATAACAGATCGCAAGCGAACAGAGCAGTACCTAAGACAGCAAGCCAGACGAGAAAAAATCCTCAACCAACTCACAACACAAATCCGTAAATCCCTAGATTTTGATACAATTTTAAAAGCGACTTTAGAAAGTGTCAAAGAGTGTTTATCTGTAGATCGTTGTAGCTTCTGTGTATATTATCCTGATGATAGTCAACCCTACTTAGAAGTCATTCAAGAATCTCATAACCCTGATTTACCGGACTTTCAAGGACAAAAATTTTCAGATGCTTTGATTTCGCCAATCACCGAACGAGCTTTAAACTCAAAAGTGACAAAAATTTTCGATGCTGATCTCGAAAAAAACAGACTGTTTAAACAAGTTTTAAAATCCACTCAAACCAAATCATTTGTGAGTATTCCCCTCCCCAAATATTCCGGTAAAATTGGCTTACTCACCTGTAGTACCCACTATGAAAAAATGCGGAATTGGAGTGATGAAGAAATCAGTTTATTAGAAGCAGTAGTCGAACAGTTAGCCATTGCACTCAAACAAGCTGAACTCTACGATCAAACTCGAACAAAAGCTCAAGAACTCGAACAAGCGATGCAAGAACTTCGCCGCACTCAAGCCCAAATGATTCAAAATGAAAAAATGTCATCTTTAGGTCAACTGGTTGCGGGTGTCGCCCATGAAATTAATAATCCAGCCAGCTTTATTTATGGTAACTTAACTCATGCTCACGATTATGCCAATGATCTATTTAGACTAATTGAACTCTATCAAACTCACTACCGTGATCCTCATCCAGAAATTATCGCAGAAATCGCTACAATTGACTTAGACTTTGTGACTGAAGACTTACCGAAACTGATTAATTCCATGCAAACGGGAGCAGAACGCATCAAGAAAATCGTGGAGTCACTGCGAACATTTTCCCGTCTGGATGAAGCGGAATTGAAAACCATTGATATTCACGAAGGAATTAACAGCACCTTGATGATTTTGGAGAGTCGTCTGCACAAAAATCTGAACCGTCCAGCCATTGAAGTGATCAAAGAATATGGTGATTTACAACCTGTAGAATGCTACGCCGGACAACTCAATCAAGTGTTTATTAATATCCTCAGCAACGCCATTGATGCTCTCGAAGAATCGCTCAAACATTTTACTGAAAACGGAGAACGCTTTGATCGCCCTCACATTAAAATTCGCACAGAACTCACCTCCGATGATCAAGTGATGATCGCGATCGCCAATAACGGTTTAGGGATTTCCGAAGACATCAAAGAGCGTATTTTCGATCCCTTTTTCACCACAAAACCTGTGGGAAAAGGAACCGGAATGGGTTTATCGATCTGTTATCAGATTATCACCGAAAAACATGGCGGTTCTATCGAATGTCATTCTCAACTCGAACAAGGAACCGAGTTTGTTATTCGTATACCCTTTTCAGTTAAGCGGACGAGTTAAATTGTTCACTTAATCTCCCCATTATAACGGATGCCTTAAAATTAGCTCTCTTTTAAGAGAAAGTGTAAATGGTTTGAGGTTCAAGCTGATCGCAAATTGAGGAAGGAAATTGACTTAAAGGAAAAGTTTTTCGCTGAAGTTGTACCTTTAAACTCCCTAACGGATCAACCCCCGGAGAAACTAGAAATTCTAACTTTTTCAGTCCCGGAAACGTGATAATTTGATCGAGAATTTTGGCGATCGCTTCGACATAAGGATGATCGATTTGTTCATACCAATCAGAACTCGCAGAATCCGGTTGATCTAAACCCAAATGAAACGTCAAAGACGCCCGATGAAACAACGCCGTAGCCACAGGACGCTGTTCTTCTTGTAACAGTAAATCGTGACTTATGACTAAATCCGTCAGCTTTTCTAAACGCTCCGAACGTTCATAAAGTTGGGCGGCAGATTTCAACACAGCAGGCGTTGCAGGCGTCTCTAGATTCAATTCTTCCGCCACAGACTGCACACCGGTTTCCTGCCATTGTATCGCCACCGTGACTAAATAAGTTTGAATCAACAAATGACCCAACTTTTTCGCCTTCGTTGCCAAATAAACCGAATTATAATCCGTTGCTTCAATCAACAACGGAACCCGATCCACCACTTCAATTCCATAGCCTTTTAACCCGGCAATTTTACGAGGATTATTCGTAATCAACCGAATTTCTTTCACCCCAATATCATTTAAAATCTGCGCTCCCATGCCATAATTTCGTAAGTCCGCCGGAAACCCTAAGCGTTCATTGGCTTCTACAGTATCCAATCCCAAATCTTGTAAAGAATAGGCTTTTAACTTATTAATCAACCCAATTCCTCGGCCTTCCTGACGCAGATAAACCACCACACCCGCCCCCGCCTGTTCGATCATTTTCAACGCACTTTGCAACTGCATCCGACAGTCACAACGCAACGATCCAAAGGCATCTCCCGTCAAACATTCCGAATGCACCCGCACCATCACAGGCATATTTTTAAACCGCATCGGATCGCCTTTAATAATCGCCACGTGTTCGGATTGATCCAGCGTATTGCGATAGGCATAAATCAAAAAATCACCAAACTGAGTTGGCAATTTGGCAACCGATTCGCGATGAATAAAGCGATCATGGAGTAGGCGATAACTAATCAGATCGGCAATGCTAATCAGTTTGAGATGGTGAATTTGAGCGTATTCAATTAACTCGGGTAAACGAGACATCGAACCATCCGGGTTTTGAATTTCACAAATCACCCCACCCGGATACAACCCCGCTAACCGAGCTAAATCAATCGCCGCTTCTGTATGACCTGCGCGTTTCAAAACCCCCCCTTCTCGCGCCCTCAAGGGGAAAATATGGCCTGGTCGTCGCAAATCTTGGGGACGAGCCGAGGGATTGATCGCCACTTGGATGGTGCGGGCGCGATCTTCAGCAGAAATCCCGGTGCTGACCCCCATCGCCGGAGACGCATCAATACTAACGGTAAAAGCGGTTTGGTTGCTGTCGGTGTTGTTGGCGACCATCAAGGGGAGATCGAGTTGATCGAGGCGATCGCCTGTCAGGGCTAAACAAATTAAGCCTCGCGCATGAACCGCCATGAAGTTAATCATATCGGGTGTTGCAAACTGAGCCGCACCAATAAGATCACCTTCATTTTCCCGATTTTCATCATCGACGACCACAATACAACGTCCGGCTTTCAGGTCAGCCAGGGCGTCTGCGATGGAGTCAAACTGAAACGGTTGAGTTGGATTGTTTGGAGAAGACACAGACTCGTTCACACCTTTTCGGCTTATCAATTAAAGTTTATTTTGATTGTAGCGGTTTCACCCAATTCAGGCATTGATCCGCTAACAATTGTTCCTGAGATGGCTTACGATTAAATTGTGTAAATTGTTTTAAATATTCCCCCATACACCCGATACGATTGGTCAAAATTAAGCTTAAATTAATTCTTCTGTCTCCCCTGCCATCCCAGCTATGCCTGTTAATCCCCTACGCCGTCTGTTGAGTCGAAAGCTGAGAATGCCCTTACAACTGATTTTGATCGTACCCTTTGCGATTGAGATTGTTGCGGTCGTCGGGCTAACGGGGTATTTGGCTTATCGCAACGGTCAAAAAGCAGTGCAGGACTTAGCCAGTCAGTTGATGGATGAACTCGGCGATCACGTTAACGAACGACTCGACAACTATCTCGAAGAACCGCTACTGATTACCCAGATTAATACAGATGCGGCTCGGGGGGGACAACTGGCGTTGAAAAATTTGTCGGTGATTGAAAATCGCTTTATGTTGCAAATGCAACGATTTCAGTCCGTCCAAGAAATCTATCTGGGTACTGCTGACGGAGACTACCTCGGCGTTTATCGCACTCCTGAGACTTCCCTCGCCAGTTTCGCCTCACAGGCTTACTATCAACGTTTATTAAAGCAGCGCGATCCCTTACTCGATCCTATTTCTCCCCTCAAACCCCTGGATGATTTTGATCCTCGGACTCGACCTTGGTACAATGCGGCGATCAAAAGCGGAAAAGCCACTTGGAGTCCGATTTACCCTTTTGTACGGGGAGAGTTTGGGCTAACGGCGGCTCAACCGTTTTATGATAGGGCTGGGAATCTACAAGGGGTGATGGCGGTTGATGTCATTTTAACGGTGTTAAGTGATTTTCTGCGCCGCCTCAAATTGACTCCTTCCGGCGAAACTTTTATTCTAGAACGTTCCGGGGAACTGGTTGCGACTTCTACCTACGAACCTCTTGATCAGATTAACCCCGACAGTGATCAATGGCTGAGAATTCCAGGCGTAGAAAGTCAAGATCCTCTGACTCGGGCGACTATTAAAAATTTGATTCAATCTGTCGGATCTCTAAACCAAATTACCCAGGCCCAGCAACTCGATTTTAAAATAGATGGTAAACGGCATTTTTTGGCGGTTACGCCCTATTCTGATGGTTATGGATTGGATTGGTTGATTGTGGTGGTGGTTCCTGAAGCGGATTTTATGGAACAAATTAATGCCAACCGTCGCACCACAATTATAGTATGTTTAGCCGCTTTAATATTAGCAATTGGGTTGGGTTGGTTGACTTCTCGTTGGATTGCTCGGCAAATTTTACAACTAGCGCGGGCGAGTCAAGCCATCGCTTTTGGACAGCTCGATCAAACCGTTCATACCGCTCGTGTGAGTGAATTAGAGGTATTGGCTGAGTCGTTTAATCAAATGGCGCGTCAGTTAAAAACGGCTTTTGAAGAGTTAGAAATTCGCGTCGAAGACCGGACGATCCAACTCAAAGATGTCAACCAACTGTTACGAGAAGAAATTTGGGAACGCAAACAGATAGAAAGAGCATTACGACTTTCTGAGAATAAATTTTATAAAGCCTTTCAGAGTAACCCCAATCCCAGTATCATCACGCGGTTATTAGATGGTTATATTATAGAATTTAATGAAAGTGCGCTTAATTTTTTTGGTTATCACCCCTCGGAGGTGAGGGATAAAAATACACTCAATTTGCAGATATGGGCGCATTCGGAAGATCGCGATCGCATCTTTGAAATCCTCGATCAACAAGGAATTGTTCGCAGTATTGAATGTGATTTTCGCAGCAAATCTGGAGAGATTAGAATTGGGTTATACTCAGCAGAACTGATTAATTTAAACGGACAAACTTGTGTATTAAGTATACTCAATGATATCACAGAACGGAAACAAACTGAACTGGCTTTGCAAAATCGCTCCAACATTGACCATTCAATTAGTCGGATTTTTCAGCAGTTTGTGGACCAAGATGTGAATACGGCGATTAATTTTGCTCTCGCTGAAATTGGCAAGCTAACCGATAGCGATCGCTGTTATGTGGTTCAATATTCTGATCAAGAACGACAGTTTATTAACATGACCCATGAGTGGTGTAATCAGAATATTCCCTCGGTGATGCACAAAGTACAAGGAATGTCTATTAAACCTCTGGGTTGGAGTTATCAACAGCTTCAAAATAATAATATTCTGCACATTCCCAATATAGAAGATTTACCCGAAGAAGCCAGTAATGAAAAACGCAACTGGAAACATGAAGGAACTCAATCTTTTCTCGCCGTTCCGATGATGAGTGCCGGAGAAATTGTCGGTTCCGTTGGTTGCAGTAGGGTTCGTTATCAGAAAGTTTGGAGTCCCGAAGAAATCAAGTTAATTCAACGAGTGGGAGAGATTATTCCGATAGGTTTAGAACGCGATCGCGCCGAACAAGGACTCAAAGAAAGTCAAGAACGATTAGCAGGAATTTTAGATAATGCAGAAGATGCGATTATTTCGGTAGATGAAACTCAAAAGATTTTACTGTTTAATCACGGGGCTGAAAAGATTTTTGGCTATTCTGCGGCTGAAGCCATTGGTGAATTTTTAGAAATGCTTCTGCCGATGAAATCCCGAAAATTTCATCATCAATATGTCGGTGATTTCTCGAGTTTAGAATGCCAATCTCGCAAAATGGGCGAACGATCTCGAGAAGTTTATGGTCGCCGAAAAAATGGTGAAGAATTTCCGGCTGAAGCTTCGATTTCTAAGTTAAAAATTCGCGATGGTTGGATTTTTACCGCGATTTTAAAAGATATTACGCAGCGCAAACAAGCGGAAATGGTGTTAGAACAAGCCAAAGATGCGGCGGAAGCGGCGAACCGCGCTAAAAGTGAATTTCTCGCAAATATGAGCCACGAACTCAGAACCCCTTTAAACGCGATTCTAGGTTTTTCTCAATTGATGAATCGCGATCTCTCTCTCACCCCCGAACAACAAAATAATCTGAATATTATTAATAGTAGCGGCGAACATTTACTGACTTTAATTAACAATATTTTAGACTTATCCAAAATAGAAGCCGGGCGGATGATATTAAATGAAAGCAGTTTCGATCTGCATCATTTACTCGAGACTTTAGAGAAAATGCTACATTTAAAGGTGGCAACAAAAGGTTTATCTCTGAAATTTCAGCGAGATGCAAATGTTCCTCAATTTGTCAAAACCGATGACAGTAAACTGCGTCAAGTTTTGATTAATTTACTGGTCAATGCGATCAAATATACTGAAAAAGGCGGCGTAACTTTAAAAGTTAAACAACAAACTTCTGAAGCGGAATATTCACAAGATACTGTTAATCTTGTCTTCGAGGTAACAGATAGCGGAAGCGGAATCGCACCCGATGAAATTCATAGCATTTTTGATGCGTTTATTCAAACGGAAACAGGACGAAAATCTCAACAAGGAACTGGTTTAGGATTACCCATTAGCCGTAAATTTGTACAGATGATGGGCGGAGATATTACCGTAAAAAGTGATTTAGGGGTCGGAACAACCTTTCTATTTAATATTCGAGTCACTCCCACAGAAACCTGTGATATTCAAGCACAAAAAAATCTACAAACAGCCATCGGATTAGAACCCGATCAACCCGAGTATCGCATCTTAGTTGTCGATGATCAATGGCAAAATCGTCAACTGCTATCGCGGCTGTTAATCTCAGTCGGTTTTCAAGTTCAAGAAGCAGAAAACGGTCAAGAAGCAGTAGAGATTTGGAACAGTTGGCGACCGCATTTTATTTGGATGGATATGCGAATGCCGATTCTCGATGGATATGAAGCGACTCAACAAATTCGCGCTTCTTCTGAGGGAGATCAAGTTGTGATTGTTGCTTTAACAGCGAGTGCATTTGAACAAGATCGCGGCGCCGTTTTAGAGGCGGGATGTAATGATTTTGTCGGGAAGCCATTTCGAGAAGAAATTATTTTTGAGAAGATTGCTCATTATTTGGGGGTGCGGTATATTTATCGACCAAAAACATCAGCAATGAATTTGAATCGGTGTTTGAATTCCGATGAAATCGAAGAAAAAATCGAGCCAATACACCTGAAGATGATGTCAGCAGAATGGCGATCACAAATGCAGCAAGCCGCTTTGGTGGGTCGAGATCGACAAATGTTGGATCTAATTCAAGCTATTCCTGAAAGTGATGCTTCTGTCGCCAAAGCCTTAACCCAGATGGTAGAAAACTTTGAATTTGACCGCATTGTAGAGTTGATGACTCCCCAGACCGATCAAGAATAATCCTCAAAAAATCGGTTCAAAATCAGATAAAATAGCAACAAACATGAGTGTACGTTATTGAGATACCTATCCCCATTGACCGCCAAAATTGACGGATGGGGTGAATTCTTACCACAACTGCAAATTCCAAATCCGATGACTCACAATCCCGTTCGGGACTACAAAGCTGATATCCTGATTGTTGATGATACCCCGAACAACCTGCGCGTTTTATCTTCAATATTGCAAGAGCAGGGGTATGAAATTCGCAAAGCCATCAATGGCAAGATGGCGATCCGTTCAGTGGAAACTGACCCGCCGGACTTGGTACTGCTCGATATTAAAATGCCTGATATGGATGGCTATCAGGTTTGTTCTCAGCTTAAATCAATGGAAGCCTCTCGCGATATTCCGGTGATTTTCTTGAGCGCTTTGGATGATGTTTTTAATAAGGTTTTGGCTTTTCAAGTCGGTGGCGTTGATTATATTACCAAGCCTTTCCAAGTCGAAGAAGTGCTGGTGCGAGTGAAAACTCATCTCACGTTGCGGCGACTCACCAAAGACCTAGAATTGCGAGTACAAGAACGAACAACAGAATTGACACACACGCTCAATGAGTTACAACAAACTCAGGTTCAACTGGAAGATTCCCTGCGAGAATTGATTCAGGCTCGAGATATCGCCGAAAGAGCTAGTCGGGTTAAAAGTCAATTTTTAGCGATGATGAGTCACGAACTTCGTACTCCTCTGAATGCGATTATTGGCTACAGTCAATTGCTAGAAATGGAAGCTCAAGATCAACAGTTAGAAGATTTGATTCCTGATCTTCAACAAATTAACCACGCTGGACAGGATTTACTGGCTATTTTTAGTAATATTTTGGAAATGTGTCAACTCGAGACGGGTAAACAACGAGTTTATCCCCATGAATTTCAGGTGAAAGAACTGGTCGATGAAGCGCTTACTCAAGTACAACCTCTAGCCGATAAAAATGATAATACTTTAACGGTTGACTATATTAATGATCCGGGTTCTATGAATACGGATAGCCGCAGAATTCGTCAATGTATCTTGCAACTCCTGAGTAATGGTTGTAAATTTACCCACAATGGTAGCATTACCTTGAGTCTAGAACGGATTACTAGAGAACAGTTACCTATGAGAGTTTCTGAAGAAAATAAAGTCGATTTTACTCCGGGTTTAGGGGATGTGTTATTGGTAAAATGTAGTGATACGGGAATTGGGATTAAACCTGATCAATTAGCCAGAATTTTTGAACCCTTTACCCAAGAAGATGAGTCAACTACTCGCAAGTATGGCGGTGCAGGACTCGGTTTAGCGATCGCAAAAAAACTCTGTCAATTAATGGGAGGAGATCTAAGTGTTGAAAGCGTTTTCGGTGAAGGATCAACTTTTACCCTGTGGGTACCGACTCAACTCCCGACGTTTGCATCCAGGGTTTAATCATCACAATTATAGATCTCAACTTTTAAGAGGATTAGATTAACAAATGATCAGTGAAAATAAAACAGAACATCGTAAAGTTAGTATTCTTATTGTGGATGATACCCCCAATAATTTGCGGTTTTTGTCGAGTATGCTATTAGAACAAGGCTATGAAGTTCGCAAAGCCATTAACGGACAAATGGCGTTAAGATCAGCCCAAGCTGAACCGCCCAATTTGATTTTACTCGATGTTAGAATGCCTGATATGAGTGGATATGAAGTTTGTCATGCCCTGAAAGCAGAAGCGAAAACTCGCGATATTCCCGTGATTTTTTTAAGCGCTCTCAATGATGAAAAAGATAAGGTGATTGCTTTTGAAATGGGTGCAGTAGACTATGTGACAAAACCCTTTCAGTTTCAAGAAGTTTTATCCCGAGTGAAAACTCATCTGACGATCCGACATCAACAAAAGTTATTAACCGAGCAGAAAAATCTCTTAGAGCAAGAAGTTCGCGCTCGTATAGAGACAGAGTTAGCCCTCACAAAAGCCAACCAAGAACTTCACCGCCTCGCTACTATTGATAGTATTACTCATGTCGCAAACCGCCGCCGTTTTGATGAATATCTCAATGAACAGTGGCAAAAATTAGCCTTAGAAAAAGAGCCAATTTCTCTAATTTTATGTGAAATCGATGAATTTAATGCTTATATTGCAATGAATGGTGATCCATCAGGCGATGAATGTTTAAGAACCGTCGCTTGGGCAATTTCTCGCCCCATTAAACCTGCAAAAAATTTAATTGCTCGGTATAGTGATGCAAAATTTGGCTTGATTTTTCCTCAAGCAACAGTCGCTGAAGCTTTTAGAATTGCTGAACAAATTCGCACAGAAGTTGCTCAGTTAAAACTACATCATCCTTCAGCTAAAGAGAGTCCCTATGTTACCCTAAGTTTAGGGGTCAGCAGTAGCATTCCGAGTAGCAAATCTCAACCTAAAACCTTGATTGAAACCGCAGATCGAGGACTCCATGAAGCCATCAAACAAGGCTGTAACCGCACCGTGATTCATCAGTAGTAGAAACTTCAATCATCGGTTATCATTGGAGGTATAGCAGTTTTCACATGGATGAGGTATTGTAGCTTGTTCTTTGTGGGTGTTCCTCAGCGATTTCAAGCAGATTCTCTGGAAAAATGGAGTGATAGGCTTCTTCGTCGTCTTAATAAAGGTGATCTGTTTTTCCAGCCCTGATCGGGTATTCAAACGCTGATCCTACAGTTTCTCATAAAATTTGAACTGCTACATCAAAACTCATTTTTGCTAGATTACGGCTATGAACTTTGATATCTTTGATGAACAGTATTACCTCCAACAATACCCCTATCTGCAACCTGCGATAGAACAAGGCATCATTCAATCCGGTTTAGACCATTTTCAACGTTTTGGGTTCCAACTCGGATTAACAGGCGTTTCTCGCTACTACAATGAAGGCTATTATTTAGACAATAATCCTGATGTTGCAGAGGCTTTTAATGATAGGAGATTCCCTTCTGGACTGTCTCATTTTATTGTGTTTGGATACGAAGAAGGACGCAATAATACTACCCCAGACTATGATGAAACATTTTATCTCAATAGCAATCCTAGTGTTGCTTCACAGATAGAAGCAGGAGTTTCTAAAAGCGGGTTTTCTCATTTTATAAAAGTGGGTCGTCAACAAGGTTTACAGACGACAAGTTTTGCTAATCCCGAATACTTGCAAAGAAATCCTGATGTCGTTGACGCAATCAATAATGGGGTACTTCCCACAGGTCAAACTCACTATCGAGAATATGGGCAATTTGAAGGACGTTCCACAATGTTTACAGGAACTCCGAGTAGTGATGTTATTGCAACTTACGGGGAAGGAGACAAAACAATTTATGGAGTTAGTGTTAATTATCCTTCAATCGGTTCAGAGAATATTGACTCAAACAATGACGGAGAAATTTCAGCAGAAGAATATAGTCAATGGGTAAATCGATCAATTGCATCTAATAGTTCGCCTGTTGTAGGATATAGTGGCGGCAGTGATGAATTTGATACTCTTATTGGGAGTTCTGGGAAGGATATCTTTGTTTTTGGTGATACGATTGTCAGTAGCCGAGGCTTTTTTCAGGGGGTTCAAACCTTCTACAAAGGAGAAGGAGAAGCTTTAATTCAAGGATTTAATCAAGCCGAAGGAGATGAAATTCGATTGGTGATTAGTTCTAGTGAAACCTACAGTATTCTCCCCTCTGGAGATGACTTAATTATTGCAGTTGAAGGGGATACCATTGCTATTCTTGAAGATGGTGCAGACTTAACATTAACACCGACGAACCTGTTAGACTATCCTGGGCTTTATCAGAGCTTTACACTGATCTAAAGTTTGAAGATGTAGAGACGTGTCTGCACAGGTCTCTACCATCTCCCTTAATTAAAGCTTATCGGCTTCTGTTGGAATTTCCGGTTAAAATTCCCTTGAAAAGTCGGCCGAAAATTCCGTTAGAAGTTCTGTTGGAACTGCTGTTATCTGTTTTGTTAGCATTGCTGTTATCTGTTTTGTTAGCAGTGCTGTTGTCTGTTTTGTTAGAAGTGCTGTTGTCTGTTTTGTTAGAAGTTCGGTTGTAAATTCTATTAGAAGTGGTGTTGGAAGTTCCGTTAGAAGTTCCATTGTCAATTTTACTAGAACTGCTGTTGTCAGTGTTGTTAGAACTTCCGTTGTTGGTTGGACTGGGATTAATACTTTGTGAATAAGCACTTGCAGAGGTATCATTGGTGAAGTAAATATGACCTAAAGTTTTATCTTGATAAGTGCGTTTTGTAAACCGCCAACCGGGTTCTAACAGAATTTTGGTAAAGCCATTAGAAAGACCATAGGTTCGACCAATTACAATGGGTTGTTCTTGGGGATTTGCGCGAGACGTTGCCACTAATAATATCTCATTTCCAGTTCCTCGAACACTCAGCGTATGGGAGAGGGCTAAATCTTGTTCTCCCATGCGAACAGAATAGCCATTACTATCGGTTGCTCGTCCGCAAATTCCGGTAAAATCAAAATTGAGCAATAACGGATCAACTTGAATCGGATTATTTCCGCTTTCACTCCAACAAGGCGTCGTATTAGAAACCTGTTCAACAATCACTAAAGAATAGCCATAGTTACGAGGAACTGCGATCGCAATAAATCGTTCTTGTTGGACTTCTTGCTTACCAAATTCAACCGCAATTGCTTCTGAGGCGACATTCAAAGTGGATAAAACTGTCATCGCGACGGCTGCTAAAGTTTGCTTAAATACACGTTTCATAGCTCGTAAAACCTCGATAAATGTGTTCAAAAACCTACTCTATTTACCAGTCAGTAAATAGCAATAAGTTAACCCGGGTGATAGACCAACTTAGATTAGATGACTTGTGAATTGACTCAATCGCTGAATAACTTGCTTCTTCGGATTCAACCCAAGACTATCAGAAGATTTTTGATTTTTAACTATAGATAGAATCCTCGAGCCTAAAAAACTGTCAAATTTGTAACAACTTGAAGATCAGTTTCATTAAGCAAGTCTTTAAACTTTGCATAAATGTTCCGGAACCTCCAAGATTTTTTTCAGGTCATTGAGTTTGTAGCCGTTTTAGGTTAATATTTTTAACCTGCCTATTTTCGATCATTTAAACTGATTCATTAGCCAGCCTCAATTCAATTAGAGGGAAAATGGGTATTCAAACCGAGTTGTGTCCTATTTTTTGCGATCGCCTTGAAATTGTCAATCCTTTCTCAGAAAAAAATAAACTGAGAAACCCGGTTCCTCCTTGCTTTTGCTCAGAAACCGGGTTTTTGCAGAATTTTCAGTTTAAAATTGTTTACACACAAGCGATCGCTTCCGAGGCCACCTCAATCACTTTCCGCCCCACAGATGCCGCTACCGGACGCAAATTTGCCACTAACTGAAGCATCTCCTCTAACGACAACGCCTGACGCGCATCAGACACCGATTTCTCCGGCTCAGGATGACACTCTACCATAATCCCATCCGCCCCACAAGCCACCGCAGCCCGTGCCAGGGGTTCAACTAATTCTCGTTTTCCGGCTGCATGAGACGGATCAACGATAATAGGAAGATGGGTTAACTGTTTGAGTCCGACAACCGCCCCCAAGTCGAGAACATTGCGGGTGAAACTATCGAAACTGCGAATTCCTCGCTCACAGAGAATCACATCGGGGTTGCCATGTGCCAAAATATATTCGGCTGCCATGATGAATTCTTCTAGTGTCGCCGCCAGTCCCCGCTTCAAAATCACAGGTTTTCCCGCTTGTCCGACAGCTTTGAGTAACTCGAAATTCTGCATATTTCGGCTACCAATTTGCAGCACATCCGCATAAGCAACAACCGATTCTATTTGAGGAATAGACATCACTTCTGTTACAACAGGAACGTTATAACGCTCACTCACCCCCCTTAAAATTTTTAATCCTTCCAAGCCAAGACCCTGGAAGGAATAAGGAGAAGTACGGGGTTTGTAGACGCCGCCTCGTAACAGTTGAACGGGCGCTTTTGCTAAATGTTCCGCCACTTGTTCCATTTGTTCGAGACTTTCAACAGTACAAGGACCACCAATAATTAACAACTCTTCACCGCCAACGGTTGTCTGTTCGTTAATTTTAATCTGGGTTTGGTGTTCGGGATGGGTTTTGGTTGCTAGTTTAGCTTGAGACATGGTGAATTTCTCCTTGAGAATGGTTAAGTTTGTGAATGAGTCAAAAAAAAACCCGGAACTTTCAGGTGTTCCGGGTGAGGTCAAAAAACCAGCATGAGAACTTACCCGGAATGTGTTCGGGGCCAAAAATAAAAGCCATAAAAGCAGGTGTAAAGTAAAGTCATTGCTGTTCGGTAATATTGGGAAACTTGTTCTGAGCAATTAAAAAGCCGCAGGTCTTAGTTCTGCGGCTCACCTTGAGTATCCATGAAAGACTGGACTCACTCTCGGTGAACCGGGGTAAACCAATAATAAAAATAGCGATTTGCTGAAAACATAAACTTGCTGGCTCTTTTTGTTGAGTTCAATCCTATCTACTTACGAAGCTAGCACAACAAAGGAATAAAGTCAAGTTTTTTCCCAAAAACCGGGTTTTTATTCGTACTCCCTCCCGACTCCGAGGCGGGGTTTATATCAGTTGTTTGTGGGAGACAGAGATTTTTGAAGACCCCGCCCCTACGGTGACGGGTGACTGTCTAAAAGATCCTTTAAGATGGGAGTAGAACGGTAATTATGCAAGCGAGTGACGAATCCATGACTTCTCAAGTAATTGTTAAAAAGCAAAAGTTAGACAATCCCCCCTTTAAAATTCATTATCTCGGCGATCGGGTTCTGCGTCAGTCGGCGAAACGGATCTCTCGCGTGGATGACGACACTCGCAGATTGATCCGAAAAATGCTACAAACGATGTATAGTGCCGATGGGATTGGTTTAGCGGCGCCGCAAGTCGGAATTCAAAAACAACTGATTGTAATTGACTGCGAACCGGATAACGCTGCAACTCCGCCTTTAGTTTTGATTAACCCAACGATTAAAAAGTTGAGTAAAGAAATCTCTCCCTTTCAAGAAGGATGTTTAAGTATTCCAGGGGTTTATATGGATGTGACTCGCCCTGAAGTGATTGAAGTGTCGTTTAAAGATGAAAGCGGACGTCCCCGCACCATTCGCGCCACTGAACTATTATCCCGCGCCATTCAACATGAAATGGATCACCTAGAAGGGGTTTTATTTGTAGATCGTGTAAAAAATCAATTCGCCCTCACCCAAGAGTTAACTAAACATAAGTTTTCCCCGAAAGCTGTTAACCATATTCAGTCTTAATATCATCTCCGATAATCGATCACGATTATGTAGGGGCGGGTTCTAAACCATCTCTGACACCTATTACTAAATTTTTAAAAC
>NZ_LATL02000043.1 GCF_000972705.2 Limnoraphis robusta CS-951 | reverse complement strand
CCTAGCCCCCTCTCCAATCCCCCCTTGATCCCCCCTTAAAAAGGGGGGGTGAGGCGAGGGGGAATTAATTGTTAATGGGGAGAATTAATTAAACGGAAGTGAATGAATCTTGGGTGAAACTGCTAACGTCAACACCTCCAACCCGGGCTAAAACTTCATCGCCAAATGTGATTAAAGTATTGCCATTTTCGGAGGTTAAATTAAGGTCAGTAAACGTTAAATTGGCTAAAGCAATGACATCTATTCCCAGTTCAAAATCAACAATGGTATCGGTTCCTTCACCCACAGCTAAAATGAATGTATCGGAACCTTGACCACCAGAGAAATCATCCCCTGTTAAGGTGTCATTTCCTAGACCTCCACGAATGATATCATCGCCATCATCGCCCCAAATTAAATCATCTCCTTCATCACCAAATAGCAGATCATTTCCGCCTTTTCCGCCAATTTGATCGTTACCCAAACCGCCAGAAATGGTATCATTTCCACCAATAGAACCACCGGGAGAACGACTGTTTAAATCCCCTCGCAGAATATCATCACCGTCACCTCCGTTAATGACATCATTACCGAGAAGACCTGCAATAATATCACTATTCGCTGAACCTGCTAAAATATCGTCTCCATCAGTGGGTTCAACCGTAGTAGAAGGAACTCCTAAACGCGGATCAAGATTAAGCGGTTCATCAAGTTCGAGTTGGATGATTTCATTGTTGTCAATATCTGGCCCACGACCCACAGAAAAGGGATAGTTATTGTCGTTAGCAACCAGAATTGTTTTCTCATCAAGAACTAACACATCTTCAATGGTGACAAACGGGAAACTAAAGGTCGTTTCACCATCACCATTGAGGTCATCTGGGTCAGCAATATTCAACAGATCAACGAGTTCTTCTTTTTCAACAAAGCCGTTGTCATCGACTTGAGAAATATCTATCTTGAAGATCTTCTTGAATGCTGCGGCTTCTCCTTGATTATTATCCCGTTCAATTACGAGAAACTCAGTTTCATTAATGGGAGTAAAATCACCAATCGCATGACCCGGAACATCGGTAGGATAGAAACCCACTAAACCCGTATAAGATGAAGATTCAACATCGAATTCATAGATGCGTAAAGCGTTCTCTGGATCGCCCGTTACAGAGCCTTCTAACAGAGGATATAATGTGGTTAAATCAGGACTATACGCCATCCCTTCAAAGCCGCGAGAGGTGCTTAAATTCGGCAGTTCAATCTCTTGATCCACCACAATTCGTCCGACAACGGGGTTGTCAATAAAGAACCCATCCACACCAATTTCAGTTAGTTGACGAACTTCATCTTCTAAGGTTTGAGGAGTACCATCTGGGTTCAACGTTAAGAAGTTTTCTTCAATTCGCAAGGTGTAGGGATGAACCTGCATTCCCGCATCATGCGCCCAGTCTACTAACGGGAGAATTTCTCCAGTTAATTGAGAGGTAATTTGTGCATTTCCATCACCATTTCCATCAACAGGTTCAGCAATACTTTCGCGCAAAATGAAGCTATTTTTCCAGGGTCCCAAACCTTCCGCGTAAGCCGAACCAATGTAGTCAATTACTTCAGGAGCGGCTAACTTTCCGTAGTCGGTTTCTGCGGAAAATTCTATGGGGAAATCGGCATAAACTTCGGGAGTCGCATTAACGTTTCCTTCGCCAAAGTTGTAGACAACATCGTAGGGGAAAGAGAAGCTTCCTTCGGATAAGGTAAAGTCACCTAAAAGCTGAACTAAGGGAATATCAATTCCCGCTTCCGGTAAAAATTCGGTTTGGAGTTCGAGTAGGTTTTCAATCTCAAAAGATTGAATAAAAATCCGACTCGGATCGGTAAATTCGTTCTGAACTAACGTGTCTACCAGAATTTCAGAGGTATCAATATTGATGGGAGTTCCATCTAAGAACGTTCCCTCTTTTTCAAAGAACGTTGGGTGTTTTGTTTCGGGATAAATGCCAATCGTTTTCCCGGTTTCGGCTTCAACTTGTTTTACCAAGTCGATCACTTCTGACAGCGTGGGAATTTCAAATTGATCGTTAAATTCAGTATTGTCAGGACGAACCCCCGGAATGCGTTCACGGGCTTTTAATTCCTTAATTTCGGCTAACGTAAAGTCTTCGGAGAACCAACCGCCATAGAGATCCCCATCAATTTCTTTAACCGTTAAACGATCCGCAAACTGTTCTAATTCGGCAACATTTGTTGTTTCTGAAGTAATAATGGGATTGCCATTTTCAGCGAGAACAATGTTACCATTTTCATCGAGTTGAACCGTTGCTAAAGCATTCTCGTGACGGGCAATTAACACGCCATCTTTCGTCGGAACTAAATCAGGTTCGATAAAATCTGCGCCTTGTGCGATCGCCCGTTTGTAGGCTTCTAAAGTGTGTTCGGGACGATCTCCACTCGCGCCTCGGTGGGCGATAACTAAAGGTGCTTCACCCGATAAACTATTAAATTGTAAATCAGCATTTTGCGGCGCCCGCACATTTTCCCCAACAATTTGATCGCGAACTTGATCACCTGTTAATGGGAAATCTGTAAAGAAACCATCAGCACCCAATTGAATGAATTGTTCGTATTCAACCTCGGGATTTCCGTTATAATCAGAGGCTAAAAAGACGCTTTCATTGCGTAAAGTATAGGGATGAACTAACAAACCCGCATCATGGGCTTCATCAATTAAAGAAGTGGCTTCACCGAGTACGCGATCGGCATCGGTAATTTGTCCATCTCCATCGAGATCATCGGGTTCACCATTGGCGTCATTATCAACAGTTACCGCCGGAATAATGCGCCGTTTAGAGGGGCCAATTCCATCAGCATAAGTGGCAATTTCCGCCAAACCTTCGGGGGTAATTAAATCATTGTAAGTGCGCCCGTCGCCATTTTCAATGAAATCATAGGGCGCACCACCGCCACCAATTAACTGGACTAAGGGAATATCAACTCCCGCTTCGGGCATAATGGTATTGTGCAGGTCTTGAAGATTACCGACTTCAAAAGACTGAATAAAAATCCGGTTGGGATCGGTAAATTCGTTCTCAACTAATGTGTTGATTAACGGTTCTTCGAGGGAGAGATCAATACTGTCGAAATAAGTCGGATGTTTGGTTTCAGGATAAATGCCAATTTGCTTCCCGGTTTCGGCTTCAACTTGTTTAACTAAGTCGATCACTTCCGCCAATGTGGGAACTTTTAAACCATCATTATCAAAGTCAGTTCCGCGTAGTTCAGGAATGCGTTCTTTAGCGTTGAGGGTTTTGAGTTCTTCGAGGGTAAAATCTTCAGTAAACCAACCGCTAATTTCCTGACCATCGATGATTTTAGTGGCAAAACGATCAGCAAATTCTGGACGTTCGGAAACATCAGTTGTACCGGAAATTTCGTTTTCGTGACGCGCAACTAATACACCATCTTTAGTTGAAACTAAGTCCGGTTCGATAAAATCAGCACCCTGTTCAATGGCTAATTTATAAGCTTCTAACGTGTGTTCAGGACGCTCTCCACTGGCACCCCGATGTCCGATAACGATGGGTTCTTGTCCGTTTAAGGTGTTGAGGGTGGGAATATTGGGAGTCGCAATGGGTGCTTGTTGGAGTTCTCCATCTAAGTTAAATTCTAACAGATAGGGGCCGAATTCATCGCCTATCCAAATGCTATCTCCTTCGACAACAATGGACTCAATATCAAAGTCTGTTCCGGTTAAGAAACGGTCTTCTGTTCCTGCGTTGATAATTTCAAAGGGAACTAAATTGTTAGGGTCAGATAGTTGTACAAAACCCTGAACCTCTACACTCGCATCGCCGTTTTCTGTTCCCACAAAATTCGGATCAACTTGATAGAGACGCAGTAAATAATCGGAACTATTTGCTATATTCCCAAAACCGTTATCAGACAGGAACCAGAAGGTATTTCCGTCGCTTCCTGGGGCAAATTGTACCCCACTAAATCCTTGAACGGGTTGCCCATCAAAAGGGCCTGTTCTGCCATTTCCAGAAACAGGTTCACCGTTGCCATTATTTCCACCCGCAGGCGGCCCTTCTGCAAAGGTATCAGCAGGAAGTGATGCAAAACCAACGAGTTTGATGTTTTCCATAATTTTGGGTAGATGAATCGCGTCGTATGAATTGAGTAAAGGCGTTAACGAAACAGATACCTACAAGGAAGAACATGAGAAACAAATATCTCTGCTTCTTCGTATAAATATCATCCGATTTTTTCGACTGAGATCCGTTTTAAGGTTGTTGGTCATTGCACCCAGACTTATCAATTTTTTTTACTTTAATCATTTAAACGGACACTTTTTCCAGTCTCTTTTCTGTTGAACATGATCGCAGTAAAAAAACTAGCCTGTAATTTGATTGAGAACAAATATTTTGATCAGACTCAAAGCCTTAAGGTACCATTTGAAGTTTAAGATAGAATTATGAAACCATTAAATTGGGTTAAAGTTTTTGAAAAAAAACTGATGAATTTACTCTCCTCAAAAAAACTAAAATTAATGATTTTTATCTTGAATTTATTTGGAGAAGCATGATATAATCTAAATCTGATTTGATTTATAAAATTAAACAGCTCAAATCCCCCGCTTCTAGACGAAACCGGGAAAATTGAGTATACGAATTATGAGTTAATACAGTTAGACAAAGGATTGCACAAGTTTAAGTTTTGGATGAGTCAGAGCGAAAAATTAATGAATTAGATCATTAACTTAACTATCTGACCCATCCGACAAACTACGAACTAACAATCCTCGGCTAAACTAAAACCCATTAAATCTGAGCAAATGTTGCAGCCGAATTCTCAATCAAACCCACTGCTTCAACGCCGTTTAAAATCGCGAGCCTTTCATCTCCGACAGAAATTAAAGCGTTACTGCCCGAAGCCGTTATTGACAACTGTTCAAAAGTCAAACCTGCGGTTAAAGCCAACTTATCTATTCCTAACTCGAAGTCCGTAATGGTGTCTGTTCCTTCTCCCAAAGCCAAAACAAACGTATCAGCGCCTTGACCTCCTGAGAAATCATCGCCTGTTAGGGTATCATTCCCGAAGCCGCCATGCAAGAGGTCATCACCATCATCGCCCCAAATTTGATCATCGCCATCATCGCCGTAAAGTTTGTCATTACCGCCTTTACCGCCAATGCGATCATTCCCTGTACCGCCGTAGATCATGTCATCGCCGCCTGGTTGACCCCCCGGAGAACGTTCGTTCTCGTCACCACGCAGAACATCGTTGCCATCGCCGCCGTAAATCTGGTCATCTCCAGCTAAACCTGCAACCGTATCATTATCACCCAGAGCGATGATCAAGTCATTGCCAGCTTCACCCACGAAGGTCTCAGCATTTTGAGAACCGTTGATGTAATTATCGGTTCCTGTGACCGCAGCAGCCATCGTCTGGAAGATGTGAGTCTGATCAACGTGATTAGGCAAACCAGGAATCTCGAAGCCATAACTGTTGTAGCCTTCACCGACTAAACCATCGAGGACCTCTGAACCCTCGCCTTGATAATAAACGGGAACTGGACGGTTCGTGTGACTACCCCAGCCATACTTAACCTCTGGGTCAGAACCCCAATATTGACCGGATTCCTCTGGAGTATGCAACTCATAGGTTAAAGCTTCAGCACCTTCAGTTGCCAACAGTTCAGGGAAATCAGGGCTTAAGGTGAGATAATGGTCGTGGTCAGCAGTAACAACCAGCAGGTTCTCTTCCCATCCGCCATTCTCCTCAATCCAATCCATGACACTCTGAACTGATTTATCAAAGTCCAGCATTGTACCGATCAAATTATCCATGTTGTTATCATGGGCAGACCAGTCAATATCTCCACCTTCAATCATTAACCAGAAACCATCTTCGTCTTTCGCCAAGACATCTAAAGCCGCTTCCGTTAAATCTTGTAGCGTGGGGTTTTCGTTGATTTCCCGAGCAATAAAAGATTCATCGGTTTCTCCAGGGAGAAGGGGGCGCTCGGTGTCTGGGTTGGGAACACCAGGGGTAATATTATTAGGACTACCAGCCTGGGCTGAACTAAACAGGGAGAACATATCCAACCCGGTTGTGCTGTAGTCACCATCAGCCGAACTAACAGGTAAGTTACCATTTTGTCCTCGGGCGCCGTACAGACCCAGTAACCGTTCTCCCTGGTTGGGATCAATTTCTGCGGCAGTCTCCGCTAAAACGGCTGCGGCATCTTCTCCACGCTCTAAGAACGTGTAGCCATAAACGTTGTCTGTGGGGTTTGCACTTAGTTCTTGGTAAGTTGACTCCAAGATAAAGGTATTGTCCGAAGGTGGCTCAACTTCTCCGGGTAGAGGATCTTCTGGGGTTGAGAGTGGATGACCACCGCCTAAAATTACAGTGGGTTTGTAAATGCGGAGTTCTTGCTGAAGGATGCTATCAAGCGTGGGAAACTCGCTGTCATATTTATTACGACGGTTGACGTTAGCCGCCGCCGCACCAGGGGTCGCGTGATCAATGGGAACAGAAGAAACCAAACCTGTAGATTTGTCTGAATCAGCAGCTATTTGCAGAATCGATTCTAAGGGTTGTTCGTAGATATCAACGCCAATCGCGCTATTGTAGCTTTTAACTCCGGTATAGAGTGTCGTGGCTGTATTAGCAGAGTCGGGATAGCTGTACTTAATATATTCAGGATCGTTACCGGGAGTCCAGGGATTAATTCCGCCCCGTTCAGGATCATAACCGACTAAGTTACCAATGGCTGTAGTACCGGGGTTTGCAGCGCCGCCACTGGCATCAATTCCAGCATTGAAATCTGGTTCAAATACGAAGTCAGGGCGAAGGGGGTTTGTTCCTGTTAGGTTAGAACCTGAACCATAGAGAGCGCTATTACTTGTGTTGAAAACTCGATTAGCGGGATTGGGTTCTTCGCTACCCGGGGCAATCGTTGTCCCGTAAGTCGTAACAAATGAGTAGCCATCGAGTTCTTGAAAACTTAAACCTTCTCCTACTCCAGAAGTATAAGATTCTCCGGTCTTCGCAATCGCGCCAGCACGGGCCATTTCCCAACCCATACCGTCGCCGATCATAATAATAACGTTCTTAGCCATGTTAGAAATATTCTCCTCTCTATTAACTCGAACAACAAAATTTTTTGTAGAAAACTTGTTGTTCTCTATTAGGATTTCACGCCAAGATTAAGTAAAGTTTATTGATTGTTTAAACTTATTTTTTTGATATGAAAGCATCAAAAACTAATGTGTTTAAGTCAATTAAACACAGTTAAAAGCCTATCAATAAAAATTGATATTTTAAATTCCAGAAGATTTAGTTTTTAGCTTTGATCTATTTCCTCATCGATTCAAAACAGAAAGAAAGCACTTGCGCCCTGATTTTATCCTGTTATTCAAGAATCTCTAGACGCAAATGCTGAAGCTAGATAAGCGTTTTAGAAGTTTGTAGGATGCGTCATATCATGTCCGGTTGAACAGTTATAAATAAACGACAGAGGAGTCAGGAGTCAGGAGTCAGGAGTCAGGAGGAAATCAAGAAGAAGAAAGAGAGGAGTCAGGAGTCAGGAGTCAGGAGTCAGGAGGAAATCAAGAAAATGAAATAATTAACTGAACTGTCTGACCACTCCTATAAACAAAGGCTAAACCAAACTAAAATCAGCAGAAGTTAAACTTTCAACGTCTACTTTTTGCAGAATAGCTAACGTTTCATCGCCGAAATTAATCAAGGTATTTTGTGCTTGAGTTTCTAACGATAACTGGTCAAAACTTAAGCCTTGAGTTAAACCAATGACATCAATACCAACTTCAAAATCAGTAATAGTATCGGTTCCTTCTCCAACGGCTAAAACAAACGTATCGGCGCCTTGACCACCCGAAAAATCATCGCCTGTTAGGGTATCATTTCCTAAACCGCCTCGCAGCAAATCATCGCCATCATCCCCCCAGATGTTATCATCATCAGCGCCGCCAAACAGTTGGTCGTTACCGCCTTTTCCCCCAATGCGGTCATTTCCCAAACCGCCAAAAATGGTATCATTTCCGCCATCGGAACCGCCGGTCGAACGAGTATTTTCATCGCCTCGCAGGACATCATCCCCAAAACTTCCGTAAATTTGGTCATCTCCCAGTCCACCCGCAACGGTATCATTTCCGTCACCCGCGTTAAAGAGGTCATTTTCTGCGGTTCCTAAGAGAGTTTCTGCTTCGGAAGTTCCGCCAATTAAACTAGAGTTGGGGTTGCGGGGGTCGAAACTATTGGTATCAATAATTAAAGGTTCGGGGAACGCATTCGCCACACTTTCCCAGGGAACAAACTTAAAGTTGGTACTATTATTTTCCAGTTCTTCTTCATCTTCGACCACAGATTGAGGGTCATTAGCGCCATCGTGAACGACAAATAATCCATTGGGAAAAGCCTCACCCAAAGCAACATTTGTTAAATCAAAACCATCGGTTTCATTGATTTGATCGATGTCACCATTTCCCGCAATAATAAACTGACCGAGGAATTCGTTATTTCCCGAACGTTCAAACAAACCGTAACTGGAATCGCCCTGACTCGAAGCAATTAAATAACCATTCCCGTTGTCGCCGTAGTAGAGAATTAAACCTTCTAAATCGGGTACAAGAATATTATCTTCGACGCTATAAATTACCTCAAAATTATCCCCCGCATTCGGTTCAGCTTGGAACTTGAGAATTCCAACTTCATTTTCAATAGCCAGATAAACAAAACCCAATTCTTGATCGACAACAATCGCCTCGGATTGAGAGTCACTTGGATCGCCTGTGGGTGTGGGTAATTCAATTGTTCGGACGAGATTAGCATCGACTTGACCCGAACCGTTATCGACCAATTCTAACTGTGCAAATTGGTTGCTGTCGGCTTGCGTTACAAAGGCGTAAGATTTGTCAGAAACAGGACTTTTATAAGTTGCTAAACCGTAGGCGGTTTGTTCTCCATCATCAACCCCAAAAATGGTTTCGAGAATATTATCCGAAGTAACATCAACTAACTGTAAAGTTTCGGGATCTATTTTCCAGATGGCTAGGGTATCGTTTTCGCGATCGCTGGCGACGGCTAAATCAACGGTTTCTTCGCCAATTTCAAAGTCATAAATCAGGTCAACATTGTTATAGCGAATTTCGCCAAAAGGTGCGGGTAAAATTTCTTCAACAATTTCCCCGTTTAAATCTAAGGTCGCCAAACCGCCATCTTTTAAGGTGACAATAACTAGGCTTTGTTCGGGATTTTCCGGGTTAATCCAAATCGCCGGATCGTCAGAATCTCCGGTTAAAACGGCTTCTGAATTGCCTTCTTCATCGACAGTGTAAGGCGTTTCTAGAACGGGTTGGGCGGCGGGTAAACTATCAAAATCTACGGCTAAACCGATAAACTGGGTAACTTGAGTATCGTTAAAGTTGTTATCGCTAACCACAATTAAACTTTGGCGTCCGTCGGGAAGTTTCGGGCCGAATGCCATGCCTTCAATGTTATCGGGAGTTATGCCAAAATCGGCTTCAAAATCAATCAGTAATTCTTTGGTAACTGTGGGGTCAATTTCAAAAGCAATTCCAACTTCATCCCAAAATAAATCCTCTAAATTCTGAACATCTAAAGCCCCTTGGGTTTTGACTTCGTACAAGCGAATATTGTTGCCTTTTCCAACTGCAAAAGATCGTTCAAGGGCGAGAAGCGAACCGTTATTATCAATGGCAAGTAGTTCAACTAAACCATTATCTGCAAAAGCATCGGCTGGTTCAGGAATTTCTGGAATTGCATCAACTTCATAGACAAATTCTTGAACGGGTTGACCTGTTTCGAGGTCATATTTAATAATCCGAGACAAACTTTCGGTGTCAATATCTGCGGCTGGACTATCTTGAAATAAAGCGTTTTCTGTGGCAGTGTAAAGGTAGCGATTGTTTGGGGAAAGGGTTAAACTTTCAAAGGCTAAGTTGTTTCTAATTCCGCTTGTTTGGTCTGCGGTGGGGAGAAATTTTTCGGGGACGGGGAGTGTATCTAAAAGTTCGCCGTCGAGGGAAAATTCGTTAACAAAGGGGTTAATGAGTCGGTTGGCGTCGCCTTCGGAAGAAATAAATAAGCTGTTGTTTTCGGTGAGGGTAATTCCTTCAGGGTCTAAACTAAATTCGGGGAAGGGTTCGCCGTTTTCATTGAGTAGGGTTGTAACGTCTTGAAAGCTGATATCGCCTTCGTCTAAACTGCCATCATTTAAGTCAATTTCGAGGGTATAAAATCGGGCGGGATTCCTTTGGGAACGGTCATCAGAAATACTGTAATATACTTGACTTTCTGCGTCGTAAACAATACCCGAAAGTCCGCCAACTTCTGTATCTTCAAAAGTTAACCCAGTGGGAAAGGTAACTTCGCCCAAAAATTCGACAGAAGAAACGGTTTTGCGGCTTAATGTTGTTTGGTTGGATAGCATAAAGAAACCCTAGTAGATAGTTTGTAGTTCGTTTTCTGTTGGTAGAATTTGACCTCTCCCCCAACCCCTCTCTATCCCCCCTTGATC
>NZ_LATL02000042.1 GCF_000972705.2 Limnoraphis robusta CS-951 | reverse complement strand
GTAGGTGAATTGCGACCAACAAAAAAGACTCGGTTTTGGGAAAGCCCGTCTCAAGTTTTCCTTTCCTAAAGTCTAACGGGTTAACATGGCGGGGTAGAACCATGTTACAATCCTAGTATGCTAACACTAACCTACGAATTTAAGCTAGTCCCTTCCCAAAAACAGATCGTCATCATTGAAGAAATGTTGGCGGTCTGTAGAAAGGTGTGGAATTATGCCTTAAGAGAGCGGAAAGACTGGATAAATAGTAGGAAGTGTGCAATTAATTCTTGTTCATTACAACAAGAATACATCATCTCAGCAGATACCCCTTACCCCAACT
This sequence comes from Limnoraphis robusta CS-951, assembly GCF_000972705.2. Next base: position 11,693 of record NZ_LATL02000042.1, on the reverse strand, counting down.
ACAACGTACAAGCCGCGAATCTAACCAAGTCGAAGAAAACTAACCCAGAACTTAAGAAAGTAAATGCTCAAGTTTTACAGCAAGTCTTGAAGACTTTAGAGAGAGCATTGAACAACATAAAAGAAAAGGGTTATGGCTTTCCTCGTTTCAAGAACAAGTATCGGATGCGGTCGTTTGTCTTCCCCCAGTTTAAAAGTAATCCCATCTCAAACGATTGGATAAAACTTCCTCAGATTGGATTAGTTAAAATGAGATTATCTCGACCCATTCCCGAGGGATTTAANCAAAGGGTTCATCGAATAGACAGAAACTCAACCAGAAGATAGCAAGACTTCATCAAAAAATATCAGAGACCCGAAAAGATTTTCATTTCAAACTGGCTCATCATTTGTGCGACCAAGCTGGAATGATATTTGTGGAAGATCTCGACTTGAGAACCTGGGCGAAAGGAATGTTAGGTAAACATACTTTAGACGCAGGGTTCGGTCAGTTCTTCAATATACTCGCTTGGGTATGCTGGAAAAGGGGGGTTTATTTTGGCAAGGTTGACTACAGATACACCAGTCAAATCTGTCCAAATTGTGGAGTGCATACAGGCAAAAAAAGCTTGTCTGAACGTACACATAAATGCCCCGAATGCCAGTACGAAATCAACCGTGATGTTGCAGCAGCAAAAGTGATTTGTAACCGAGGTGTCACTGCGGTTGGGCAGATCGTAGAAGAAATTGACTGTGTAGGCGTACTGTCGGGGGTTGGTAACAGCCTAGATAAGTGCCGCAAAAGCAGTAAACCCAAATAGCGATGTTTGGGAATCCCTCTCTATAATCTCTGATTTAGAGAGGGAGGATGTCAANGATAAGTGCCGCAAAAGCAGTAAACCCAAATAGCGATGTTTGGGAATCCCTCTCTATAATCTCTGATTTAGAGAGGGAGGATGTCAAGTCAAAATATGAGGATATAGCGTTTATATTATTAAATCAAAAGTGCAAGCGAGACGCTAGCTGGAGGGTATTCGGTTAATTGATTCACTTTATTTGTTAATGTCAACTTCCCCAAAAGGCTAATTTTTTTATGGCTGCTACCCTTGCTCTGATTGCTCACGATCGCAAAAAAGAAGAACTGGTTGAATTCATTTTACGATATCAAGGCATTTTTTCTCGTTATCACTTGATAGCCACGGCAACAACAGGACAACGAATTCAACAAGGAACAAACCTGACGGTTGAACCCCTGCTCTCCGGGCCACAAGGAGGAGATCTTCAAATTGCAGCACAAGTCGCTGAAGGAAAAATATTAGCCGTTATTTTCCTGATAGATCCGCTTTTTTCCCAACCCCATGAACCCGATATTCAAGCGTTACAACGCATTTGTGCGGTTCATAATGTTCCCCTTGCGATTAATAGTGCTACGGCTGAAGCTATTGTTGAAAAACTCCGTCAGTCACGAATTGCTCATCTAATATTTAACCCGGTTTCCGGAAGTGGAAATTCGACTCAAGAGTTAGCTTTAATTTGCAAATTACTTGAACCTCACCTGCACTTACAGGTTCATCAAACTACCCCAGAANCTATTGTTGAAAAACTCCGTCAGTCACGAATTGCTCATCTAATATTTAACCCGGTTTCCGGAAGTGGAAATTCGACTCAAGAGTTAGCTTTAATTTGCAAATTACTTGAACCTCACCTGCACTTACAGGTTCATCAAACTACCCCAGAAGAAAGTGCTGAAGAACTGACTCTAAAAGCCATTGCAACTGAACCCGATCTGATTATTGCCAGTGGTGGTGATGGTACAATTTCGGCGGTAGCGGGAGTGTTAATTGGCACACAAATCCCCTTGGGTGTGATTCCGAGAGGAACCGCAAATGCCTTTGCAGTCGCTTTAGGAATTCCCGTCGCCTTGACTCCGATTAGAAGTGCTTGTCAAGTGATTATTAATGGAAATACTCGGGTTGTTGATGCGGCTTACTGCAACCAAAAACCGATGATTTTACTCGCCGGAATTGGCTATGAAGCCGAAACGATTGACAAAGCGACTCGAGAAATGAAAGAACAATGGGGGGCTTTAGCCTATTTAATTGCGGGTTGGCAACAACTGAATGAGCAAGAATTGTTTTTAACAGAAATTGAAGTTAATAACGAGGTTTATCAAATGAATTCAGCCGCGATTACGATTGCGAATGCTGCACCCCCGACTTCGGTGTTAGCCCAGGGAAAAGGAGAAGTTATTTTTGATGATCATCTCTTAGATGTTACGATTGCAACGGTTAATGTTAATCCCCAACAACTGGTTAATAATCCTAAATTACGAGCGGTTGCCACGATGATTAATATGCTGGGTTCGGCTTTAGTTAAAACAAATCCCGATCATCCTGATATTTATCATTTTAGAACTCAACGAATCAAGCTGACTGCAAATCCGCCTCAAAAAGTGGTTGTTGATGGGGAAGTTATCGGTACAACTCCTGTGGAAATTGAATGTATTCCAGATGGGTTAATGGTGTTTGTGCCTGGAAATAATATTGGTTAACGGCGATTCAAATTCAACTGAATAGCTAGAATTTGACAAGCGATCGCACCACTGCAACATTCGATTCCAAGCCCACCAACGATCCGGATCTTCAGCTTGAAGTTGAGAAGATTTACTGCTAATATAACCCACATGACCGCCATATTGGGTTAATCTCAAATCAATCGCTGAATTTTCGCGGCTAGCGGCTTGCAAATCGGGGATAATCGTCGGGTCAAATAAAGGATCATCCGCAGCATAAAGGATTAACGTGGGTTTCTGCAATTGAGGCAACAAAGCCAGCGCACTACTGGCGTTATAGTAGTCTTCAACCGATGAAAAACCCAGTCGTTCGATCACCAGTTCGTGATCAAATCCCCAAATACTATTCGCTCGTTTAATCGCTTCAGGATCAATCGCTTCAGGATGCGCTGTATAGATGCGTCTGGCTAACTTTTTCAGTTCAGAGGCGATCGCTCTTTCTAGATATTTTCCCCAGCGATGTTGTACCAAATAGGACAGAGAACGGCTAGAATCAAGACTCGGACAAATCACCGCTCCCCCAGCAAAGTCGGACTCGCTGAACTCCAGGTCATTTCCCCAGTCTGAAACCGTTTGAGCCGCTTTCACGCCCCACAGCGCCAACTGTCCACCCAGAGAATATCCCGTAAACCAAAACGGAGGCGGACAGCCTAAAGCTTTCGCATGGGCGGCGATGCGAACAAAATCTTCTCCCTCATACAGTCCATCTGAGGTTAGCGTCGGAGAAAGTTCTGCGGTTTTGCCATGCGCCCGCCAATCAAACAATACAACGCTGTAGCCTTGAGCGTAGGCTTTACGCCCCAACAGTCTGAGAAACCATTGATTATCTAAATCTCCGGTAATGCCGTAGGTTCCGACAATTGTACCGCGTGAATGTTCGGCAATGGCATATTTACCAAAAATCGGAACATTTTCCGCACCGATAAAAATTTGGTCTTGATAAGGAGGTTCTGGGTGAGGGGTTGTTTGTTCCCAAGTTTTCTTTGCTCTCAACGCCGCATAAACCGTCATGGTTAAGCCATTTTTCAGCAAAAAGGGAGGAGTATACACAAGTTGATCCATGATCGAGAGCAGAGAATAAGTGATTACCCTTAATTAGATTAACAATTTGTTGTTTTCAGGATCGGTTTGGCGTCCAGCTTTAATGATCGTATCCACAAGGCTATCAATTAACCGTTCGGAGTCCATCGGCATCAGTCGATGTCCGTGCAGCACTTTCTGAATGAGAACGAAGTGAACTAAAGCCCCGACAAAAATACGGGCGGTGGCTTCAGGATCGTTAATTTCCAGTTCTGAACAATCTCTAAAATACTGCGTTAGAATCACCGTTGAAGGTTGAATCAATTCCTGCACAAAGACTTCTGCCAAATCGGGTCGTTTGCCGGACTCCGCGATAATTAAACGGGCAAAACAAAGCTGTCCATCCTCATCAGCATTTTGTAAAATTCTCTCCGCGAGATCTCGGAGAACGCTTTCTGGTTCACCTTTGAGGGGTTTTGACCAAACCAGGCGAAATTTCTCGGAAGCAATGCGCTTGACAAGGGCGGTAAACAAGCCATCTTTATCGGAAAAATGACTGTAAAGGGTTTGTTTGGAGACTCCGGCTGATTTTGCTATTCTATCCATACTGGTGCAAGCATAGCCATGTGCCAAAAATTCGGGTATGGCACCTTCAAGGATTTGTTCGGCTTTTTCTGCATATCCGGGACGCAAATATTCGGAATTTATTATTTTAGGCATTGTTATCAATACTCCTGTTGTGTTGTGTCTATTATCTTCCTGGCTCCCTGTTAAAAAACAGCACCCAACTGTACAGTCTCAAGGTAACATTACTGACTGTTCACTGTTTCTTATCCCCTGACATAGAGGAGTACGGTTTTGTTCATCTGAAGTATCAGTCTGGAGATAATCATTTAACCACAGACAACCCGCACGAATTTGATAACCTAACTGAAAACCTTGCATATTCCACAAAATCGTTGTTCCATCTTCTCGAGCGATCGCCAAAAGTTTACCATCGGGATCGAAATAGACACTATTAAGAAACACATCTTGATCAAGGGTGTAAAAAGCCTCAATTTCCCTCTGAGCGGAACAGTTTCCATCTACAGGCCAAAGCTGTTGACGATCAAGCTGCCATAGTCGAACTTTTTTATCATCACTCGCACTCGCAATCAGAGTCCCATTAGGATGAAAATCAACACCGCGTACAATGGCTTGATGTTTCAAAGGACAAGATGCTCCCCGGCTGGGACTCCACAGGACAACCTGGCGATCAACTGCAATCGCTAATAGTCCTTCTTTGGGGGTATAACTAATCTCATTAATGGTTTGATTGGGGTAAGACAAAATCCTGCGCGACTCCCAACCTGCTTTTTGGGAACTCCACAATAGGATCGCAGATCCCGTAGAATCTGAAGTTGCCGTCGCCATCTGATTTCCGATCGCATTGAAACGAATACTCACAACCGGATCATCAAGCTTCAAAGTGTCAATTAAGCTGCCGTCGGGTTGCCAAAGCTTCACGGTGCGATCTTCACTTCCAGAAGCGATCATTCCAGTCGGACTAAACTCTACAGCATTCACGGGTTTCTGATGTCCGCTTAAGGTTTGAACCAACTCGCCTTTGAGGTTCCAGAGTTTAACGGTAGGTTGTTGTTGACTCACTGTCGCCAGGGTTTCTCCGTCTGGACTCAAACTTACCCAACGCACTTGTTTTTGATTGTTCAACACCAACGGTTCATCGGTTGAGTTTTTCAACGGTTCCGCACTGTCTGTCTTCCACAGTCTAACGGTTTGATCGTCGCTAGCGGTGGCAATGATTCCATTCTGACTCCAACTAATATCATTAACAGCGTGAGAATGTCCTTGCAAGATTTGATCGAGGGGATTTCTGTTGCGATCCCAGAGTTTTACGGTATTGTCTGCACTGGCGGAAGCGATCATCTGACTATCGGGACTAAAACTCACCGTCCAGACATCATTTTTGTGTCCGGTAAACGTTTGCAAAATCGCGCCATTTTTATTCCACAGTTTCACCGTGCTATCGCGACTACTACTGGCAATGGTCTGACCATCGGGGCTAAAACTCACGCCTAAAACATCACTGTTGTGTCCTTTGAGGGTTTCAACGGTATTGGTTTTTAGGTTCCACAGTCTAACGGTGCGATCGCCGCTTGCAGAAGCCAAAATCTGACCATTCGGGCTAAAACTGACTTCATAGACCCCAATGCAGTCTTCTGTCTGTCTGAGGGACTCACAATGCCCTCTGAGGGTTTTTAGGAAGGTGCCGTCTGGCTTCCAAAGTTTCACGGTTGGATCTGAATTCCCACCGGAAGCGAGGGTTTGACCGTCGGGGCTAAACTTTACATCTAAAACTCCACCTTGATGGGCGTTGAGGGTTTTAATCAGGGTTTCCTGTTCAACATCCCAAAGCTTGATCGTACTATCACCACTCCCGGAAGCCAAAACCCGACCATCGGGACTGAAACTAACACTCGTCACCACATCCTGATGACCTTTGAAGGTTTTTAACAGTTGTCCGTCTCGACTCCAGAGTTTGACTGTCCTATCGATACTGGCTGAGGCGATCTGATTTCCATCGGGACTAAAACTCACGCTAATCACGTTATCCTCATGGGAAACAGGTTGTGAATTGAGAGACGGATCGATCAGATCTTGAATAAATCTGCCATCTTTACCCCAGAGTTTGATCACTTTTTCGTTTCCGGCGGTAGCGATGATTTGACCATCGGGACTGTAGCTTGCGGCTAAAATACTGTCTTCTTGTTCGAGTCGATTGCGCTCGTGTAAACTATTATCAAATAACTTTCGCAGTCCTTTAGCAATCTCGTCTTTTTGTTCTTTGGACGCTTGGGTTTGTTGAATACTTTCACCAATCACCAAAGTCGCTCGTAAAATGCCAATTTGATCGTTTTGATCGCCTACAATTAAAGACTCTTGAGCCGCTTGAATGGCTTCAATTCTTGCTCGGGCTTCTTGTTTTCTTTGAGCCATTGCAAATAGACCAAATCCGGCAAAGACAAATCCGGCTAAAACCGCCATAATTCGTTCAAGTTGGCGGCTACGTTCTTCTGCTGTGCTACGACGTTCGGTTTCTTTGGCGAGGCGAGAATAGACATCTACATCTTCTTTGAGTGCTTTATTTTTTTGTTGCAGTTGCTCAAATTCTGCATCTCGATCTAAGCGATTTTTCTGACGAATAAAATCAGCCAGATAATCGTGAACCAGTTGATAAAATTCTGCCCCATCTATGATTTCTCGGGAGACTAAGCCAGATTTTGCCAGAATATACAGAATTAAATCCAGTTGATATTCTACGGCTTCTTTTCCGAGTTTTCCTTTGAATTCTTCTGTTAATTCTGAACGGGTTTTTAGCGGCCGAGTGTTGTTTTCATCGGTGAGTAAAAACAGGATTAAATTCGCGGTTTGTTGATGTTCTGGGCCACAATCTTGAATGACTTCTTCGAGAAAGCGCTCGACTAATTTTTGATGGGGGCCTTGACGTTTATAGTCGGCTAAAGTAGTAATATCTTCGGCTTGAAGTTGGGCGCCGACGACTTGTAATTCTATCGGACGAACTTCTCCTAATTCCCGCGAGAGGTCATTAACTAAGGCTTGAATTAGGGCATCTTCTAGGAAAAAATGGGAGCGATCTGTTAAACTTTTGATGACGTTGTAAGCTTCTGTCGGGGTCAAGTTGCCCAAATAAAATAGAATGTCTTTATTTAAAATATCGTTGTTAACAATTTCAAAATCAATTAATCGGGTTCCTTCTAATAAATGATGTAAGTAGTCCTCTCGAACGGAGATCATCACTTTTACATAGGGTAAATTGAGACAATCTCTTAAGACTTCAAAAAAAAGGCGGCGAGTGCTGAGTCTTCTATGGGCGAAGAAAAATTCTTCAAAGTGATCAAAAATTAAGATCGTGATTTGATTATTGTTCGCGTTTTCTTTTAATTTGAGTAAAATATTTTCAATCGCTTCTTGATGGGTTTGTTCTGTCTGGCGGGTTGATTTTTCTGCTTCTTCACGGTTTTCTATCGTTTCCTCTTCTTCTAAAAAGGCTTGAGTTCGATCAGCGTATAATTTATTTTCAAGTTCTTTTGCATAGGAGTTGTAAGTTCTCAGCAAGATCGGAACAATTTGACGGGCTTCCACACTCAAATCTTGCAAAGCCGGAACTAAACCCGCTCGAATAATCGAACTTTTACCGACTCCAGACTGACCATAAATCACCGTTAATTTGTGTTGAGTGCTTCCGATGCGTTGGAGTAAACGATTAATTGCTTCTTCACGACCAGAGGCTTTGATTTCATCGGTAACAGTGGCTTCAGTTGACACCGTTCCTAACATCGGATCAACCGCTTGTTCTCGGGGTTCGAGTCGTCCGGCGCCAATAAAAGCCGTATAGCCAAATGCACTCGATTTTGTACGATGTTCTTTTTTAATATCAAAGGCTTCTCGATATTGACCGAGTTCAAAATAGAGTCGGCGCAACATTCCTAAGATTTGCAGATAAAATCTAGGATTGTATTTAGGAGCGGTTTCTTTGTAGGCAATTTCTAACTTTTCTATGGCCTCCCAAGGTTGGCTTAACTGTTCTAAGGCTTGAGCCAGTATCCAGTAATATAAACCTTGATTTTTATTGGTGAGCGGATCATCAATAATTTCCTGGGGATTTTGATTCAGTATTTCTAAGGCTATTGAGGCGAATTCTTTGGTATTTTGCCAGTCAGATTTATGCCGATAATATTCCGCAAAAAAGCCGTAATCTTGAGCGAGTTGTAGCGGTTGAGAGTTTTGCTGTTGATGTAATTTTCTGGATTTTTGAGCGAGTTTAAACAAAGCGTCCCAATCTTCCAGTTCCCGCAGAATTTCACCCAGTTGATTAATAAACTTTGCGACTAAATCGGGTCGTTTTGCCGCTTCAAAATAGTCTAAACATTGCTCAAAATACATTCGGGCTTCTAGCCATTCTTTGTGACTACTGTGCCTGAGATGTTGTTCGGCTTGGTAAGCTGAACATAACCCTAGATGATACAAAATAATACCCTGCCAAATGAGCGGATTTACGGCAGGGGAAGAATGAACCAATGGATATTCAGCCTCAAAATTCGATGAACGAGATGAGAGTTTTGTACTCTCTTGTTGCCAAAAGTTCCAACTGAGGTTATAGTTTTCTAGCGCTTCTGAGATGTTTTGATGAGCGTAGTAATGTCGAGCCAGAACGAACCTTAGACTAGCCGTTAAAGCGGGTGTTAAAGTAATTTTTCGGTTTGTTAAATCTTGATAAGCTAGTTGCAGTTCCGAGGCGCAATGTTCACCCAAAATTTTGCTATTGGAAACAAATGAACACCCCCCGAGTTCTAAAATGGTGGTGAAGAGTTGCTGAGATTTGCTCGAAAGAAAGTGAATTAATTCGCTAGAACTTTGTTGAAAAACATAAGTCGTCGCGTAGCCAGTAAAATCCGGCGCTCGTCGATTTAACTTTTTCCACAGTTGATCATTAATCCACAGCAATACCGGAAAGGGAAAGTTTAAAAAGGCTTCTCTCGCTAAGTTAGTCGCCGCTAAGACTTCATCTAGCGTTTCCACCCTCTCTAAACCAAACACCATGACAACAGCAGGATGTTCTTCTGAGAGTTCTGTTTCTAGGGTACGATAGAGGTTATCAATAGAAGCACTCAGATGAATTTCTCGAATGGGTAAAGCTGATTTTTTGTGGAGTTGCTTAACAATTGTTTTCCGCAGACTAATATAGTTACAGCGAACCAACACCAATGAGAATTCTCCCTCTGACAGTTGTAAGGTTCGAGAGAGAGTATCAAGCTGGCTTTGATTGTGGGTTACTGTANCTGATTTTTTGTGGAGTTGCTTAACAATTGTTTTCCGCAGACTAATATAGTTACAGCGAACCAACACCAATGAGAATTCTCCCTCTGACAGTTGTAAGGTTCGAGAGAGAGTATCAAGCTGGCTTTGATTGTGGGTTACTGTATCATCTTGGGGATATACATTCATTGGGCTGGTCAATTTTTTCTCCGATACGCCTAGATTAGCTTGATCTCAGATTGATGAATATAAAAATATACTTTAGGATAGCACTGCTTTATAGAGACTCGGAAAAGCCATAAAATATCTTTACTTGTTTGCATCGGGAACTTTTTAGGCGATCGCATCGTCTACTCCGCTATTACCCATACCATATATCACATATGTTAAAGTATAGGGGATGAAAGTAGTCAGATCGGACAAAATCATAGCAGTCTGTGGTCAATTCTTCAATCTCGGGAAAATGCTTTCAGTCGAATCAGATCCAATGAAAGCCTACCCAATGAAAGCCAATCGATCGAACAATAAACTCCTCACACGATGAGTTTTTGCTGTTTTTAGCATTTCCCGTAGAGTTTACAGGGTGTACGATCATAAAGAATCTCAGGGGAGAGTAACTTCTCATCCTCAAAAGAAGTAGAATCTTGGATCTCCATTTGCAAAACGCCATCCGGTTGGGAGATCGGCGGTTTGATTTTCCCGCTATCTGCCAAGCTAGAATTTCCACTGAGCATCAGTAGCATTGGAAGTGCTATCATTAGATCTAACCTTTTGGGTGTCATCGGAACCATTTTGCTCACCTCGTTTGTTATTTGAATTTAGGGTTCATCAGGGTTTGATTGTTCTGCGTTCTTCTCTACTTTATTCTTCTCAATCTCCCAACTTTAGCCGGAATTTTAGGGAGATTATCCCCCTGTATCCGTTGTTTGTCAGCGTTTTAGCGATTGACGGATTGAGTTGTGATGTTTGCAAGTCAATCCCTTCTCACCTGTTTAAGAAGTGACGAGTGACAAGCCAAGAAACGGGAAACCCACTCTGATCAAGCTGTTAACAGATCATCAATTTAAAGAGTAGGTTCTTCTTCAGCTTGAGGGAACGAGAGGGAAAAAAAATCATCCGTAGGGATGAAAGCCTCAAGACAACTTTTCACGAAAATATACTGACAGATAGAACAGGATTATTGTTCCAATCATCTAGTCGGAAAATAGGGCTTGAGACGGCACAAAATTCGGGTTAAGTCGAGAACAGCAAAGGATCAGTTTTGGGAATATAGCAGAAGTCAGGAGACACCGAGACAGGAGACAGAATTGAAACCTTTATCATAAAAGGATTTGACAGAAAAACACTGTCCTAATCAAAGGCTTCGACTGCTATATAACCCAATGGTTTAACTGTTCGTTGCTATAGAGAAGGTCTACTTCATCAATCTACAACGGTATTGACACCAAAATCCGGAACATTTATCACCTTTACTTAATTTAGGGTGTGGGGTGTTCCAAAAACCCGATTTCTCCAAGAAACCGGGTTTCTNGTTTAACTGTTCGTTGCTATAGAGAAGGTCTACTTCATCAATCTACAACGGTATTGACACCAAAATCCGGAACATTTATCACCTTTACTTAATTTAGGGTGTGGGGTGTTCCAAAAACCCGATTTCTCCAAGAAACCGGGTTTCTCTGTATACTTTAGGTAATAACAGTGGGTTCTGTACGACCTGTTATCGACTTAATTTGAGCAATTTCATCGGCAATTGAAATGAAATCCCCTAACGCTACTTGTGGATCTAAACCCTGTTTACTGGCATCGGGTTCATAACTTTCTAAATAAAGTCGTAATGTTGCCCCTTTTGTTCCAGTGCCAGACAGTCGAAAAACAATCCGAGAACCATCAGTAAACCCAATGCGAACCCCTTGTTTATCAGAAACACTATTATCAACCGGATCGGTATAACTAAAGTCGTCCGCGTATTCCACTTCATAACGCCCGAATGTTTTGCCTTTCATCGTCGCTAAACTCGAACGCAAACGAGTAATTAACTCATTGGCTTTATCGCTTTCGACTTCTTCGTAGTCATGGCGAGAATAGTAATTTCGCCCGTAAGTTTTCCAGTGTTCTTTGACAATATTCTCAACGGATTCTCCCCGAACTGCCAGAACATTCAACCAAAACAAAACCGCCCACAGGTTGGAAGTTTTTCGGTAATTTATTAGATGCTGGAAAAGCCACGCTTTGCGGTGAGGAAAGCTTCGGAACAGGTTCAAATCATATCCGCGAAAAAGATGGTT
>NZ_LATL02000041.1 GCF_000972705.2 Limnoraphis robusta CS-951 | reverse complement strand
TTGAGTTTTGGTAAGAAGGCATTAAGTGCTGACTGACCAAGGCTTTTCCCCGTTTCTTTATAGGTCTCGATTGACTTATTTAGAGCGTAATTCCACCACCATCTAGCACAACCAAAGTGCTGAGACAGTAATACCTGCTGGTTTGGTGTTGGATAGAGTCGAACCTTGAGCGCTTTGTGTAGCATCTTAAGACCTCCTTACTGCATTATACATAAAACAGTAACGATATCGGAAGATTTGGAAAACTACGTCCCTCCGTTTTCCCCGACTTTCATCCCACCACCAAGCTGAGTACAGCTATGGTGGGGGACTTCCCGTCGGCTTAGTTAACGGATTTGACACCCAGTCCAAAAACCCGGTAACTCCTACGAAATCGGGTTTTTATCAAAAATGCACCTTACCGACTAAATTTCACAGAAATGATCGATTGTTAAAGATGATTATTCAAGCAACTTTTATTTCCGTAATTTTACTGAGAAAGATTTGATAATTTAACATTTTAAGATCCGTGAAAACCTCATGGTTTTTCTCGGCGATTCCGACTAGGATGAGAAGTAGCAAGTTGAAAACAATCAATTATCCCTTCTAATCCTGGAGAATCAATTATGGATACCCAAGAGTTATTGGCGCTGACTGAGCGGGAAGGAATTAAATCCGTTATGGATACCCAAGAGTTATTGGCACTGACTGAGTGGGAAGGAATTAAACCCGTTAAAATATTGGCGGTTGCGACTTCCTATGAGTGGGGAAAACCCAAGCAACAAGTTTCTGTTCTATATCCAGGAAAAGATGTGGGAGAATGGCATCCCGTTCATGCGCTGGTAGGTGTTGGCGGTGGTAATGGTAGTGGTAATGGTAGTGGTAATGGTAGTGCTAATGGTGGTGCTAATGGTGGTTATTCCGAAAATAAACGCACTCAAGAACCAATCTCTACTTTTTCAATTGCCCAAGAACGAAGAGAAGAAAAGCAGCCAGTTAATTCTCAGGCCAAAGGAAAAGAAACCGGAAAATCGCTTCCTGCTCGTCCACCGGAAGCAAGTGAATATCCTAAAAAAGCAGTCTCTAAAAACTCTAAAAACATAATCTCTGCTAAAACTGAAAATAAGGTAGAAACTAAAGAGACTCAAGAACAAATTTCTGCTTTTGAGAAGTATATTAGCAATATTCACACAGCCATTGCGAACAAAGCTGATGCTGATATTAAACGTTTCATCTACTTTTTTGAAGAGGCGAAAGGTTTAGTGAATCAAGCAAGTGCTTTGACAGTCACAAAAATTCAGGATACAGATAAATTTATCCAGCACTGTTTCCAAAACTTAACCATAGCATTAGATGTTTTAAACTGGATTAATCAAGTTGTTAATGAAGTTTGGAATCGTTATTGGCGCGATCGCGTTCTAGCAATTATTAAACGGGAAGATCTCTTTAATCCAGATAAGGCAAAAGAAATTGTTCAACAACTTAAGAAAGATTATCCTACAGAAACGAATCGTCAAACGGCTAACCGCTTAATTGCTGAAAAATCAGTTTTTGCAACTCTAGCAGGATTGACATCTGCGGTTCCGGTCATTGGAGGGAAAATTGAGACTAATTTGTTAAAAACATCTGAGCTTTTTACAGAAATGATTTATCAAATCGCTTGTAGCTACGGGTATAATACCATTGATGATGGAGATGAACTCGCAATTATGAGCATTAGTTTCAGTGCGGAAGTTCTTATTAGCTTCGGTTTGGATTTTCTAATGGAGCATGGTGCTAAGATTCCAACGTGGGGAATTAAAGCAGGAATTAACCTCGCGATGTTCTTGCTGGTTGGATATACAACCTGTGAATACTACGAATATAAGCTGAAGATGGAGAAAACAATTTTAGAGGATGAATTGGCATTGGAAGAACTCAAAACAAAAGTAATCGCTCAAGCCGAAGAATTAGCAGCTAAAGAAGCTGTTTTAGAAGCCGAAGTCATTGAAGCAGTTGAAATCAAAAAAGAAGTTGAAGCTATTGAAGGTCAGAAGCTTTGATGTAGGTTAACCAGGAATTAAAATCCCTGTCTGATATCCAAACTCCTCTCAAGAGGACTCATACAATAATCAAGAATTGAGTCGGTTAAAACCGACTTTTATTTTTAGACGAGGACTTGAGTCTCCGGCTTAGATGAAATTGAATTCAGTGAGGTGCTTTATATGAAACGATGAAACTTTCTCCGTTCATCAAAGTTTTTTCTGTTTCGCACAATTAACGGGTTTGATGCACTCTACACAAGTGTTCTGGCGACTGCTATAGCAGAAATCAGGAGACACCCTTCGGGTGAGGCAGTTGCTCCTCGACGGAAACCGCCAAGTCCGCACTGCCTCACCGAGACAGGAGACAGAATTGAAACCTTTATCATAAAAGGATTTGACAGAAAAACAGTGTCCTAATCAACTCTTTCTCTGCTATATAACTTAGAACAAAACCATCCAAAAACGCAAAAAACGCCCTCCTTTTGGAGAGCGCTTTGAGTTATTCAAGCTAGCAATTAGCCTTTGATAACGGGTGCAGATTCAGCAGAAGCTAAGTCTAAGGGGAAGTTGTGGACGTTGCGTTCGTGCATGGCTTCAATCCCTAAGTTGGCATGGTTGATTACGTCAGCCCAGGTATTAATTACTCGTCCGCTAGCATCAAGTACGGATTCGTTAAAGTTGAAACCATTCAGATTGAAGGCGAAGCAGGCAACCGCCAGAGACGCGCACCAGATGCCGACTACAGGCCAAGCTCCTAAAAGGAAATGTAAGCTACGGCTATTGTTGAAGCTGGCATATTGGAAGATTAAACGTCCAAAGTAACCGTGGGCTGCAACAATGTTGTAGGTTTCTTCTTCTTGACCAAATTTGTAACCGCAGTTTTGAGATTCGCTTTCGGTCGTTTCACGAATTAAAGAAGAAGTCACTAATGACCCGTGCATAGCGGAGAACAACGCTCCACCAAAAACACCGGCTACACCAAGCATATGTAGCGGGTGCATTAAGACGTTATGTTCGGCTTGCAGGACAAACATAAAGTTGAAAGTACCGGAAATTCCAAGGGGCAAACCGTCGGAGAAAGAACCTTGACCGATGGAATAAACCAGTAGTACCGCAGTAGCAGCAGCCACAGGAGCGCTATAGGCAACGCAGATCCAAGGACGCATTCCCAAGCGGTAGGATAATTCCCACTCCCGACCCATGTAGCAGAATATACCGATTAAGAAGTGGAAAATAATCAACTGGTAAGGGCCACCGTTGTACAACCATTCATCTAAGGAAGCGGCTTCCCAGATGGGGTAGAAGTGCAGACCAATGGCGTTGGAGGAAGGAACAACAGCAGCAGTGATGATGTTGTTTCCGTACATTAAAGAACCAGCTACGGGTTCACGGATACCGTCAATGTCAACCGGAGGTGCTGCTACGAAGGCGATGATGTAGCAGATGGTTGCAGTCAACAGGGTGGGGATCATCAATACACCGAACCACCCGACATAAAAGCGGTTGCTGGTGGATGTTACCCAGTTGCAAAACTGATCCCAGAGGTTGGCGCTTTCGCGCTGCTGTAAGGTTGTTGTCATATCTCAAATATTATTGCTAGTGATTTTCAAGGTTTGTCGGCTATGTTTTACCGCTTTCCCATGTCAATATATAACTACATAGTTAAGTAACTTGTCAAGGATACATCCATAAAATTTATAAGGTTTACTGAACTAATCAATAAGTAAAACTAATTATTTCCAGGAGGCTTCCGCCTTGGGGTTTGTCAAGTAGATGCGCTGGCGGGGTGACAAACAGCTTGAGAGTCAGGCGGGGTTTTGGGTTTTGGCCAAGGAGTGTTGGTTACTCCCGTCCCAATTTCCCTATTCCAACGGCCCTATGCTGCGAGCCTTCTCGTTGCATTAAGATAAATAACGTTCAATCAGAATAATCGCCACAATATCATCAATCGGGCGGGGAGGAGTGAGCATTCCTTGAGGAATTAAACGAGTTAATCCTTGAGGCGGATACATTTGCCAATAGCGATCGCGTGCTTCTAAGGTGCTATAACGTTCGTCTATTTGAATGATTTTTACGCTTTCTGGTAAGGCTTCAAGGAGTTTTTGTTTCCAAGTTTTAGATGTGGTTTGATTTCCCATCACACACAAATCAATGGGAAATTGTTGACACAAAGATTTTAAGGTGGCGATCGCTTCGGATGATGCGACAACTTGATGGTATTTTAACAGGTTATCTGTTCCCATCACCGCAATTCCACATTTATCTTTACCCGGATCAAAACCTAGAATTATTTCCGGCATTGTTAGCTTCCTCCGCCTATTAAATGCTTCAAAACCTATTGTCTTTCATTGAATAAGGAACGAGTTCGATCTATCCTAAAAGAACCACCCTCAGTCTGAGTTTCTTTAGGTTTTGCATCCTCGGCTTCCCAGGGTTGTAAAATTTCGGGTTCTTCTTCAGTGAGCATTTCTTGATCTTGAGGACGGGTACTAAAGATGATCTCTCCATTTTGACGTGCCAGTAAGTCAATTTTTAAAGGCCCAATTGTGTAAGTATCTTCGGCGGCGACAGCTTGTAATTCTACGGGTTGATCATGTTGTTGTAATTTTTCAAAAAAGTTAACTAAAGTTTCAACACGACTATCTCCAATTAGAATTAACCCATCGACATCTAAAACACCTACAAAACGAGCGCGAAACCGAGACGCATCTAGCAGTTGTTCAAGTTGTTGCTGAAGTTGATCATCGCTGAGAGTTGAAGGTTTGATTGAAGTTCCTGCGATCACTTCTCCTGATGTAAAAAGCAGTCTATTAGGTTCTGCTTTTGTAAAAACAGCCACCCGACTTTCTCCCGCCAAATAATTGGCTGCTGAAATAATTTGTACCACATAATCACGACCATCATCAATCTCTGTAATCAGTTCTTCTACTTCAGTTTTTGTAATTTGAATCACTTGTTCCTTCTCAACATTAGAGTTTCCCAGTTGGACTGAATTCATCGCATTACGATTAGCTTCTTGCAATAAACCATGAATTACATTTGTTGATTGCTTGGGATCTTTGACCCTTATTAAACCACTGGCTAAAACGGCGCCTCGTTTCAAAACAACACTACCTTCTCTTAAAAGCTGAAAATCTCGTTCAACGAGTTTAAATTGCTCTTTTAGATAGGCTTGTTGCTCCTCTAGTTTGACTTGTTGTTGTTCGAGTTCTTTGAGGAGTTTTTCCCGTTGAACAATAACTTTATCTCGTTCAGCGAGAACTTTATCTCGTTCAGCGATGACTTGATCTCGTTGAGAAATAACTTGATCTTGCTCGGCGATGACTTGCTCTTGATCGGCGATTTCGCGATCGCGCTCTTGTATTTGTGCTTTGACTTGCTCTCGTTGTTCGATTAATTTTTGGCGTTCAGTTTGCAGTTCTTGAATTTCTACTTGCAGTAATTTCTTTTGATCAAAGACTTCCTGAAGTTGATTTTCAGTCCGGTTGAGTTCTAATTCCGTTTGATTTTTTGCTTCGTCAATTTGACTCAATTGACCCTGAAGTTCATCGAGTCTTGTTTGAGTTTGTTGAAGTTGACTTTGAGTTTGTTGGAGTTTTGTTTCTGTTTCGGTTGCTTGACTATTGGCTTGTTCTAAAGAAGAATTGATTTGATTGAGTTGAGCTAAAGCAGCATTGAGAGAGGTTCTCGCCTTTTCTAATTCGGTTTCTACCCTTTCTTTTTCGTCTGATGTTTGTGTTAAATCTTTACGAGATTGGTTGAGTCGTTCTTGAATTTCATCAATTCTAAAGACTCCCCGACGCAGAGGTTTACTTGCAGCAAATAAAATGCCGAGTGTCAAACCCGACAATACAGTACCCGTGACCATCGTGACAACAACAGCAGTCGTTCGAGGGCGCAGCTTGAAAAGACTCAACCGAGCTTTACCCACTTTTGTCCCCAAGCGATCGCTAACGGTAGCGATCACGCCCCCCAACACCAATATTGAGATTACGAGGATGAATCCGGCGGTCATTTCAGTGATCGGTGATCAGTTACCAGTTGTTTGGTTCTCCCGGATCTAGGTAAATTGCTGGCTCAGGGTCACAGGATTATGAACCGTTATCTTTTTCTTATGAATTGAGATCATGTTCTTTTGTCTGAGATCCCCGAGTAGACGAGTTACTGTGACTCGGGTTGAACCGATAGCTTCTGCGATCGCCTGATGAGAGAGCTTGAGATCGATTCTAATCCCCTCTTGACCCGGAACGCCAAAATCCCGACACAGAATTAATAAAAAGCTCACAAGTCTTGATCCCATATCTCGATGAGCCAGCGTTTCAATCATCATCTCAGTTTGCAAAATCCGAGATGACAATCCTCGCAGCATCACCATTGACAGTTCAGGATTGCTTTTGAGGGCTTTCTCGACCTGTTCGATCGGAACTGAAAGTAATTCTACGGGGGTAAAAGCGACGGCATGATAAAACCGATCCGATTTATGACCCGTAATCAAGGAGAGAACACCAAAGACGCTATTTTCTCGTAATAAGGC
Source organism: Limnoraphis robusta CS-951 (assembly GCF_000972705.2). Next base: position 2,322 of record NZ_LATL02000041.1, on the reverse strand, counting down.
GACGGTAATTTCTTCTCCAGCTTCATAGACTCTAGAAAGTTTCACCGCTCCCTTGATGAGAACGTAGACGCGCTCTGCTGGATCTCCTGGGAAAAAGATGGTTTTACCCCGTTCAAAGGTTTCTACAACGGGAGGATATGCCCCGCCTCCGATCTGGCGGAACATCGCTGCTAACGGTCTATCATACGTCACGTCCCGATCCCTTGCGCTAACCAATGCCCTACTGTGTTCTACTACTTAATTTGAGTTTGGGTTAAGTTGATCTCTAAGTCAACCCGTCCCCTCGTTTCCCTTTCTTAGCATAAGCTTAACAGAGAACCTGGGGTTACGAGCAGCTTTAGTCAAAACCGACATTTTGAGTGGGATTTTCTCTGCTAGTTACTAACACTGAGTCTGTGTTTACAGCAGCGTTCCCTATCGCCTCATACGCTAGCATATTTACGGCATAATCGCCTTGATTGAGAAAAATCTTCTGAATGGCGGCTAAATGCTACTGACCTTGCCTCCTTAAACCGACCCTGGCTTTCCATCTATTGAGGAAGGACATGAGATGTCAGAGGTGGCTGTGTCCGATGACCGAAGAAATGGGATACAAGCCTCGCCCTTCTAGGGGGACTTTTTCAAGGATTTGATGTAGTCCCTAAGAACTTCAGACATTGGTATTTGCTTGGACTTAGCGTAGTTCTTGAGTGCTTCATATTCTTGTTCGGACAACAGAAGTTGTAGTCGCTTAGTTCTTGCCATAGCTCTAAATATGTGTAGAATTAGATTATAGCGGGCTGGGTAATCAACCGCTCTAAAAACCCAGCCTAATGGCACTACGCTGAACCTTGGCAATTGAATCTATGGGGTTCTACTTGATTGTTCTAGATCCGAATCTAGAAGTAGGTAAAAGATTATATTGAGCTTGACGAGCAGTATTTTGGGAGTAATCCCAATCCAAGCCAACTTTGAAGGACTCTTCAACTACGGTGGGGCGCACCGAAAGTAACGGTTGGGGAGAGAACCACCTCTGAACTAGACGCTGCAAGGTATCTAATCTAAGTGGACTCCGTTGAACCAACAATCCTCTCGCCTAAAGGCAGAGGAGCGTCAAAATTCATCCTATGATAAGGGATTGGAATTCAGCCCAGAGCAACAGACCGATAACTTCTAGAATAAACGATTATGCTAAACCTGGACGGAAAAAACGCACTGGTAACGGGGATCGCCAACAATCGCTCGATCGCTTGGGGTATTGCCCAACAGCTTCACGCCGCCGGAGCGGACTTGGGAGTAACCTACCTTCCCGATGATAAAGGTCGGTTTGAAAAAAAAGTTGGAGAACTGGTTGAACCCCTCAACCCCAGTCTATTCCTCCCCTGCAATGTCCAAGATGACAGCCAAGTAGAGGCTGTATTCAAAACCATTGAGGACAAGTGGGGAAAACTGGACATTCTGATTCATTGTTTAGCCTTTGCGGACAAAGACGACTTATCCGGTGATTTTAGTAATGTCTCCCGTGAAGGCTTTACAAGGGCGCTCGATATTAGCGCTTACTCGTTGGTACAACTGGCGGCAGGCGCTAAACCCCTGATGGGTGAAGGCGGTAGTATTGTCACCCTGACGTATCTCGGGGGTGTGCGAGTGATCCCCAACTACAATGTCATGGGAATTGCTAAAGCCGCTTTAGAAATGAATGTTCGCTATTTAGCAGGGGAAATGGGGCCTTTGGGGATTCGGGTGAACGGCATTTCCGCAGGCCCAATTCGCACACTGGCTTCCTCGGCGGTGGGGGGTATTTTAGACATGATTCATCATGTTGAGGAAATCGCCCCGCTTCGTCGCACCGTGACTCAACAGGAGGTGGGAAATACTGCCGCTTTCCTGTGTAGTGATCTGGCCAGTGGGATTACCGGACAAATTTTGTATGTAGATTCCGGTTACTGCATCATGGGAATGTAGCAAAATAGGTTAAGGGTTAGGTGTTGGTGAACCGAATCAGAACACTTAACCCGGGAATTCAACGATTTCACCTTGCCTGACATCTGACAGTTACCAAAAATTGCCGCACACGCCCCTATCTTCAGGTATGGGGATATAAGGCTCTTTCTAATGCTATAATAACTCTACTGGCAGGGTATTCAACCAGTTGAAAAACCCAGCATCTAATCGATGCAATGAACCTTGAAAACTTAAGGTACGGGGTTCTTGCTCTGAATGCTTTGGCCATATAAAACCTTAAAGCACCAAGTACAGAGAATCAAGCATTTTTTTCTCAAGTACGGTAGGGCATACCGAAACTATCTCTGAAATGAGATGAACGACTGGGGAGACTCACCC
>NZ_LATL02000040.1 GCF_000972705.2 Limnoraphis robusta CS-951 | reverse complement strand
CCCCATCACCCCATCAACCCCGGCAATTTTTAACTGAGAATGAAACAGCCCTGCCAGTCCCCCCGTTAAGATAGCATTTTCAGAATGTCGGGGGGGGTTAGGCATCAGGAGACTCTCAACAGTGACCAGTTCTCAAAATTTGCTGTAGAATGACCCATAATAGGACAAAGAGGAATTGGATATGATAGTAAAATCTATCCACCCAACCTCTGATTCGTGTGAGGAGAGAGAGTAATGTCAGACCGTTCAATCAAAGCTTGGCTGCTAAGTCCGGCTATTTTAAGCGCAAGTTTGATCGCGTCATCGGCGGCGATCGCAGAAGTCTCTGTTACCTCAGAGACAGAATCAAAAATCTGGGAAATCGCTACAGAAGCTACCCCATTGACAACAACGTACCCTGAACTCACCGTATCAGAGCCGTTGGAACAGTTAGCTCAAGTTCCTGTTAATCCTCATAGTGCTGGTGTAGGCGCACCGCAAAACCTCAGTCAAGTACAGGTTTCTGACTTAGACTCTGGGATGAATGGGGCTGATCCGGTGAATGTCAACTCTTCTCAACAGCTTAATGAATATTTTCGAGAAGGTCGAAATTCTCAGAAAAAACAGCAAGTCACCTCTGTTTCTCAGTTGTCAGACGTCCAACCAACAGACTGGGCGTTTCAGGCGTTACAGTCTCTCGTTGAACGCTATGGCTGTATTGCAGGATATCCAGATGGAACTTATAAAGGAAATCGGGCTTTAACCCGTTATGAATTCGCCGCCGGGGTAAACGCTTGTTTAGAACGCATTAACGAACTAATTGGTGCGTCTACTGCCGATCTGGTAACACGCGAAGATCTGGCTAAACTGCAACGGTTGATGGAAGAATTCGCGGCGGAACTGGCGGCGTTGCGCGGACGAGTCACAGTTCTCGAAGCCAGGGCTGCTGAACTTGAAGCCAATCAATTCTCCACAACCACTAAATTAAGAGGGGAAGTCATCTTCTTTATCGGAGATACTTTTGGCGATCGGGCAGAATACACCACAGTAAGTGGCCCGAACGTTGATGAAGAAGAAGACCCAACTCAAGCCTATTTCGGCTATCGGGCGCGTTTAAACTTCGATACAAGCTTCACCGGGGAAGATTTACTGCGAACTCGTTTGCAAGCACGAGATGTTCCCAACTTGAGTCGCGAAAACCTGACGAATACTTTAATGAGTCGTCTCGGTACCGATGGCGGTAGCGAAGATTTTACCCTCGATGACCTTTATTATCGTTTCCCGATTATGAACGGTAAAGGTCAGGTCTATTTCGGTGCGAAGAGTTTAGACTTGGATGATATTCAAGATCCTCTCAGCCCCTTCCAGAGTACAGGTGGCGGTGCGTCCTCTCGTTTTGGACGGTATAACCCCACAACCTTCCGTGGCCCTGAAGGAACAGGTTTAGCGTTGAAGTATCAATTTAACGATAAACTGCGAATTAACGCGGGTTATTTAGCCAGCCAGGATGATGCTCCCAACCCAGAAGAAGGTCGAGGTTTGTTCAATGGAAGTCACTCCGCTTCTCTTCAACTCCTCTACGAACCTTCAGACGCCCTGGCGTTTAGTTTGGAGTACAACCGTCGTTACTTCCGAGAAGATGATGTCAGCGTCAGTGGCGGAACCGGAAGTTTCCTCGCCAACCGACCCTTTGGAGATACCGCCACAACAACCGACAACCTGGGTGTTCAAGTTAACTGGCGAGTCGCTCCGATCTTTGAAGTTGGCGGTTGGTTTGGTGCAACTTGGGCCGATGATAAAGGCGGTGGCGAAGGTGATGACCTTGATGCAACCATCATCAACTTTGCGGTGACGTTAGCATTTCCTGATCTGCTGAAAGAAGGCGATTTAGGCGGTATTATCGTGGGGATGCAGCCGAAAGTGGTTTATCACACCCTTGAGCGTTTAGAAGAAGAAAAAACCGGAATTCACATTGAAGCGTTATATCGTTTCCAACTGAGCGAATACATTGCTTTAATTCCGTCGGTTTTCATCGTGACTGACCCTGAACATACGGATGAAAACGATACGGTTGTCGTGACGACGTTTAGAACTCAATTCCGTTTCTAAAACACGTTACTCACCACTAAGACACAAAGACACAAAGATTCTCTCTTGGTGTTCTCTGTGTCTTTTTGGTTTTTATTGATAAAAAAGGGTCTATTTATATTGATTAAAGACGATTAAAAATATTAAAAGTTCCCGGAAAAAGATCCTGTTTTATTCCCAAAAAATTGAAGAATAGCTAGAGAAGATCTAACCGCTCAATAGAACCAGAGTTAATCCGAGGAATTTACAGGGATGTAAGCGTGATTAAACGCCTATTAAACCTGAACTGAATTTGTTTTTAACTCCCGCTCTATTGTCCCTTCTCCTCACTGCAAAAAGGTCATCAAACTCAGTTTTTTCGTGTGAGGAAATTCGACGTGTCTAGAAAATTTTTGTCTTCCTGGTTACTCAGCCCAATTCTTTTGGGTATCACTGCAATGATCGCATCGGGAGCGATCGCAGAAGAATCTCCAAGCGCTTCTGAAAATCCCGATATTGCCGATGCTAATTCGGTTTCATCTCCTGAACAATTGGCTCAAGTTCAAAACTCCAATACCTTCGATCAATACACTTCTGAAAGTCAAACACAAGCCCAAGTTACTTCTGTTAATCAACTCTCAGACGTTCAACCGACGGACTGGGCGTTTCAAGCCTTACAATCTCTTGTAGAACGTTATGGTTGTATTGCGGGTTATCCAGATGGTACATTCAAAGGAAATCGCGCCTTAACTCGCTTTGAATTTGCCGCCGGACTGAACGCTTGTTTAGATCAAGTGACCAACCTTTTAAGTAGTGCAACGGCTAATTTAGTGACTCGCGAAGATCTCGCTTTATTGCAGCGTTTACAAGAAGAATTTGCTGCGGAATTAGCGAGTATTCGCGGACGAGTTTTGGCTTTAGAAAGCCGCACTGCTGAATTAGAAGCGAACCAATTTTCCACGACAACTAAACTCACGGGAGAGGTGATCTTTCAGGTGGGGGATACCTTTGGCGATCGCTCATTATATAATGTGGCAGGTGGCCCCAACACGGATGATAGCGATGACCCAACGCAGACTTATTTCGGCTATCGGGCGCGTTTGAACTTCGACACCAGTTTTACCGGGGAAGACCTACTGAGAACCCGTCTAGAAGCCAAGGATATCCCCAATTTAAGCGATGTGGGTTTGAATAATAGCCTGATGACGCGCACGGGTACCGATGGCACCACAGACGGCTTTGAATTGGATGATTTGTATTATCGCTTTCCTCTGGCCAATGGTCGCGCCCAAGTCTATGTCGGGGTGAAAAGCCTAGACTTAGACGATATTCAAGATACCGTTACGCCTTTTCAAAGTACCGGGGCGGGGGCGGTATCTCGGTTTGGACGTTATAACCCCACAACCTTCCGAGGGCCTGAAGGAACGGGCGCTGCGGTCAAATATGCCTTTAATGATAAGGTACAGGTGAATGTCGGCTATCTGGCGAGTGATGAAGATGCACCGAATGCCAGTGAAGGTCGAGGCTTGTTTAATGGCAGTCAGACGGCTTCAGCCCAGGTGTTATTTGAACCCAGTGATCGAGTCGGTATTGCTGTAGAATATAATCGCCGTTATTTCCGTGAGGGGGATGTAAATGTTAGCGGCGGAACCGGAAGTTTTATTGCGAACCGTCCGTTTGGAGATAGTGCAACCACCAGTGATAATTTAGGCGTACAAGTCAACTGGAAACTGTTAAAAAACTTTGAACTGGGCGGTTGGTTTGGTTCGAGTTGGGCGCAGCAAAAAACCAATGGCGAAGATGAAGCAACGATTCTCAACTGGGCGGTTACACTTGCATTTCCAGATGCGATTCGTGAGGGAGATTTAGGGGGAATTGTTGTCGGAATGCCGCCGAAAGTTGTTGATCACGATATTAATAACTTAGAAGATCGGGATACTTCTATTCATCTTGAGGCGTTTTACCGCTTTCAACTCAATGATAATGTGGGGATTATTCCGGGATTTTATATGGTTACAGATCCCGATCACAACAGTAACAATGATACCACTTGGGTCGGAACATTGAGAACTCAATTCCGCTTTTAAGGCATTGTACAAGACTGACAAACTTGTTCAGTTATCAACTCGGTTTCTGGTGGCTTTTTCCATTGAGAAACCGGGTTTTATTCCGTCAAATCAAGACCGGAATATTTTCTCTTCGTGTCTTTGTGTCTTTGTGTTTTTTGATCCGGCTTTCCGAAGGAATAAAGATCTTTTTAACGCCGAGCATCCGAAGATCACGACTGATTGCTAAACTCGCAAACTTGGCACGGACTCAAACTCACTCAAATAGCTTTTGATTGAAGTCGAAAAAACGGGCTTTGAGGCATGATCAGAAGAATTTTTGATTCGATGTGAAAAAGCCTGATTGTTCATCCAATCTCCCAAATTAGGCATTTCTTGCTTACAATGAGGGCAATACCAATAAATTTGGGAATGACGGACGTGACGGAGTAAGGTAGATGAGCAGCAAGGACAGTTATTCATGATTGGTGCTTAATTAAACTTCTGATTTTATGAGATCGTAAATTGAACAATTAAAGACTTTGATGATTACTCACTTTCCTGAGAAAAATCAGTCTTTAAAATCTCCTTAAACAGAAGGTATTCTTCAACCGAACTTTCCGCTAATAATAAGGTTTTAGCGGCCGGACTCAGCCTCAATTGATCTTGAGATGTAAGCTGAAAATCTTGTTCGAGAATCAATTGACTATTTTTCAGTTTGGAGAAAGCCAATTGTGGCGCTAACATTTTTAAATCGAGTTCGGGCATGAGATAATCAGGATGCTGCAAAATCCAGTGATAAGTTCGAGGGTCAGTCTGGGCTAGGTGATCAACCGCTTTCGCTAAAACTCTCTCAATATCAGTTGGACTCGGCAAACTGAGCAAAAAGTTTTTCAAAATGTTAAGCTTGGCTTGGCTTTGAACCTGGAGGACATCAACCGCAATATCAATATAGGACTGATCCTCTTGAGGCTGAGACTGGAACAAAACAGGTCGATAATTCGTTAATAGAGAGAAGGGATTCAATGTCGTTTTAGATGGCTCAATATTGCTCGGATCGACTGGACAATTCCCAGAGTAATCGGGTTTCCCAATCCTTAAACCCATAGTCATAAAAATCACCTCAACCCTTGCATTCTTAAGGTACTTTTCAAGCCTAGCGAATCAATGTGAGGATTTTGTGAGATCAAAAGCCCAAAAAATTTAAGTTTTTCTTAACAATATCAGGTGGGGTTAATCCGTCCACCCCAAGAAAACTCGAATTTGATTGACTAAGTTTTGCGCCTGGAAGGGTTTAATAATCACCCCACTCACCCCTAAATTGAGATATTCCTGCTGTTCACTAATTTTGGCTTTTGCGGTTAATAAAATAGTCGGGATGTGCTGAGTTTGAGTCTCAGCCTGTAACTTTTTAAAGGTGGCCGGCCCATCTAAATTGGGCATCATTACATCCAATAAAATCACATCGGGTTGTTGAGCGATCGCCTTTTCTAACCCCTCTTGTCCAGAAGAAGCAGTAATCACATCCCATCCGGTGATCGCTTCTAAAGTAATTTGGATAATATCACGCACGCCATCTTCATCATCAATCACCAAAACACGTTTATTATTCATCACTTTTTTCCTCTATCTTTACCGGAATACTAAAATAAAAGCAACTTCCTTGATCGAGAATGCTTTCTACCCAAATTTTACCGCCATGTTGTTCAACGATGCTGCGACAAATTGCTAGTCCTAAACCCGTTCCTCCTTTTTGACGAGAGTCGGACGCATCAATTTGGTGAAACCGCTCAAAAATACTTTCCATTTGATCAGGGGGAATTCCTCGACCTTGATCGCGAACAGAAAATAAAACACTTGCAGTCGGAATATTACTGACAAATTCTCGAAATTCCGCTTCTACACTCAACTGAATCGTCGCTTCACTCATCGAGAATTTGATCGCATTACTAATTAAATTCGTCAACACTTGAATCATCCGATCGCCATCCGCTTCAAACTCAATATCTTGGGGGAAAATCTCCAAAATAATCCCGACTCGATTTGCCATCACCTGCATTTGATCTTGAGCAACCCGCAATAAATCCGCCGCATTGACTCGATGTTTAACCAGTCGAATTTTGCCACATTCTAAGCGTTCCAACTCTAGAATATCATTAACCAGTCTCACTAGCCGTTCGGTACTTTCAGCCGCAATTTTAATCACCTGTTGTCCTCTTGCAGACTCGGGTGCAACTAAACCTGTTGATAATAGATTCAGAGCGCCATGAATCGCCGTGAGAGGGGTTCGTAATTCGTGACTGACAACAGAGATAAACTCATTTTTCATGCGTTCTATCGCATAGCGTTCGGTAATATCTTCCCCTATGCTCATCGTACCGAGTGCTTCTCCTTGTAAACTTTGTAAGCGGGTGTTATTCCAAGCAATAATTTTTTCTTCTCCCGATTTCGTAATAATGGTATTCTGATAATAAGTATGAAGTTGATGATCGAGGATTTCGTTAAAAAATTCACGAACTTGAGATCTTTGAGACGCGGGTAAAAACGTGATAAACCAATCTTGTCCTAAAATTTCCCCTTGAGTATATCCTGTCAACTCTAAGAAAAAAGGATTAACATAGTCAATGGTTCCTTGTTCATTTAAACCCACAACTGCTAAACGGACATTTTCTAATAAAGAACGCCAACGTCGTTCAGATTCTTGTAACGTAGCTTCAGCTTGTTTGCGATCGTTAATATCTGTAATTGACCCCACAAACCCTTTAATACTACTATGAATATCGGTTTCGGCGACAGCTTGACCAAAGACCCAAGTGATGCTTCCATCTGCTCGTTGAAAGCGATATTCTAACTGAAAGGAACAGTGATCGCGCACGGCTTGTTCCCAAGCTTGAAATACCCCATCTCGATCATCAGGATGTAAGGCTTTGATCCAACCTTGACCTAATGCTTCTTCGGGTGAAAGTCCGGCAATTTGACACCATCTTTCATTGACATATAAACAGTTTCCCGCAGCATCCCGGCGAAAAATTCCTACAGGTGAAACTTCTGTTAGAGTAGCATAACGTCGTTCACTTTCTCGCAGGGCGGTTTCAGCCTGTTGACGTTCTTTCATCGCAGCAACCCGTTCACTAATATCACGTAAAATAGCGGTGTAAGTTTTGGTATTTCCGAGTAGCAGTTGGGAGATAGAAGCTTCTGTTGGAAATTCGGAACCATCTTGGCGACGCCCATAAACCTCTAAACGTTCTCCACTACTATGAGTGGTTTGATATTTCCAATCAAATTCTTGAATATGTTGACGGTAAACGGAAAGAAAGCGTTGCGGAAGTAAAATGTCTAAGGGTTTATCTAAGACTTCTTCTGCTTGATAGCCAAATATTTTTTCAGCCCCTTTATTAAAGAGGATAACTTTTTGAGCTTCATTGACCGAAATAATCGCATCATTAGCATTATCTAAAATTCCAGCTAAACGAGCTTCTGAAGCTAACAATTCTTCGGCTAAAATCGCTCTAGCTTCAATTTCGCGCTGAAGTTTTGCATTGGTTTTTTCCAATTGACTGGTGCGTTGTTCGACTAACTGTTCTAAATGATCGCGATATTGTTGCAATTCTACTTCGGCTTGTTTGCGATCGCTAATATCGTGATACACACCAATTACAGCAACCATTTGACCCTGATGATCAAAGATTGGGACAACAATCGTATCACAAATTCCCTGAGTTTTGTCTTGGCGAATGAAGGTCATCTCACTCAACCAATACCCCTGCTGTTCGATTTGTTTGAGCATCGATTGAGTAGGAATAGGAGTTCCTTCGGGATAATGAACTAAAGCCGAAGTTTGTCCGATGACTTCTGTTTTACAGTAGCCAAACATTCTTTCTGCGCCTGGGTTCCAATCAATAATTCGACCTGTTAAATCGGTCATAATCACCCCATCATAAATCTGCTCAAAAATCAGTGCGTGTCGTTGTAGGGTTTGTTCGGCTTGTTTCCGTTCAGTAATATCAGTCGCGATCAAGACGACAGTGGTGAAGATATTATTCACCCAAATCGGAGCAATTTGAGCCGTATAGACGCGAATTTCTCCATTGGGATTCGTCATCACATATTCAAGACTTTGAACCTGTTGTTTAGTGAAGACTTGCTCAATAATCGCGCTAATAGTTAACTGGTTTTTACAGGGAAATAAATCAATAAAAAGCTCCCCTAAAACCTGTTCTTGAGTCATCCCTTGAGCCGTGCGATTGGCGAATAAAATACGACCCTTGCTGTCTAACTCATAGATATAAATCGGTGCATTAGAAGTGATTGAATGTAAACGTTGAGCGAGAGTTCGATAACGAAATTCACTGTCTCGTAGAGCCGCTTCAACTTGTTTACGGTCGTTAATATCGATCCAGTAGCCAACAATTTCTAGGAGTTTACCGCGTTGGTCTGTGACTAACCGTAGTTCATCTTGTATCCAGTGATAAGTTCCATCCCCATGTAAAAAGCGGTATTCATAACGATGTTGTCCCTGTTCAAAAACGCGAGGTAATTCTGCAAAAATGCGGGGTGCATCTTCGGGGTGAATGTGTTGCGCCCAAAAGCCTGTATCTGCAAATTCTTGACTTTTATAACCTAAAACCGACTGCACATTATCGCTGATAAAAGTCGCCCCCTCATGTCCCGAAGCCGGACTCGAATAAATAACAATTGGACTGGAGATAATCAGGTGTTGCAGTCGGGCTTGAGCCATTTGTAACTGCTCTTGAGTCAGTTGACGTTCGTTGAGGTCTTGTAGTACCCTTTGATTAGCATTTTGCAGGGCTTGAACGTAGAGGGCGAGTTGTTGTTCAAGTTCGGTTTGAATGGTTTGTAATTGCTCAATTTGGATGAGAAATTGATCGGTTTGACCACCGAGTAAAATTGCCACTCCCCCAATGATGACCAGACTAGAACCAGCTTGAATTAAACTAATTGAAGTTGCACAAATAAAAGTCAGATAGGCAATGTAGGCGAAAAGAAATGTTATACTAAGTAGAGCAGTTTTCAGTCCTCCCCAACTGGCGATTAGAGCAATTGCAGCCATTAGCCCTAAAAATTTTTCGCTATAAGGTTCTCCCGTCAACTCAAAAACTTCTAGAAAAATGATGAAGACCAGCGAAAGGATTCCTCCAATCCATACAGGAGGTTTGAAGTTTAATACAGGAGACCAAATTGACGGGGAAGAAAACATCGCTATGTTTACGCTCAAGTTAGGATAGGCACTTTATCCTATAGACAAATCAATAATACTGGTGCTACAGATCTTGATTCTAACGTAATTTTTTACCAAAATTGCCGCACACGCCCCTACCTTCAGGTATGGGGATATAAGGCTCTTTCTAATGCTATAATAACTCTACTGGCAGGGTATTCAACCAGTTGAAAAACCCAGCATCTAATCGATGCAATGAACCTTGAAAACTTAAGGTATGGGGTTCTTGCCAGGAATGCTTTGGCAAGATAAAATCTTAAAGCACCAAGTACAGAGAATCAAACATTTTTTTCTCAAGTACGGTAGGGCATACCGAAACTATCTCTGAAATGGGATGAACGACTGGGGAGACTCACCCCTCTGGAGTAAGTTAGGAAACTAGCTTGCTGTAAGGGTTGTCAATGAATCAGTAATCCAAAGCCGTGAGGCTTGGAGAATCCCCTTTCTTTAGAAATGGGGAGTATGTCAAGAAAGTAATCGCGCAGGCAACGGGTGATCAGTTGTACTTTCAGTGTTCAATTGGAAGACATTTTTCGCCGCAGTTGACTTCGTTCGAGACAATTGAGAACCCGTGCAATCAGTTCCGGTTCAACGAGGGGTTTTTGAATATAGTCATCAGCCCCCGCATTCCAGACTTGCTCTACGATTTGACGATTGCGATCATCACAGAGAATAATAATCGATAAATCTTGCCAGTGCGGCTCATTACGAACCACTTGACAGAGTTCAACACCGCTTAAATGAGGCATTGTCAGATCTAAAATTAGCAGATCGGGGGTGGATTTTTCTAAAGTTTGCCAAAATTGTTGGGGGTCATCAAGCAGAATCAGGTGAAATCCCCAAGGTTCTAACACCATTCTGATCCGATCTAAAATCTCCGGTTCGTCATCAATAATCAGAATTTTGGCTTGGAGTGGAGAAGCCGGATACAATACCCGCGTCATCGCATCAATCACTTGTGAAGGTGAGATCGGTTTTTGCAGAAATCCCCGTCCCCCTAAACGGGCGACTTTGACGCGATCGGCAAAGCTTTCTTTGGCGGTAAACACCACAACAGGTAAAGGCTTAGTATTAGAGTTGAGTTCTCGCAGGAGTTCAAACCCCGCTTCTGTGGAGTCGGGAAAACTCAAATCCAATAAGACAATATCGGGCGGATTATCTTGAATCAATTTTCGCGCCTGTTGGGGAGAAATAGCAATTTCAGTCTGAATTTGACGGGCGATCGCAACAGTCGCAATTCCTTCGGCGAGGGCGAGATCATCATCAACGATTAATAATCGAGGCGTGGAACAACCCGAAAGTTCCTCAGAATCAGCAGTTGGCAAGGGTAATGCAGGAGGAACGGGCGTTGCAGGAGTCAGACTCAGTTGACTGTTGAGATCGACAAGCAAGGCTGACAGTTGTGCGATCGCTTCAGAAGACAGTTGAGTTTCAGCATTCAACATTTGTTCGATTTCACGACAGTGTTGAGAAGCTTGATTAAACCCAAAGCTTCCGAGAGAACCTGCGAGGGTGTGAGCCTGTGAGAGCGCTTGTTGGAGTAAGCTGTTATCGAGATCACCTGCTTGTAAGGCTTTGGTGGCTTGTTCGAGAACGGAAATTCGGGTGAGATAGCTTTCTCGGTGTTTTTTCCAGATGCCGCTTAAATTAACAGTAGGAGAAGTGCTGATCACAGAGGTGGGTTCAGGTAAAGCCAGTGCATCGTTAGGGGTTGAGGCGGATTTGAGTCGATATCCTAACCCATAAACGGTTTCAATCCAATCACTTCCGGCGCCTGCTTGTTTGAGTTTTTGTCGTAAGCCTTTGATTTGGGTTCGCACAGCCGATTCTGAAGGCGGATCATCAAAAGACCAAAGATGATCGAGTAAGGCGCTTTGACTGAAAATACGCTCGGGATGACGCAGAAATAATTCTAACAGTTCGTATTCTTTGGCGGTGAGTTTGAGGGGGGCATCGCAGTAGGTGACTTGACAGTTTCCGGGATCGAGTTTAATTGCGCCCCATTCTAAAATCGGGGGTAACGTGTTGTTTCCCCGACGCAATAACGCCCGAATTCTCGCTAATAGTTCGGACATTTCAAACGGTTTGATCAGGTAGTCGTCAGCGCCCGCGTCGAGTCCTTCAACTTTTTGAGAACTGCTATTTTCTGCCGTCATTAATAAAATAGGAGTGCGATCACCTTGACTGCGTAGGCGTTTACAGAAGTTAATGCCATCGAGTTTGGGAAGCAGTAAATCCAGCAAAATTAAATCATAGGTTAATGCTTCTGCGAATTCCCAACCCATTAGACCATCACTGGCGAGATCAACGACGTAACGTTGACGGGTGAGTGCGTCTTCGAGTCCTTGTGCTAGCCCTCTGTCATCTTCTACCAGCAGAATTCTCACTTAGACCGATTATCCTCCCTCTGATGGTTGTCAGCAGTCTGGTGACTCACAGATCAATGCGAAGTTCTGAAAATGTCTTTAGATCCTGAAAGCTCAAGCTTGAGCGGTGATTCGGTTTGCTTCTTAATTATAGGCTGTACTCTCTTACGAACTTCGCTCGCGCCGGAAACCGCCAAGTCGCAACTTTTCGCAATCTCTGAATTGGTGTCGGGAGGAAAACTTGCTCAGGCGCGTTAATATCTGCGATCATATCATTGTGTGAGTTTTTAGTTGCCGTGAAACAATTCCTGACGCTGGTTGTACGTCTTGAACCTGCCGCAGAACAGCAGAAATTGCTGGATGACAACTAGAACGAAGTCGGGACCAATTGTAACGGCCCGAGTCCTAACTCTTGGGGAGAAAGCGATCGCACTTCTAAAAATGCCATCATATCTTTAAACCCCGGCTGACCCCGAGAAGCCCCTGTTAACCCCATCGCAATGATTAAACCACACCAACCTTGAGTCATCTGACAGCGCGTGTCCCATTTTTCACGGGCTTGTTGATGGGTGGGATCATCTTCTAAAAATTCTCCTAACAGGTGAAGATCTCCATCTTCAGTTCTTAAAATACAGAGATCATAATTGCAACCTGCCATCGGATCTTCACCGGGGTTAAAACAAATGCCCGTTAGTCCTCCAGCTTCTTGTAAACTCTGAATGAGAGTTTGAGCTTTTGGCTTAGAAGTTTGAATTAAAATGATAGGTAAACCATCACCATCTTCAGGAATATTGACTTCTGCGGCTTGATGAAACTGGGTTTGAGTTCTGAGATATTCTGCCGTTTCCCAAGGAACAACTCCCAAACTCAGGAAAGATTTAGCAGGGACTAAATCATCCCGCAGGATAGGCATTTCTAAATCTAACTCCTCATCATCATCGTCGGTTTCGGCGGCGGCTGCCATTTCTAAAAGTTCGTTAGCGACTTCTGGAAGGGTTTCCACCGTCACTAATATTTGTTTTTTTTGGGTGCTACCCGGAAAGGGAATGCGATAGCGACGAGAAAGGGCGGGAAACTGATGGGATTTGAATTTGTGTTTAAAATCTCGTAGGAAGCGATGCAAAGCTTCTAGGGTGACTAATACAGCCGCCGCTTCTTCCTCATAGAGAATTGAACGCAAGCCTTCTAACGGATGTAAATTCCCAAAGTTCGGCTGTACTTCTGAAATGGGTAGCGAGCCTAAATTCTCATCGTCCTCAAGATCCTCAAAATCACTGATGCGTTCATAGGTGACAAATAAGCAGTCTTGAGTCAGGAAGGCTTCTTCTAAGTTATCTTTGGGCTGATGTTGTACGACTCGCTCCCGAAAGCGTTTCAAGGAGTCTAAGGAGCGATACATCAGAACACCATAATCCATCCCTAATTTACCGAGGGTGGAAATGTAGAGGGTGCTGACATCAAATTCATTGAGTTCTACCGAGAGAATTTGGTGTTCGCCGAGTTTGTCCCAAGGGCCATCTTGCCAAATGGTGTAGGCTTTTTCTTGTAGGCTAGAAGCGTGTTGAGGCGGTAACTGAGGGGGACGACTTTCTGCGACTTCTTGCAGTCCCCGAAAGATTTCATCAATCAGGGGTAAGTCGGGGACATATTCAATCGTGATGTCTAGCTCTTGGAGAACACCCCTCAAGAAAAACTGGATTTCGCGATCTTTGACGACTATTTTTTGAGGACGAGCCGCAGGAGTTGGACTTTGAGGATGTTCAATAGCTCGTAGTAAGGTTCGCACGGTGGCTTCCGGCCCCAGGTCAGATGCTACCATATCCATCGCTCGTACCATTCCTTGAGATCCGTCCACCCAAATAATACATTCGCTACTGGCTGACTCATCTCCATCGGGGTTAGAACTCGACTCAGGAGACAGGGAACGGCGATCGCCTTCCCACACACTCGGAATTTGGGGTAAGTTTTGCAGCCGACGTAGGGTTGAGCGATTGAGACGTACCATCTAATACAATGTTCCCGTTGGCAATATTGATGTTGGGGATTTCCTTGGATCAAGGTTCCGCCAAGTAACGCTGACGAGCGTTTATTTAAAGCTTAGGCTATAGACGATCGAGATTGCTACAAACAACAATTTGTTTTACTCGGACTGAGTGAGCCTGAACAACACCGCTACAAAACTGTAGCATCCGATGCGCCTTTCGGTGATTCGGCTTCAAAAGTTCGCGCTTGGGTGCGGTTACTGATCTTAACCCTTCAAGGGGGGATGTGACAAATTTTATTATAGCTTGAGTTTTCTGCTGGCTTTCTGAAGACTTGGTAAAATACAACCAGGTAGACAACGATGACACCGTTGACCTGATCAGCACTATAGATTAAGGAGTCGAGCCAAATCCATGACACAAACCGCTCAGTCTCAAGCTCAAGGAATTCAAATGACCGATTCTGCAATGAAGCAAGTTCTCCTGCTCAGAGAAAAGCAAGGAAAAGACTTGTGTTTGCGGGTTGGGGTACGTCAGGGGGGATGTTCTGGAATGTCTTACCTGATGGATTTTGTGGATGCAAGCACTATTCAAGAGGATGATCAGATTTTTGATTATCAAGGTTTCCAAGTGATTTGCGATCCCAAAAGCCTTCTCTACATCTATGGCTTAATGCTTGACTACAGCGAGGCTTTAATTGGTGGAGGATTTCAGTTCACGAATCCGAATGCGTCTCAAACTTGTGGCTGTGGTAAATCTTTTGCCACCTAAAACCCCCGAGAATAGTCCCGAATTGTAAACTTTTGTTTGCAAATCCCCTGAACGGTAAACCTTGCTAGACGATAGGTAATTGGCAAGATTCAGATGAGTCTGATTCTTGCTGAGAGCCTATCGTTGTCTATAGCGCTACTTGAATCGGGAACAGGGAACGGGGAACAGGGAACAGCAGACTATGAAAGGGTTTCAGAATCTAAAAATGTCCTAACCAATTTGCGTAGTGCTATAGTTGGGCTAAAATTCTTACTGTTGAGAGATTGTCAGTTTGACCCTATGAAAACGCCTGAAGAACTGTTTAAGGAAGGTTTTGAACGTTATCAAGCCGGAGAAGATCCCCAAGTGCTGATTCCTGTATTTCAGGACGTTTGCGATCGCGCTCCCAAAAATAGCAATGCTTGGACGAGTCTGGCCTGGTTGTATTTACTGGCTGATAAACCCTCATCGGCTTACAAAGCGGCGAAGTCTGCCGTTAAACTCAATCCCCATGATCCTCAAGCGAGAATTAACCTGGCGGTGGCGATGCTGGATCTCGATAAAAAAGGCGTGAGGACTCATGTGGAAATCGCCCAACAAATGATTATGGCTGACTCAGAATGGCTTGATGAAGTCAAGAAAAATTTTGAGGATGGCTTAACTCGAAAACCTAACTGGAAAAGCCTGACTCGCGTTCAAAAATGGTTGTTGGAAATTTGAGAATTCTAATAAGTATATTTACCTGAATCTCCTTCAGGAGTAGAATGATTTTTGGGTGTTCTTCAGAGGGATAGATGAAGGCTGTAGCCTTGATTTAACGAGGGTTGAGAGATGATTAAGGGTTGAAAGATGATGTAGATTTGTTGAGATTTTGTAACAAAAAATTATATAAATTCATCAAAAATTGAGCCAACTAATGATAAGATTTGGAAACTTCAGTCATTAACAATCTTGATTCACGGTTGACAGTAATTTTTGATAAAGCAAGGAGTTGTGAGAGCTATGAGTATCGATAATACAGTCCACGTTAAAGCAGAAACCCGTAATCATAAAGGTTTCTTTGTACAGCAAGCGGCTTACGAACTAAAGAGTATTGATGATTCGGGTTGGGCGCTGATTTGTTTAGATGATGCAGTTTGCTACTACGTTGATCCCGATAACTTAGAATCAGACTCAGATGATGATTCAGAAGAATCTGAGAGTTAAATAACATTTCACCGATAAACACTGACTAAGAGAGATTAAATTTTGAAAAAAGACTGGGTTGGGGTAGCTGTCCTGAAAAAAGGAACAGCTATTTTTTTGTGAAACCGAAAAGGTGTAACATAGTATGAAGATAGTTAAATTTCAAAATACAGTTCTCCCCAGTGCAGAATACTGCTTCTTCCTCCGCTCTGATACCCGTAGCTGAATACTTTAAACTGCTTTCTGAAGTGAGTCGCCTACAAATCTTAAACTGTTTGAGATCGGGAGCGATGAACGTCACGGAGATTTCGGAAGCCACGGGTTTAGGACAAGCCAACCTCTCAAAACATCTGAAAATTCTGACTCAAGCGGGGATTTTATCCCGTCAACCTGTTGGAGTCAGTGTTTACTATGAAATTAATGATCCGCTAATTTTTGAATTGTGTGAACTCGTTTGCGATCGCTTGAGTGATCGAATTCAACAGCAAGCTGAAGAAATTAAACAACTCAAAACATTGCACTCTCCCCACTAAAGCGATCGCCGGGGTGGAGATTAATTAAGATTGTTGGTTGTAAGGTAATTTTGCCAATAACAACGCTAAACCACAAGTATTCGTAATTCCCGCAAACATTAACCCCGCACCCACAAAACCACTCAACACTAAAAACCCAGGAGAAACAAACGCACCCAATAGGGTTCCGGTCAACACTAACGAACCTGCAACAATTTGCACCTGACGCATGAGGCTAAGGGGTGCTTTTTTGTTAAGTTTTGTTTGATAACCCTCAGCTTTCCAAGCATTGAGTCCCCCCTCTAAAGTGACAAGATTTTCAACTTGAAAGCCACTGGCGACGAGCTGTTGAGCGGCTTGAGTCGAGCGACGTCCACTCTGACAATAAACGACGACTTTTTGACCTTCGTTGGGAATTTGACTGGGATCGAATTTGGATAAGGGGACTAAAATTGACCCGGCTAGGTGTTCGCCTGCGTATTCGACAGGTTCACGCACGTCTACTAACGTTACCGCTTGTTGCGCGAGCCACTGCTTGAGGATGGCGGCTTCTATCGCTTCGGGTTGATCGATGGTTGTTGTGCTATTCGTCATCATCTCAAGTCCTCTGGGAGTTGGTATTTTTTTGAGCAAGGTTGCTTTAATTACTATATTACTATACAGTTAAAGTCAAGGATTATAGAAATGGCGATCGTGATGAAAAAGACCTGTTATCGTCTGTTTATCGGACTTGTAGCCATCGCTGCGTTATTGATATACCATCCCAGCTTCGCCCAGGCTGAAACGAACCCCAGTGAATTGGCCCAAGCCGTTCAAGAAATCGAACTTCTCGATCAGATGAGATCCGGTTTAGCCTCAACCCTGGAAGGTGGGACGGAAGAACCCACAGGAGAAACCTTCAAACAAGTCTGTAAACCCGTAGGAATGCGAGCCAAACAGCTTAGTGAAGAAAACGGTTGGCAAGTCAAGCAAATTGCCAAAAAATATCGAAACCCCGCCCATGCACCCCAAAATTTGCACGATCGGATGGCACTTGCTAAGTTTGAACAAGATCCAGAATTGATCGGATTTTGGGATCGCGAAACCCTCAACGGAACCGAAGGAACCCGCTATTATCGTCGAATTTCCGTTGAAGCGAGTTGTCTGGCTTGTCATGGTTCTAAAAATTCTCGTCCTGAGTTTGTTCAAGCCAAATATCCTCAAGATTTAGCTTTTGATTTCCAAGTCGGAGATTTACGGGGGATGTATTCTGTATTTATTTCTGATTTACAAGCTGCATTACAAACTGATAATTAAACCCTGTGGAGGTGAATCAAAATGCTCAGAAAACAACAGGCAATTTTATCATGGTTTTTAATCTTGATTCTGGTATTAACTCTCAACTTGAGTTATTCTCGACCCGCCCAAGCTGTTGTCAGCAAACAACTTGAAACCCCTGAACAAATTCTCTATCAATCTCGCCATACTTTACGGGATAATACGGGAAGTTCCTGGCAAGTTGTCTTGTTTAAACGAGTAAAATCCGGTGAATTGCGTGAGATTAATTTACGTTTAGTGGGCTTTCCGGGTGAGGTAGAATTTGCTCATGTTCAACCTTTAAAAATTCAGGATGCTGACAATATTTTAGAGGCGGATGATGTGTTTAGCGAAAAATCTCCTGCTCCAAATGTGGGTCAATATGATATTAAACCCATTTTATCTCAATTGTCAACCCATCATTTAATTGAATTGAGATTACCCTTAGAAAAAGAGCGAACAGTCAAAGTTCCTCCTGCTGTGATTATAGAATGGCAAAGCATTTAACAGGGAACAGGCAAGAGGCAAGAGGCAAGTATAAAAACCCGGTTTCTCGCAGAAACCGGGTTTTTGGGGCGTACTCAGAAACAAGATTGCTAAACTCGCCCCTTCTTTGCTGATGCTAACTAACTTTTGCCATTAGACTTAGCTTTAGAATTCGCTTGAGTTTTGGCTTCTAGACTTTCTAAGCGACTCCTCAATTCTTGGTTATCTCTTTTAACCTTATCGAGTTCTTCCCGCAGTTGTTTAACGGCTTTATCAGAACCGATATTTTTCTGTACCTTTTGAACTGCTTCTTCTGCTTTTCGACGAACTCGACCATCGAGAGTTTGGTCAGCTAAGTCATTTAAAACAGCAATGGCTTTGGGAGTTTCCATCTGTTCTAAGGCGACAACAACCGCCACTTGAGTGAGGAAAAATTCTTCTTTTGAGAGTTCTTCCAAACGCTGTAAAATGCGTTCAAGATTGATGTTATTTTGACCTGTTGAAATGCTTCCTAACGCTCGAATTGCAGCTAACCTTAAGGCTTGAGGAACCGTTGCAACGCTATAGCTGAGGATTAAATTGAGGGCGGGTTCTGAGGTTTTCATCCGACTTAAACCAGAAATCGCTGCTGAACGTAATACCTCATTCCAACCCATTCGTTCTTGCAATACCAATTCTAACAGTTTGATTCCGTTTTCTTCGGTGAGCGCTTCATCAGGATTTCCGGCGACCATTTCACCGATAGCAGTAATGGCTGAAGCTTCCACAGAATAACTTACATCTCCCTTTTCAACAATAGATTTGAGGGCTTGATAGCTGGCGGGTATTTTAATCTTAGCTAGGGCGTTGACAACCGCCTGACGCACTCTCGAGTTCGAGTCTTCTAACCCGACAATTAACCCAGCAAAGGCTTGATCGAGTTTAATTTTATTTAACTGTTTGGCGATTTCGACACGTACACCCCAAAACGGTTCATCTTTGAGGGCTTTGGAGAGGGTTTTAACGACTTCTAATCCGCCTTTTCGGGCTAATGCTTCGGCTGCAAAAATACGAGAAATGGGATCAGGATCGAATTGTAATTGTGCTTTTAGTTCAGCAACCGGATACTCTAAGCTAACGGTTTTTAGCGTGTTATTTCCCGCATCAAAACTGATGTATTTTGGTTTTTCTGAGAGGGGAAAATAGAAGGATTGTTCGGCTTCATGGATGCGAACCGTAAAGGTTTGAAACTGGGGTGTAGTTTCGTCTTGACTCAATTTTGGTAAATAGCCAAAGGCAATCGGAATTTTCAAATCAAACAAGTTGGTTTCACTGATTTTATCACTGGTTTTAGCTTGCTTTTGTTTAACCGTAATTTTAGCAAGTTTATTTTCACCATCCCAACTATAAGAAACCTTATAATCTGGATGTCCACCCCGATATACATATTGATCAAATAAAAACAGCAAGTTGCGTCCAGTTGATTGCTGAATCGAACGCAGTAAATCAAAGGTTTCTACGGTTTTGTGCGCGTTATTTTGAACGAAGGTATGAATCGCTTTGGTAAACAGTTCATCGCCTAATTCGGTGCGAATCATGTGATAAACACAAGCCCCTTTTTCGTACAAATGACGATCATATAGTTCTATGGCTTCTCGATAAATATGAGTGACAATGGGGCGACGATAACGAGAGCGATCTTCTGATAAATAATTGCGGGTTTCGGCGAGTCTATAATAGGCGGCTTCCTCTTTTCCATATTCATGTTCTGTCCACAAGACTTCTGAATAAGTCGCCATTCCTTCTTTGATCCAAGCATGAGACCAATGTTCAATCACGACTAAATCACCGAACCATTGGTGAGCGAGTTCGTGAGCGACTAAACTTTCTGTACTGCGGTTATCAATTGCAGCTTTTTCATCGAGTAAACAGCGATCTGTTAATAGAGTAGTCGAGGTATTTTCCATTCCTCCAAAGATGAAATCATCGACACAAACTTGAGCATATTTCGGATAGGGATAAGCATACCCAAAAGTTTGAGAGAAAAATTCCATCATTTGGGGTGTTTTACCCATGCTGCGGTGAGCATCTGCTTCGCGGTTTTTCTCGACATAATAGAGAACGGGAATGTTATTCCATTCGTCTTTAATTTCGGCAAATTCACCGACCGCTAAGGTCATTAAATAAGTGGGATGAATTTGTTTTTGTAACCAGTGATAGATGATCTTTTCACCCTGAATTTCGGAGTTGATCAGTTCACCGTTAGAAATAGCAATAAATGGCTGGGGAACTTGCACCCGAATTTCTGATGTAGCGAGTTGTCCGGGATAGTCGAAGCAAGGAAACCAAAAACGTGAGTCTTCGTCTTCGCCTTGGGTCCAAACTTGAGTCGGTTTATCGGGATAATCAGCGTTTGGACTGATAAAATAGAGTCCTCGTTGGGGGTGATCGACATGATAGGCGATCGCGATCTTGATTAATTGGTCAGCTTGGGTCGGTTGGCTGAGATAAATATCAAGCTGTTCACCATCATAGTCGAAGGATTGATCGACTTGATCAATTTTCACCGCCTGAATTTCTAAGTTAACCGCATCAAGCCTCAGTGTTTCAATTCCACTTTGCACGGGTTTTAAGTTAATGGTACAATTCCCGTGAAAGGATTTGTTTGGAATGTCTAGCACCAGGTCAAGAAAGATATGTTCAACTTGTCCGGGACGGTCGGGGTTATAATGCGGACGAGCGCCGGGTAACTCAAAGGATTTTTGGCTGTCGGTCTCGGTATCAAAATAGGAGTGCAACATTTAGTAACTCTGAAGCTACAGTAAAAAAACAAACAAAACACCGTGTTTGCTGCTCTATTATAGATGAAATTTGGCAATTAATCCTCTAACTCGTTGTTGAATTGGGATGAGGCTAACAGTCTGATGGGGTTGTTGTTTTTTCACGAAGAGCAACTGTAACCTTTTGATGGATTTTCGTTGCGGTGAATTTTAGTCGTTTCAGGAAAATATTTCGGTAAAAAAAAACAACTGAATTGAAGCTCTTATATCGACTCATTTATAATTTTGAAAAAATAAAGTTGATCCTCTTGTTTGGCTTGGAACTGAGAAGAAAAGCTTAAGAATAAAGAACAAATTGATCATCTTAAAACCGTTTGGACATCTTGTAAAAACCAAGGGTTTTCGGGAGTGCGAGCAGAATATTACAAAGTTTTAACGAGATTAACTTGACAAACCTGTTATTTTATAGTATAAAATGTCAACAATATTTGATAATTAGGTTGCAACTCAACCGAACCCAGCTTAAAATTTAAACTCTAAAAGCAAAAGCTCAAATCAAGGTTCACAAAGGATGAAGCTGGCAGCACGAGTCGAGCAGGTTACACCGTCCCTAACGTTAGCGATCTCAGCCAAAGCCCAGGCTATGAAGGCTGAAGGAATTGATGTCCTCAATTTTAGTGTAGGAGAACCTGACTTCGACACGCCTGATCACATTGTCGCGGCGGCAAAGCTTGCGCTAGACGAGGGCAAAACTCGCTACGGGCCAGCGGCTGGCGAAAAGAAGCTGAGACAGTTAATCGCAAACTCCCTCAACGAACAGACGGGTTTATCTTATCAAGCCGAGAACATTATTGTCACCAATGGCGGGAAACAGTCGTTGTACAACCTGGTAATGGCAATGATAGAAGCTGGAGATGAAGTGATTATTCCGGCGCCTTACTGGGTCAGCTATCCCGAAATGGTGAAACTGGCAGAGGGAAATCCGGTGATTGTTCAAACTTACAGCGATACCGGATATAAAATCACCCCTGAACTTTTACGTCAGTCCATCACCTCAAAAACTAAACTGTTTATTCTCAATTCTCCCTCAAATCCGACGGGAATGGTTTACTCTCCCGATGAAATTCGAGCCTTAGCAGAAGTTGTTGTAGAAACAGGAATCTATGTCGTTTCTGATGAGATTTATTGTAAAATCATCTACGATGATGCTAAACATTTAAGTATTGCGGCAGCTCATCCTGAGAGTTATAAATACACTTTTATTAGTAGTGGTTTTGCTAAAGCCTACGCGATGACAGGCTGGCGATTAGGATATTTAGCAGGTGATGCTCAGGCGATCAAAAGTTTAACCCGTATTCAAGGTCATAGCACTTCAAATGTTTGTACATTTGCTCAATATGGAGGCATTGCCGCTTTAGAAAGTTCTCAAGACTGCGTAGAAGAAATGCGATTAGCCTTTGCTAAACGGCGAGAAGTGATGTATGAAATGCTGAGTCATATTCCGGGAATTAGTTGTATTAAACCGGATGGTGCCTTTTATATGTATTTGAATGTTAGCAAGTTTAATCTCACTTCGGTTGATTTTTGTAATGCCTTACTTGAGGAAAAACAAATCGCTGCTGTTCCCGGAATAGCCTTTGGAAATGATGATCATATTCGCTTATCTTACGCGACTGATTTAGGAACAATAGAAACGGGTATGAAACGCTTAGAAGAATTTGTGCGATCGCATCTTTAAGAAAGAGTAGGGGCGGGTTCTGTAATGATGTTTGTTACCCAAAAATAACTGATATAAACCCGCCCGGATGATGTAGGGGCGGGGTTTGTGTAAGTTATAGCAGGTCGCGCTGGCTTGTTTACAAGGGTCTAGCCTTGAATGTTACCACCAAGACACAAAGACACAAAGAAGTTGTAAACATTAACCTGCTCATTGCTATATTGGTGGGAAAATATATATTGATTCGGAACCCGCCCCTACAACATTGGTGAGGAGGAAAGGGCGGGTTTATGCAGGTTATTGATAACAGACAGACATTTATTCGGAACCCGCCCCTACAACATTGGTGAGGAGGAAAGGGCGGGTTTATGCAGGTTATTGATAACAGACAGACATTTATTCGG
>NZ_LATL02000039.1 GCF_000972705.2 Limnoraphis robusta CS-951 | reverse complement strand
CTAGCCCCCTTGAAAATTAGATCCCCCCTAGCCCCCCTTCAAAAGGGGGGAACTGAACTTAAAAGTCACCCTTTTTAAGGGGGATTTAGGGGGATCTCACCTCCGATTAAAATCGAGGGAACTGAACTTAAAAGTCACCCTTTTTAAGGGGGATTTAGGGGGATCTCACCTCCGATTAAAATCGAGGGAACTGAACTTAAAAGTCACCCTTTTTAAGGGGGATTTAGGGGGATCTCACCTCCGATTAAAATCGAGGGAACTGAACTTAAAAGTCACCCTTTTTAAGGGGGATTTAGGGGGATCTCACCTCCGATTAAAATCGAGGGAACTGAACTTAAAAGTCACCCTTTTTAAGGGGGATTTAGGGGGATCTCACCTCCGATTAAAATCGAGGGAACTGAACTTAAAAGTCACCCTTTTTAAGGGGGATTTAGGGGGATCTCACCTCCGATTAAAATCGAGGGAACTGAACTTAAAAGTCACCCTTTTTAAGGGGGATTTAGGGGGATAAA
The DNA here is from genome assembly GCF_000972705.2 of Limnoraphis robusta CS-951. The sequence goes on along the minus strand of NZ_LATL02000039.1, from coordinate 21,994 downwards.
ACCCCTACTGATTCTCCGCTACCCCTAAACTTGCAATGAGTATTAAAAAAAAGAAATCTCGATTCCCCGACTCCCAACAAATTGGTAAAATTTTATTAATTATTTCCGGTCTTTTATTTGCGGCTTATTTAGTTTTACCTCGTCAACAACGAGTGCCGCGTGTGCCTTACAGTATTTTTATTCAACAACTCGAAAACAAGCAAGTTGCCGGGGTGCAGGTGGGGGATAATGAAATTCGCTATCGCCTCAAAGGAGAAAAGCAAGATGAGTTAGGGCCATTACTCTCAACTACGCCGATTTTTGACCCCGATTTAGCCAAACGTTTACAACAAAATAATGTTGTTTTTCAAGCGGCACCGCCTCCGAAAAATAGTGGCTTATATGTGCTGTTGAGTTGGATTATTCCGCCGTTAATTTTAGTCGCAGCCTTTCAGTTTTTAGGAAAACGGGATTCAGGAGGTTCCCTGTCAATTCGTAAAAGTAAGGCGAAAGTTTATGTTGAGGGGGCTTCTGATAAAATTACTTTTGCCGATGTTGCTGGCGTTGAAGAAGCTAAAACAGAATTAGCAGAAATTGTTGATTTCCTCAAAAATCCTAAACGATATACCGAAATTGGGGCAAGAATTCCTAAAGGTGTATTGTTAGTTGGGCCGCCCGGAACAGGTAAAACGTTGATGGCGAAAGCGGTAGCTGGAGAGGCGGGAGTTCCCTTTTTTAGTATTTCTGCTTCGGAGTTTGTAGAATTATTTGTCGGGACGGGCGCGGCACGGGTTAGAGATTTATTTGAACAGGCGAAAAAGAAGGCTCCTTGTATTATTTTTATTGATGAATTAGACGCTATTGGCAAGTCAAGAAGTAGTGGCGGGATGCAGAGTGGTAGCAGCGATGAACGGGAACAAACCCTCAATCAATTGTTAACAGAAATGGATGGGTTTACCGTTGGAGATCAGACAGTCATTGTACTCGCCGCAACCAACCGCCCAGAAGCATTAGATGCGGCGTTATTAAGGCCGGGAAGGTTTGACCGACAGGTATTAGTTGACCGTCCAGATTTGGCGGGGCGTAAAGCCGTTTTAGAGATTTATGCGAAAAAAGTTAAACTGGGAGACGATGTTGATTTACATCAAATTGCCACCCAAACTCCCGGTTTTGGCGGTGCAGATTTAGCGAATTTAGTTAATGAAGCGGCGTTATTAGCAGCCAGAAATCAACGTAAAACTGTTGCCCAAGAAGATTTTAAAGAAGCGATAGAACGAGTCGTTGCCGGGTTAGAAAAAAGAAGCCGGGTTCTCAATGAAAAAGAGAAGAAAATTGTTGCTTATCACGAAGTCGGTCATGCGATTATTGGGGCGTTAATGCCGGGTGGTGGAAAGGTGGCTAAAATTTCGATAGTTCCGCGTGGAATGGGGGCGTTAGGCTATACGTTAAAGCTGCCAACAGAAGACCGATTTTTGATGGATGAAACCGAATTTCGCGAACAAATTGCCACTTTATTAGGCGGACGGGCGGCTGAAGAAATAGTCTTTCAACGGGTCACAAACGGCGCTTCTGATGACCTCCAACGGGCGACAGACCTAGCGGAACGGATGGTGACAACCTACGGCATGAGTCAGGTTTTAGGGCCGTTAGCCTATGGGAAAGGGGGCAAAGCAAATTTCTTAGGAAATGAATCCAATAGTCGTCGAAATATGAGTGAAAAAACAGCCGAAGCGATTGATTTAGAAGTTAAAGAAATTGTGGATGCGGCCCATCACTTGGCGTTGGATATTTTAAAGAAAAATCGCGCTTTGTTAGATGAAATAGCTAATCAGTTATTAGCAACAGAAGTCGTCGAAGGGGAAGAATTACAAGCTTGGCTGGATCGGGTTCAGCCCCTCAATTAAGAGAATTTGATTAATTTTTTTTCAGAGAAATTAACAAGGGGTAAAATAGTAGAAAAGAATAGGTTGAATTTGATGTCATGGGTAAAATCGCATCGGCATTAATTGGTTTATGTGTGGGAGATGCGTTAGGCGTTCCGGTTGAATTTCATGTGCGATCTGAACGACGTCTTCACCCCGTTACGACGATGACTGGCTACGGTACTTATAATCAACCGCCAGGAACTTGGTCTGATGATAGTTCTCTAACGCTTTGTTTGGCGGATGTATTATGTCATCAAGGCTATGATTTAGACGCGATCGCAGATTCGTTTTGTCGGTGGTATCGAGAGCGATTTTGGACGGCTAGAGGCGGTGTATTTGATATTGGGGTAACGACTCAAATTGCGATTAATCGTTTGCGAAAAGGAGTTCCCCCAACTGAAGCCGGAGAAACCAGCGATCGCAGTAATGGAAATGGTTCTTTGATGCGAATTTTGCCCTTCGCTTTCCTCTACAAACAAGAGTCTTTTGAAGATTTAATTGCTAAAGTTCACGACTGTTCTAAAATCACTCATGCTCATGCGCGATCGCAAATGGCTTGCGGAATTTATATTAGCATCGCCATCAGCTTATTGGAAGGAATGACGCTCAAAGACGCTTATTTAACGGGTCTTGAACGGATTAAACCCTTGTATGAACAAGGAGAATTTGCCGAGCAATTAAGATATTTTAAACGAGTTTTCCCCGGAGATATTGAGACGTTAGACAGTAAACATATTGAATCGAGTGGTTATGTTTTGCATACCTTAGAAGCATCCTTGTGGTGTTTGTTGACCACATCTTCCTATGCTGAAGCTGTTCTCAAAGCCGTTAATTTAGGCGATGATAGCGATACCACCGGAGCCGTAACCGGAGGATTAGCGGGGATTTATTATGGACTCGAAAATATTCCCTCTGAATGGGTAGAGGTACTGGCGAGAAAAGACGATATTCTCAATTTAGCTCAACAGTTAGAAGACCGTTATCCTGTTTGAGTGAGGAGGTGATTATTCAATGGCTGTAAAGTAGTATCGCCAAATATAGCGCATAGCGCTATAGCCTTGACACCCGCTAAAAGTTAGAGATATTGATCAAGCTTTAATATTTAGGGCGCAAGCCTTATGCCTCTACAATGTGTTTTATTTCTGTGACTCAAATGAGTTAATTCACTTGTGTTACAGTTCGCAAAATTATCAAAAGTAACACAAAAAAGCGACTGTTAACACTTCGATCTCATCGATTAGATTAGATACATAAATCGAACAAGGGAAAACAACTTTAACTCTTGTTTATCAATCCAGGAGATCAACCATGAGTGCAATGACCAACATCGAAACCAACGGACAAGCAACTGCAACTGCTGCTGTTATCCCCGCTTCTGAACCGGTTCAATATGCTGCGGCTCAATCTCGGGGAATTGACTTACCTCTTTTAAAATTAGGTTTAGCAGGTGAGGCGGTTCGTTTCGCCCAACAACGTTTAATTGCTAACGCATATCCAATTAAGTTTAACGGACAATTTGGCCCCCAAATGAAAGCGGCTGTTGAGCATTTTCAAGGCAATTATGGTGGCTTAGTTGTTGATGGAGTTATCGGAGAAAATACCTGGCGGGCGCTGTGTAACGGTGACGCAGAATTTCGTCGCTTGGGTCGGAGTTTCTATTCTCCGTTTGTAGAGACACGGTACCGCTACGATGTGAATATGCCTGAACTTTATCAGGGTTCTGTCGGCGATGCGGTTGAATGTCTCCAATTGCGTCTGTCTGACATTGATTTCAAACTTTCCTATCCCTTGTATATTGATGGCATTTTTGGTCTAAAAACTCGCCAAGCAGTGGAAGCTTTTCAACGGTATAAAGGTTTAAAAGTTGACGGTGTGGTTGGGAAAGAAACTTGGCGTAAGTTGGGCGAATAATCACCTCGAAATGGGGGGAAATCCCCCGATTAAGCCCATTCGTTTGTAGAAGGGAACACACCCTAAAAACCCGTTTTCTCTTTGAAAGCGGGTTTCTGTATGGCGGCCCGGGTTAAAACACACAATTCATTCCAGTTTATCGATTTTATTTTTGAGTTTAATGATGTTGTTTTTACTGTAGTTTAGATGAGCTAAATCAATTGAATAACTGTTGATAACTCAACTAAAGTAACACAAAAAAGCGACTTTTAACCTGGCAATTATAGCGGCTATATTAGAGTTGTAAAGCAAACAAGACAAAACACAATTAACTCTTGTTTATTAGTCTAGGAGATCAACCATGAGTGCAACGACCAACATCGAAACCAACGGACAAGCAATTGCAACTGCTACTGCTATTCCCGCTTCTGAACCGATTCAATATGCTGCGGCTAAATCGAGCGGAATTGTCCTACCTCTTATAAAATTAGGTGCCGCAGGTGAGGCGGTTCGTTTCGCACAACAACGTTTAATCGCTTACAAATATAACATCGGTTTCAACGGACAATTTGGCCCCCAAATGAAAGAGGCTGTTAAGCATTTTCAAGCGAATTATGGTGGCTTAGTTGTTGATGGAATTATCGGGAAATATACCTGGCGGGCGCTGTGCGGACAAGAATTTCCTCTCGGTAAGAAGTTCTATTCTCCGTTTGTACCTACATCCTATCCCTACGATGTTCAGATGCCTGTCCTTTCCAAAGGTGATGTCGGTGATGCGGTTGAATGTCTTCAATTGCGTCTGTATGACCACGGTTTCTTTTGGCTGTATATTGATGGCATTTTTGGGCCACAAACTCTGGATGCCGTTAAAACTTTCCAAGCCAATAAAAGTTTAACAGTTGACGGTATTGTGGGTAAATACACTTGGCGGAAACTAGGTGAATAATCACCTGAGAGATGGGGGATTTTTCCCCACTCCCTAAAATTTCGTCGGTTAACATTCAAAGCTAAAAAACCCGGTTTCTCTTGAGAGATCGGGTTTTTCCGATCAACTTCAATTTATAGGCGCCTGAGAAAACCTGAGAAAACCTGAGAATCACTTCAGTTGAGAATTATCACTTCTAATTAAAGTTCAGAGATTTTCTGTAACGACAAATTAAAGTTTTGCCTTTACCGTAGTAAATACTGAACATTCACAGTCTACTTTAGCCGAAATTACCTGTAAAACTCTAGAAAAGGTTGGAAATTGAACGGGAGGGGAAATCAAATGTAACCCATTGAATTGTGTATTTTACTACTGGCGATCGCGATTTCCGATTAACTCTTTTTATTCCGCTTTCAGTAAGCGAATAAACTCTAAGGGTAAACCATCTGTATCAGCAATAAAAGCCACTTCATAAACCGAATTTCCAATCATTTGCTGAGTCGGTTCGAGTAGAATCTTCAACGGTTGGTATAAATCCGGTTGTTCTTGAGTTGCCTTCTGAAACTGTTCTTTGAGATGATTTAACCATTGAGGTAAATCGGGAGTAGCGGCACTCAAGTCAAAGGAAAGATGATAATATCCCACATAATGCTCATCGCCAAAAGCATCGGGTGGGGGTGAGGGCTGAGGAATTTGAATCAATTCAATTCGCCCATTTAATCCTTCCATCCAACAAGCCAACGTGTAACCTGTTGTAAACCGTTCACAAACCTGAAAACCGAGCTGTTGATAAAAAGCGATCGCCCGATGAATATCAGCAGTGCGAATAGAGGCATGGTGCATGAAAAATGGGGGGTTGAGTGTTTAGAGTGAGCTGAGAAACGGCGATCAATTTACCATGATTTATTCAAACAAGCGAAAATAAGGATAGGGAATCGGCACATCTTGTTCTTTTTCTAAATCAAAATTAATCACATTCCAACAAGGTTCATCTTGAGGATCAGGACTAAAATCAACAGGTAAACCATAGAGTTTGGGTTGAGCGGTATCCGACTGCTCTCGCCAAGGGGTACTGCGTTCGAGATAAGAACTAATCAACTCTCGATAGCGTTGGGCAATAATGACGCGAGTGGCACGATAGCCTTGAGTATAGAGCCGATCTAACGCCTCGTGAATTTCAAATCGAATCCCGTCAGGATGGGTGTGTTGTCGATACCACTCCCCATTCCACTCACGCCAATGCCGTCCTGACTGAAGATGGACTAATTCACTCGTTTCTGGATCAGCTTCAAAAGCGCCATGACGAGGACATAAGTAGGTATCTGTCAGCGTCAAAGCAGGAATCTTTTGACGACAGTGAGGACAGCGAATTTCCGGGCCGAATATAGGGTACTGCAAGGCAGAATTCATGGTGAATACGTTTCGCACCAGAGCTTGTAGACTCTATTATAGCGGGGGTGATTCTTTCCTCCCGGTGAATATTTGCCGAATTAGCCATCAATTAATGATTAAGCCATGAATAATCATGCCGATCAATCTTTCTGTAATCATCCTATAGACTGGCCTGTTCCTGATCTCTCACAAGCGGCTTTTATCGCCCCTAATGCGATGGTTATGGGTTGGGTAGAAGTGGCTTCAGGGGTGAGCATTTGGTACTCAGCAGTGGTTCGAGGAGATGTTGAACGGATTATTATCGGAGCGAGTACCAATATTCAGGATGGCGCAATTTTACACGGTGATCCAGGCCAGATGACAGTATTAGAAGATTTTGTCACCGTTGGACATCGAGCAGTCGTGCATTCAGCTTATATCGAACGAGGAAGCTTGATCGGCATTGGGGCGGTGATTTTAAATGGCGTGCGAGTCGGTAGTGGTAGTATTGTCGGAGCAGGCGCTGTTGTGACGAAAGATGTTCCTCCCCGAACGTTGGTGGCGGGTGTTCCTGCTAAATCTTTGCGAGAGGTGTCAGAAGCCGAAGCGGCTGACTTGATCGAACACGCCCAAAAGTATGAGCAATTAGCGTTGGTTCATCGGAGGAAGGCAAGCTAGCAATAAGCCGTTAGTCTAGGGGCGGGTTGATCTGAGTTATTTTTAGGAAAACATAGATCTGGGTAGAACCCGCCCCTACCCAACACCTGACACCTGACACCTGACACCCTATAAAACTTTTTAATTGAGCAAAAGCAAAAAATGAGATAAAAATAAAGTTATGAGAATTTTTTTAAGAAACTGGAGGAGAACAAATGGATTTCGATTTTCGTCTCGTTGTGGTTTTACTGCCGCTCTTGATTGCTGGAGGCTGGGCTTTGTTTAATGTTGGTGCCGCTGCCCTCAGACAAGCTCAAACCTTTTTGAGTAGCAAATAAGACTCAGACTCGCAAATAGCATCTGCCGACTGTTCTCTCATTTTTAGAGGATGGTCGGTTTTGAGTTTGGGGAGAATTCCCAGAGCTTGGTATGATGGGGAGTGTTTTTGGCTTTATTGTCCCCTAATTAATCCTATGACTCCAGAAACCGCCCTAAGTGAAATCGCCATCAAGCAAAACCTAGAGCAATTTTTATTGGTTCTACTGGTTTCTCTGAGTGTCGCAACAATATCCCGGCTGTTTGTTTGGTTTCGTCGGATTCCTTTTACCCTGCTGTTAGTCATTGTCGGATTAATTCTAGCATTTGAGGATATTCGCCTCGTCAACCTCTCCCCAGAATTGATTTTAGAAATTTTCCTCCCCCCGTTACTGTTTGAAGCGAGTTGGAATATGAAGTGGCGGGAGTTGCAACGAGATTTAATTCCCGTTACCTTGTTTGCCATTGTTGGGGTAATTATTTCGGTTGTTGGTATCGCTTTCGGGTTAAGTTGGTTTGCAGGAATTCCCGGAGCGATCGCTTTATTAGTCGGGGCGAGTCTATCTGCAACTGATCCGATTTCTGTTGTCGCGTTATTGAAGGAATTAGGCGCTAGCCAACGTCTAAAAACCTTAATGGAAGGAGAAAGTCTCTTTAACGATGGAGTGGCGGTTGTCGCTTTTAGTATATTAGTCGCGATACCGATGGGAACCTCTGAGTTTTCAGTGTCCCAAACCTTACTACAATTTTTTACTTTTGTTGGAATTGGGGCGGGAGTTGGATGTTTAATTGGATTTGGAATTTCTTACTTAACTCAACGGTTTGATTCTCCCTTAGTTGAACAGTCTTTAACTCTGGTTTCTGCTTATGGCACCTATGTTGTTACGGAGCAGTTGGGCGGTTCTGGTGTGATTGGAGTCGTTATTGTTGGTTTGATTTTAGGGAATTTTGGTTCTCGCATTGGCATGAATCCCCGAACTCGGATTATTGTGAGTGAATTTTGGGAATTTCTCGCGTTTTTTGTCAATTCAATTGTTTTTCTGTTGATTGGCGATCAGATTCAATTTCCCAGTTTAGCGGCTAATATTCAACCCATTCTCATTGCAATTGCGGGGATGATTATTACTCGAGCAATGAGTACCTATGGCTTAAGTGCGATCAGTAATGGGTTAGCCAATTCTAAAATCAATTTCAAAATTCAAACGATTTTGTGGTGGGGAGGTTTAAGGGGTTCGGTTTCTATCGCGTTGGCGTTGAGTGTCCCGACTGCGTTACAACAACGAGATGAAATTATTGCGACTGTCTTTGGAGTCGTATTATTTACGCTATTGGTTCAAGGCTTAACCACCCAACCTTTATTAAACATCTTAGGGTTAATTGGTGATCAACCCCTGCAACAAGAATATCAAGAATTACTCGCTCGTCGTGTAGCTTTAAACCGAGTCAGAAATCATTTATCAGATGTCATTCGCCGACAAGAAGTTGAGCCAGAATTTTATCGATATCAAGCCGAATTAGTCAATTCAGAACTGACTCAAGTTAAAGAGAAACTTGATAAACTTCAAGAACAACATCCCCAACTCCAAGAAATAAGTCTCAAGTTGTTGTTAGAAGAAATGGTTGATATTGAAGCCAATACCTATGCAGAGTTAATTCGTTCAGGTCGTCTTGATAATAACATCTCGCCGATTCTTTGGGAGGTGTTTGAAGGACAGGAGGAAAAACAGCAAGAAGTTGAATTAACTTCGGAACAACAATCTACATAACCGGATTTTATTCTCGACTTTGAAGCTGACGAAGTTTATAGTTTAAATTGTCAATTTTCTGATTTAAAAACTTAGAAACAGCTCGTTTTTTCTGTTCCAACCAACTTGGATGCTTGAGTGTTGGGCGTTCGTTTGGAGAGTTCAAATAGCGGTAATGCAAGAATAAATCTTTATAGGGGATACCTGTATCTTCCCCTTCACAGAGTTTCGTAAATTTTGAAGACGAAACGCTCATATAATGAAGATAAGTGATGGGTTTACCGTTGTCATACAATACATGCTCAATCTCATCAAATTTTGAAGACCAATGACTTCCCGTAGCCGTTTCTATGCCATGATAAGCAAAATTATAGAAGGAAACACCACTGCGAGCAACGAGATAATTAAATAAAGGTTGATCTGTTCCTCTAAGAGACATGACCTCCGCTTCTCCTGCTTTTAATTTATTTAACAGATCGGCCAAATTTCCTCGATTTAAAACTCCTTTTTTAGAGGCAAACCAACCCGCACAGAAAATTCCTTGTTTAAGCTTTTCAATATCAAAAATATGAGCGAGTTTATTTGATGAAAAATCAAAAACATAATTGGGATCAGAGCGATATTGAAAGTCATTAGCCACCCAATCATATTCTTCTAATTTTTCATAGATATAATCTAGAGAACTCATTAAAAGAGTATCTGCATCAAAATAAACAAATTTCTCAAAAGGCCCATCAAAGCTACAAAATTTTCGGTGCATTCCCATACAATGAACCTGTTTCCATCCTTTAAGTTTCCAAGCTTTTTGAGCTTTTTCGTGGGCTGTCCAAGCCTGAGTTGCAAAGTCTTCCCAAAACTCAATGGATGCTAAGTTGTCAAAAAGAGTAACATTGCTTCGGGATGCAATTTCTGATCGGACTTTATCTAATCGGTTATCATAAGGAATGACACAAACCGGAAGTTCTTTGGCTCCGTTAACTTCCATACTGTTGAGTAAAGAAACAAGCTGATCATAAACCACATCATTCGCTAATGTGTATATACCGTTAGTCATGGGTTTACTCCTAATGTTAAGTCCGAGTTGCTAAAAAAGGTAAAAAACGGCTTAATTTTCTTTGCCATGCGGGTTTTCCCTCATGCAAATAGCGATAATATTCCCAAATATTCCAGTAGGGACAACCGGGCTGCATTCGAGTCCCCGCCCAATGAATATATTGTAGACGTTTCCCATGATCATAAAGAATATGATCTTTTTCTTGAAAATGAGTTGAACCTGCCCAACTTCCTGGCCCGCCTTCGGGTATTTTAACTAAATTTCCCCGCTTGGGAATGTTTTTGAGAACCAAATAATTGAGGATAGGTTGATCGGTAACACCTTCACTAAAATCAAAATATTCTCGATGTTGTGAACATTCTTTCAAAGTTTCATAGAGTCGTTCTAGGCTAATTATCCCTTTTTTAGAAGCCCAAAACCCGCTATTAAAAACATCTTCTAGTTCTTTCTCGGTGAAAATATTTTGTTCTACAACAAACGGGGAAAAAATATTCCGCAATTTTTGACCGGAAAAATGATAGTCACAACAGAAAAAACCCACCTCAGAAAGATAGTCTAAATTCGCGACAATATCCTCAAAAACAACAATATCTGTATCAATATAGAGAAATTCATCTAACGGCCCAAACCAAACAGCTAGCTTTCGCATTTTGTTGGGAAGTTTAAGAAAATCTCGATCAAAAATTTCTCCGATTTGTTGCGTTAACTGTTCAAGAAAATCTAAATCAGGAAAAACTTTAACGTCATGTAAACGACCTAACGTTTCAGCCACTTGATGATAGTCTTCGTTAAACGGAATCAGAAAAATAGGCACAGTTTTATTATAACAGCGAATGCTATTGAGTAAAGCGATCGCATTTTCCATCACTCGATCATTGGCAACAATATAAATTCCACGCATGATGTTTGCTCCTCATTGGGTTAATTTTAATTTTCTCAAAATTCGTTTCAATAAATTAGGTTTTGAACTGGATTTCGGCTCCGGGGGTGGACTGGTAAAAACAGGACGATTTTCGGGTTCGTGAAGATAGCGATAATACAGGAATAAATCACGGTAGGGAAAGGCTAAATTTTCGCCTTGACACACACTTTCAATCGTTTGAGGTTTGACTCCAATATAGTGTAAATAGGTGAGTCGATTTCCTTTGTCATATAAAATGTGATCTTGTTCTTGGAAATGTTTAGAAGTAACGCTACACCCTGTTTTCTCACCTTCTGGTAAGCTATAGGCAAAATTATAACTCGGAATTCCTGAACGCATCACCATATAATTCAATAAGGGCTGTTCTCCGGCTCCATCATATAAAATATCATATTCTCCATTTTGCAAGTTTGATAGTATAAAATCACGAACTTCTTGATTAAATAAGCCTCGTTTAGCACCATAAAAGCCCGAACAAAAAATCTCTGAATCAATCCGCTCTTTTTCAAAGACATTCAGAAGTTTGGGAGATTGTAAATTATAAACTTTTGTGGGATCAAGGAACTGAAAATCATAAACAATCCAATCATATTCATCTAGTTTTTGAAACACGGCATCCAAAGAGTTCATTACCAGTGTATCTGCATCCATATAGATGAACTGATCAAAAGGCCCATCAAACCCACAAAAACGCCGATGAGCGCCATAAAGTCGCAATTTGCGATTGAGTCGTTCGGGTGCTGCGGCTAACATAAATTCATCCCAACGTTGAATCGATTCAGCATCATCGTAAATGAAAACATTGGGTCGCTTTTCGATTTCTGCTGCCACTCGTTCCATGCGATCATCAAAAGGATGAATACAAACAGGCATCTCTGGGCCGAGAATCGCTTCAATACTATTCAATAAAGCGACCAGTTGATCGTAAACGACATCATTTCCGAGTGTACAAATTCCCTTTGTCATCTTTTTAGTCTCCTAATAGATTGATTAACAATTTTAGGCGGTTATGCGATCTTTGCTGCTTTGCTTTGATATTCTTTATATTTCTTGCGAATCCATTCATTAGCAGGTTGTTCAACCCAAAAGGTGATCAATGTTGCTAAGGTTATCGAAACGCATATTGCGAAAATAATGCTTAAGTTGGGGTTGATATTGTATTGGTAAAACTGACGAATAATCACATAACCAAGATTTTGATGAATCAGATAAATGGTATAAGAAACTGTTCCGAGAAAAATCAAAGGTTTGAGATTGATAAAAGATAAATATCCTTGAATGGCTAAGTACAATAATCCGATAAACACTGCAACATAAACAGTTGTTTCCCAAGACGTTTCCCAAGAATAAGCGACTCGTTGAGCTAAAATACAAACCAGAAGAATCAACCCTCGACGCAGGGAAAACCCATATTGTTTAATGCGATAAAGAATTAAACCAGCCACGAAAAGATGAGCATATTTAATAATCAAAACTTCTCTAAATAAATCTCGAATGCCTTGAATTGAACCCGTTCCTTCTGTCATTCCCATCTGTATTACATTATAATCTAAGACAGGAAAGTTTAAAAAAAGGCTAGTTGTTTCCTCAACACCCGGAGAAAAAATTCCGTCTACACCCCAACGTGCGAGATAAGTTTTCAGAGAATAAAACAAAGCGAGAACTAACCAACCTGTCATCACAGCTTCAACGTGTTTTAGAAGTCTGAGTTGAAAGATAACAAGCATAATAATATAGAAGCAAATCTCAACTTTTAGTGTCCAATAGACCGGATCAACATGAGGAATACCGAAGAATTCTTGTAGCATTGTTAAGTTACCTAAAGCTTCCCATAAACTCACTTGTTGTCCTGGAAGTTTAGCAATAGCCACGATTATAAATGTCAGGGCGATCGCCACCCAATAGGCCGGATAAAGACGAGCAAACCGCTTAATGATAAAATCCCAACAGCTTTTGGTTCGTTCTAATGTAATCAGAATTACAAAGCCACTGAGAAGAAAGAAAACCTCAACCCCATGTCGCCCCATCCCAAAATAATATTTAACTTCAGGTGAGTGTTGAAATAGGGTACTATATTGACTGGTATAATGAAAGAATACCACTCCTAATGCCGCTAAACCTCGAAAAACATCGAGTTCTAAAAGTCGGTCTGAGGTTCGATTAATCATAGGAAAATTTAGAGCATCAATGCTTCTATAAAAATTTACTAACGTAGCCATCTAACCAAGCCATTAAATTCAGCTTGTGTAGAATAATTTGTCGAGCTTCTGCGATCGCCTCTTTCGCCGCATACCAGTGTTCTGGGGTAGAAATTACTTCTTTAATAAAAGCAATTCCTTTTTCATCAATACTCGGTAAACGCAAGAAACTTCCGGGGGGTAAAAGTTTATCTGCGGCTGGCCCTCCATAATAAATGGGTAAACACCAAGCTAATAAAGCATCCCAAAGTTTTTCACTGACATATAAATCATTTTCGGCATAATTTTCAATCGATAGATTGTAATAATATGGAGCCATACCATACCATTTATTATTGAGAGAACCTTGAGCATTTGACCAGCTTGGTAAATTGCGACCATAGAGATCAACCTCAAACTTTTGTTCAACAATTTGTTTTAAAAAATTGAGTCTTTTTTGATGATTTTGAGAACGATTAACGCCGGATGTAATCCAAGAACAGGTTCTAATTTTTTCAGGGGATGCCATCTCATTGAGTTCTCGAAAAGAGTTACCATGATACCAAATGGCAGGCATATAATCAGGAACGGGAGCAAACTGATCCGGCCCTGAAACATAATCACAATACAGTTGAGCTTGCTGATAGTTATGTTGATTAATTTCTAATATTTCCTCAAGAGGAGGTTCTCTTAGTAGATAAATCATTCGTTCTTTAGGAACACCCCGAAATTTTTCTTGAAGATTGGGTTCGGGTGGTTTAGGTTGACGCAGTTGACGAAGACGTTCTCGCAGAGATATCTTTTTTTTGGGGGTTGATTTGCGGGGAAAATCAAACTGATAGAGGAGCAGAAAATCCGGCTGAGGAGCATTAGCTCGGATGATAATATTACCCCATTTTCCAAAGCTCTCAGGGGTTTGTTGCCACAACCAATCACTTTGATTTTCTCCGGGATAACTGGTAATCATACCAACAGTTTTAGGGTTCATGTTTTACCTGTCTAAACATTGAATCATGTGGGCTTTTAAGTTGATGAGATGTTGCGATTCATCCGCAGTTTAACACTGTCTTCTATAAATTCCAAACTTTCTAGAATATGAGTTGCAGACCGATAGGACTCATTAATCAATTCAGATCGTTCGTCTGGATCATCAATTAAATCATCTGATAATAACTGTAGGAAACCAATCATGGGATTGAGACGAGAACGAACGTCATAGGAACTTCTAATAATGGCTTGATCACGTTCAGCTTCATCGGCAAATTGCATCGTATACAATTTAGCATATTGACCTCCTTTTGCGAGAAGTTCATCGTGGGTTCCGAGTTCTACTAATCGTCCTTTCTCTAACACTGCAATTTGATCAGCCTTTTGAACAGTAGAAAGACGGTGAGCAATTACAATGGTTGTGCGATCGCGACTCAGTTCATCAATGGCTTCTTGAACTAATCGCTCTGAAACTGTATCTAAAGCAGAAGTTGCTTCATCTAAAATTAAAATTTCTGGATTTTTTAAGAGCGCTCTGGCAATTGAAATCCGTTGACGTTGACCTCCAGATAATAATAAACCGCGATCGCCGATTTTCGTATGAAATCCGTCAGGTAATTGAGCAATAAATTCATAAGCATTAGCTCGTTCGGCGGCTTGAATGACTTCTTCATTTGTCGCATCGGGTTTAGCATAGGCAATATTATCCCGAACGGAAGTATTAAAGAGGAAGGTATCTTGACTGACAATTCCCATCGCTTGTCTGAGACTTTGCAGATCAAACTCTCGCAAGTCTTGACCATCAATGCTAATTCTACCTTGAGTTGGATCGTAAAATCTCGGAACCAGATCTGCTAAAGTTGATTTTCCGGCACCTGAACCGCCCACTAAAGCCAGGGTTGTCCCTTTCGGAACAAAGACACTAATTTCCTTGAGAACGAGGCTATCCTGCCCCGGATAACCAAAGGAAATCTGCTCAAAACGAATTCCCTCTTGTAAGCTTGTAAATTGAATCGTTCCCCGACTCATAATCGGTTTATTTTGGCGGTTGAGGAAATCTTTAACAATTTCCACCCCTGCATAAGCATTCGCAAAACGACTGCGAGCGCCATTTAAGTTAGAAAGTAGGGGTAGAGTTCTAAATAAAATGAATAAATAAGTTAAAATAACCGTTGATAAACTCTCAATTCGCTCGGCAAAAAATAGGCGTCCGAGGACAACAATTAAGAGAATCACAATCATACTGGTAATTTCATTAATTGGCGCAATTGCCGACTCATTAATTTGATTTTGAAAGCTGACTCTCTCTCGATCAATAATTAACTTTTGCAAGCGTTTATATTCTCGATCTTCACTTGCCACTGATTTAACCAGTCGTATTCCGCCTAATGCTTCTAAGGTCGCAATCGAATAAGCGCGTGTTACTTCTGTTAGTTTTTCTCCTAAAACTTTAGAACGTCTAATAAATAACTGATTCGATAAAACTACAATTCCCACTAACAAAGTTGAGGCGAGGGTGAGTTCCCAAGAGATAGAAATTAAAATAATTAGATAAACTAAAATTGTAATTGATAACGTTAAAATTTGAATAATAATACTCACCGCACTGGATGTTCTGCCAATTTCTCCAGATAAGCGATTCAGAATATCTCCGACTCCGGTTTTTGAGTAATAATCTAAATCAACTTCTAGTAAAAGTTTTATTCCATCTTCTCTCATGTCAGACACTAAACTGCGTCCGAGCGAACCGGAAACCAAACCCCCGATATAATTCGTTAAATTTTTCAAGGCAACTGCCAAAATAATGCTGGCTGCCATTACCCCCAGTCGATAGCTTTCTGGAATATTTTCAAAGGGGGACAGCAAAACTTTCAGAATGGCTGCATCAGCCGATAATTGCTGCTCTTGACCCAAAAACGTGAGAACAACTGGAACAATTAACGTGGTACTAATCCCATTAAAAATTGCTCCTGAAAACCCGAGGAGAACCGTCAGAAAAATCTTGAGTGGATAACGCCTAGCACGCTTGAAGAGAAACGGGAGATTAGAAGACATAAAACGACCATCCTTGACGGAAAAACATTAACCGAGAACCCCACTCAAACCGATAAACCTGCAATCACTTTTGATAGAATCACAGCCATTGCTTCTAAGCTATAGTTCTCCACACATTTTTGTCTAGCCTGACTCCCTTTTATTTGTGCGTCTTCCCAGTTTGAAAAAATCTGGCGAATACTTTCCGCAAGCTGTTGGGGGGAGTTGGGCTTGACAACATAACCCGTATCCCCTAAAATTTCGGGAATATCTCCAACACAGGTCGATAAAACTGGTTTAGCCATTGCCATCCCATCCGTTAGTTTAAGGGGAAACTGGGCTTGAGCGGTGACGGTATCTCGTTGAGGAACAACTACCACATGAGCCGCAGCCACAACTTCCGGCATCTTCTCAACGGGACAAGGCGGTAATTTAATCATCCACTCCCCCCATTTTTCCATGAGTTGTTGATCATAATCATCATAGGGACTTCCTCCAACAATCACCAGTCGTAGATCGGGTTCATTTAATAGATCCAAGGCCATTAACACATCTTCAACGCCCTTGTGAGGTCGCGGAGCGCCGGGAAACATCAAAACTCGATATCCTCTTAACCCATAGCGTTCTCGACTGATTTCGGGGTCGTATTGTTGGGGATTAAACATCTCGGTGTCTTTGCCATTGGGAAGATAAACCCCACCAAACCGCTTTTTCAAGAACTCTGTATCAACCGTAATGGCATCAGCACGGGACACCAAACGTTCCATCCATTGCAGATAAATCGGATGATCTGACTGTCTCAATTGACCGTCTTTTTTAAAGACATCCCGATAAAACTGCTTGAGCGAGGGTGGACGATATCTCCAGTTTTCTCCGCCACACCAGCTTAATTCCCAGTCATCAATGTCAAGTATAACAGGCTTTCGAGTTAATACTTTTTTCAGTAAAGCCACACCAAAGCTCGTCGGTTTGGGTTTAACAGCGAGGACAATATCGCCATCAATTTTATTTAACAATTGTTGAGCAGAAATAAACAGTTGGGGGTAAATTCCTCCTGGCACTGAGTCTACGGGTAAATTGGGAGGTGGAAGCGGATAAATTCGCTCAGTGAATAAACATCCCAAAATGGCAACATCATAATTGAGCGTTTGCAGAGCTTGACCCAAGATATAGGCTCGATCTAAACCCCCTTTCGACAATGTGGGTGAAAGGATAGAAATTTTTAACTTTCCCGCAGTCGTTTCAGGCTTCATAAAAGTTGTCGTTTGGGACGTTCTCTCAGACCTTCTTTAACGAGTATAGTCACTTTTTGAATCATCATAATCATTTTTAGTGTTTCAACGGGTTAAATTGTGATTTAATTTAGTTTTAAGAAGATGTTCTCAAAATTTCTTCATAAAGCTGAGTCATGTCTTGGGCGACATCATCCATTGTTCTGACAGGTTTGATCCCTTGACGTAATTTGCTCAATAATTCAGGATCAGTCGCCAATTGAGCGATCGCATTTTTCCAGGCTTCCACATGATCGGCTTCCACCAGCCATCCATCTACCCCATGTTCGACTAATTCTGCAATTCCCCCTCGGTTAGACCCAAGAACAGGAGTTTGAGTCGCAAAAGCCTCTAGAACGACTAACGGCCCTGTTTCCAGCCATTGAGAAGGCACGGCTAAAAGATCAAACCCTTTCATCGCTTCAGGAACTTGATCGCGGGAGAGTTTTTTGTTAATTTGAATTCGGGAATCAGTTTCAGCCATTGCGAATACTTTTGCTTCATTGACTCGGCTGAGTTCTCCTTGAGATACTGCATGAATCATTAATTGAACGGGAATATTTTTCGGTAACTGACAAACCGCTTCGGCTAAAACTTGCACTCCTTTTGTTTCCTGCCAACGTCCCAAAAAACCGATTTTCAGAGGTTCATCAGGTTGTTTTTGTCGAGGAGAACTGCTACAAGCATAACTAACCCCATGCCGAGAAAGCACTATTTTATCTTTTGGTACTCCATTCAAGCCTAAAGCATCCTCAAGCCACTGACAAACGGCGACAATGCGATCGGCTAGTTGTGCCATTTCTTGTAATTTGTGGGCATGAGCAGCGACTTGAGCAGGTATACTAATGGTTCGACCTAACTGACGCATTCGCACGTTTTTTGAGGCTAAAAGTTGCGTTTCCGCCCCCATACTCAGCCCTTGAGGAACTTGACTCAACCGCGATATTGCCCAAGCCGGAATGCGTTCAGGAACACCATAGCAATATCCACATCGTACCGGATCAATTCGTCCATCGCAGGGAGAAGAACCGTTAAGCATCATGGTTCCTCGCAAACAGACGACTTCTGGCATATGAATAGTAACAACAGTTGGCAGTCCTAATTGACGAGCATACCGAAGATGATGCAACCCACACCCAAACCGCCAAGAATGTTGATGATAAATGTCAGCATTTTGGGTTTCTAACCATTGGCAAAAGTCCTCAAACCCTCCGGGCGGTGACTGTTCGCGCTGTTGGGCTAGACTGGGAGATGGATGCAGAGGATAGCGATAAACCTCTACGCCATTGTATTGATAATCATCGGGTTTATCCCCGTTTTTGGGGGCTGCAACAATATTCTCGATCTGACGTGAGGTTAACCCCTGGATCAAGCCATCCAGGTACACTTCCACACCTCCCGAACTCTCTGGAAAATACCAGCTTGTAGTCTGAACGACTTTCATAGGACTTCAGCAATCAGTTTTTACTCATTTTTATCTATCTTATCCTGAGTTTTTAGGTGATAGTCGGTTGTAATTCTTTGTCTACAAACTCACAAATCTCTTTCATAAAATGTTCGGTGGAAAATATTGGCTGACGTTCTGCTAAAGCACTTCTTAGATGTTGCTGTCTTTTGGTTCGTTCCTCCTCAGAAATTTTTAGATAGTCTGTGCAAGCTGTCACAACTTCACGCACACATTCAAGCGGATCGGTCAAACTGTTAACAACATCTACATGATTTACCTTAGTACCCATGTTTATATCCGTTAAAGATAACCATATTTTTCACGCAGATTTTTAATGATTTGATTTGGATGTCCTTGATTATCTAAAACTGGAGTTTTCATAATTTCTAACATCGCTTTCACCAACAATCCTAGTTTTTGAAACTTGGCAGCATCTCGGTCACGATCAAAGGGTTTAGATTCTAGTTCTTTCAAGGCTAAAACAGCACGATTGTTCAAAGGTTCCAACAAATTTTTAAACTCTTTTATTTGTTTTTGTACCTTTTTTATATACTCCTGAGCTTCTTCAATTTTGGCGATATCAACATCAATTTTAGACTCATATTCTCGCGTTTTTGTGAGTTTTTTATTGCCTTCACTTGCTAATACAAATCCTACGACTGCTAAAGCAGGGCCAGCTAAAATTCCTCCCGAGACTGCTGTGCCGATAGCCATTCCTCCGACTCCTGCTGCTTTGACGCCTCCCGTCACTTTTTTATAAGCTTCTACTTTGTACTTCTTTATGTCTTCAATAGAAAAGCCTTCTAGACCTTCTAAAAATCGTTTATCTTTTAGGGAACCTTTTTGACCATTCCGTTCAATAAAAGCAATAAACCGACCAATTGTGCGGCTTTTAACGTCAAATTGAAGTTGAACATATTCTTCTGCAAGCTGTTCAGTTGTTTTCCATTCCTGTTCCGCACGTTCTCTGGCTACATCGTGTCGTTGTTGTGCATTCTTGACAATTTTATCGGCTTTCTGCTTTTTAGAAATGCCTGATACACCCTTTCCCACACCCAGAGCGGCACTACCAACAGCCGCCGCTCCCAAAACAATCGGGATAATAAAAATCATAGATGTTGTGTCCTCTGTTTGTTGCGTGATCAATCCTTGATAATCAAGATTCAAAGTTTTGTAGGATGAGCAATACCCATCCTACTGCTGATAATTAGCTTAAAACGTCCATTCGTGATTCGGATCGTTCAAAGCTGCTTTCACCGAGGTTAAATTGGCTAATTCTTTAAACGGGCTAGACTTTGCCAATTCAGTGATTGAATGTAAAGCCAAAGCTAATTGTTGGTTATCACCGTTATCAATAGCTTGATCCACTACATTAAACAGTTGACGAAAATTCTTAGCCCGTTCATCAAAGGAAAGCTCTAAATATTTAATCAACAAATCCCGTCGAGCATTAATGTCAGCGATGGTTGTTTTTTCCCAGGCTTTAATTTCCTGTCTTTTTGTTCGTTCCTCCTCAGCAATTTTTAGATAGTCTGTGCAAGCTTTCACAATTTCACGCACAGATTCAAGCGGATCGGTCAAACTGTTAACAACATCTACATGATTTACCTTAGTACCCATGTTTATACTCCTTGAAGATAACCATATTTTTCGCGCAGATTTTTAATGATTGGATTTGGATGTCCTTGATTATCTAAAACTGGAGTTTTCATAATTTCCGACATCGCTTTCACCAATAATGCTAGTTGTTGAAACTTGTCAGCATCTCGGTCGCGATCAAAGGGTTTAGATTCTAGTTCATTCAAGGCTAAAACAGCACGAGTATTCAAATGTTCTACGAAACTTTTCAACTCAGTTATTAGTTTTTGTATCTTTTTTATCTCCTCCTGAGCGTCTTCAATTTGGGCAATTTCAGCATTAGCTTTAGACTCATATTTCCGCGCATTTGTGAGGGCTTTTTCACCTTCGCCTGCTAATACAAATCCTCCGATTGCTAAAGCCGGGCCAGCTACAATTCCTCCCAGGACTACTGTACCGAGAGCCATTCCACCTCCACCCGCAGCCAGAGAACCACCCCCCAACCAGGCTAAAGTTGCGTTCGTAGCCGCAGCACCACTGAGTCCAGAAATAGCAGTTCCGGTACTTGCAGTACCAAAAAGCCCCACCATTGTTAACGTCCCCTGACCTGCTGCGGCTCCGGCTCCTACTGCTTTGAAACCTCCCATAGCTATTTTGTAAGCTTCTAAAGCTTCTGCTTTGTACTCCTTGAGATCTTCAATGGAAAAGCCTTCTAAACCTTCTAAAAATCGTATGTCTAGGGAACCTTTTTGACCATTGCGTTCAATAAAAGCAATAAACCGAGCAATTGTGCGGATTTGAACGTCAATTTGCAGTTGACCATATTCTTCTGCAAGCTGTTCAGTTGTTTTCCATTCCTGTTCTGCACGTTCTCTGGCTACATCATGTCGTTTTTGTGCATTCTTGCCAATTTTCTCCGCTTCCTGTATATTAGAAACGGCTGATACACCCGCTCCCACACCCAAAACCGCACTACCAAGAGCAACCGCTCCCAACACAATCGGGATAATAAAAATCATAGATGTTATGTCCTCAGTTCATTGCGTAATCAATCTTTTATAATCAGGATTATAAGCGCAAATTCTGATTCAGCGTATCCGTTAACTTACGGATTTTTCATGTTTTTTTCTAGCTCAAAAATTGCGTAAATTTACTGAAGCGAGTTAACCTGTAGGTTGGGTTGAGCGAATCAAGACTTGGGAGAAAATTGATTAACTGAGTAGCAGAGCGAAACCCAACGAAGCTTTTAATAGCAAATTAATACTAGCTAACCTGTAGGTTGGGTTGAGCGAATCAAGACTTGGGAGAAAATTGATTAACTGAGTAGCAGAGCGAAACCCAACTAAGCTTTTAATAGTTAACCTGTAGGTTGGGTTGAGCGAATCAAGACTTGGGAGAAAATTGATTAACTGAGTAGCAGAGCGAAACCCAACTAAGCTTTTAATAGCTAGAAATAAACTTGATAAAAGAGCCATAAATTATTTTTTGTAAAAGCTTGCTTCCCTCCGAAAAAGGGACAAGCTGTAAACTGAATTGGGTATGATGTTGGGTTTCGTTCCTCAACCCAACCTACTACTAGGAGAGGGGTTGGGGGAGAGGTCAATAATGGTATGATGTTGGGTTTCGTTCCTCAACCCAACCTACTACTACTAAAACCTATTACTCCCCTCGCCCCACCCCCCTTTTTAAGGGGGGATCAAGGGGGGATAGAGAGGGG
>NZ_LATL02000038.1 GCF_000972705.2 Limnoraphis robusta CS-951 | reverse complement strand
GCCCCCGTGACCCCCAATTTTGGGGGTAGCTGGGGGTAAATGGGAGTAGTTGGGGCTAAAAGAGGGACTTTAAACTCTAATTCCCCCCAGAATTGGGGGGCTGGGGATCAAGAAACATGACTAACAAGCATCATGGTATTTCATCTTTGAGGGAAACATTTGCTATAAAAATTAATCTTTTTGAGGAATGATTTTCCCTAAACTGAGATCATCTAAATCAATTCCCTTCACTCCTTTTTGTTCCAATTGAATGAGTAACCGAGTTAGCTGATACCAAACTAACCCCGCCATTAATACTGTTAAAGGAATAGAAAACGAATAAGAAAACATTGCTGAAAAAGTAAAAACCTGTAAACATGAGGCTAAAAATAGAGCAATTCCGACAGCAATTCCACAAAAGGGAAACAACAATTGAAACCCTCGTAAATTGGCTAATGCGCGAGTTGAACGACTGCTAGACCATTCTTTCAAAAGTTGTTTTAGGGTGGTGATAAAAGCTGTACAAGAGGTAATTCCAGCAAATAAACCGACAACTAAAACAACGTAAGGCGGATCGGACATTTCATACATGGCGGTTCAGTTCCCTCAAGTTTAGTTTACATGATTCCCCCCTTTCCAAGGGCAGTAGGGGGGATAAAAATTGTTGTTGCGCTTTAGCCCAAACTACAGAGTGCTTTAGTACAACTACAAGCTTTTTAATTTGGTCTGCTGAAGCACAACAACAGGTTTTAACATGATATTACACTTTTTTTCCCTGTGTAAATAACAGGAGATAATGGTTTTTTAAATCCAAATTGAAAACTTGAGATTTCAACTTGTATTTTATCACTGGGGTTTAGACTATTTATTGACTTTAAAATCAAATCTCAGAAATTGAATAAGTGTTCAAGTTTTAGTCTAAACTCCAACATCGCCAATAATATCTGTTACGGCGATCGCCAGGGGGAGCGATCACAGATCCAGGCGGGGGCATTAGCCCGCATTCACGACGAAATTCTCAATTTTCCCAACGGCAGTGCTACGTCATACCAAATTTGGAATCAGCACCAGTTGGAGGAGATGCTGAGTTGAGTCCGCAGATTGTGCAGATTTTCCCAGATTGGGGTTTTCGGTTTGGAGCGGTGCTGAGGGCTGATGAAACGTGCTAAAATTTCCGAGGTGCGATCTGGTGGGTATTCGACTGGATTTGAGCAGACGATGAACTCTTTTGAAAGGGTTGAGGGAATCGTTTCAGGGTATAGTGCTGTGAAGAACCGGGTTTCGCCCCATTCAACCTTCCCCCCTCGAACTCCCCAAGTTCCTCGCCACTTAGTCGTTTTCACAATCAAAACTTGTCCGCGATAGTTCACCACCAAAGCACCTACAGTTGACAAGGGAAATTGCTTTTGTCCTGATGGGNACTCTTTTGAAAGGGTTGAGGGAATCGTTTCAGGGTATAGTGCTGTGAAGAACCGGGTTTCGCCCCATTCAACCTTCCCCCCTCGAACTCCCCAAGTTCCTCGCCACTTAGTCGTTTTCACAATCAAAACTTGTCCGCGATAGTTCACCACCAAAGCACCTACAGTTGACAAGGGAAATTGCTTTTGTCCTGATGGGTTTGCTGATGTTTTTGCTAGATGGGTCATCTCACTCAAGGATATGCGATCGCCGTGATCGGAATCTCGATGAGAGAATCATTCAACGATCCGGCTAGGTCTTGCCAAAGACCATCTCAATCTTTCAAAATAATTGGTGAAATTCTGCAAAAATTATGGGAACTCACTAGAAACCGAATGCTGAAAAATTATTCGCTCAAACGTCGTCAATTTATTCAACTGAGTGCTCTCACTCTTGGCGGTAGTATTCTAGCCGCTTGTACCAATTCAAACTCTACCACTTCAGAATCCCTAAGTAACTTAGATAAAATTAAATTTAGTCTGGATTGGAAAGCAGAAGCCGAGTATGGAGGGTTTTATCAGGCAGTTACTACCGGAATTTATCGCCAACATGGTTTAGATGTCATCATTCAACCAGCCAGTCCTCAAACCAATACCACTCAATTACTCATGGGAGGTGTAGTTGATTTTACTATGGGAGTTGCGGTTAATGCACTCCAAGCCGTCCAACAACGCATTCCCAAAATCACAGTGGCTGCTATTTTTCAAAAAGACATTCGAGTTTTATTAACTCATCCTGGTGTTCGTAATGACTCTTTCGAGGATTTAAAAGGCCAGCCAATTTTTATCAGTCCTGGTGCAAGTTTTTGGCCATTTTTGAAGGCTAAGTATGGTTTAACCGATGCTCAACTACGTCCCTATAACTTCAATGTTACTCCGTTTTTAGTGGATAAAAATTCAGCGCAACAAGGACTTTTGACCTCGGAACCTTACACTATTGAAAAACAAGGAGGATTTCAACCCAATATCTTACTTTTAGCCGATGCGGGTTACAATCCCTATGCGTTTACCATTGAAACGACGACCCAGTTAGTAGAAACCAATCCAGATTTAGTTCAGAGGTTTGTGGATGCCTCAATTAAGGGATGGTATAGTTATCTAGAAAACCCAGAACCGGGCAATGAACTGATTAAAAAAGATAATCCCGAAATGACCGATGACCTAATTGCCTACGGTTTGAATAAGCTAAAAGAATATAAGATCATCCTCTCAGGGGATGCCGAAACCCTCGGAATTGGTGCTATGACTGACCAACGTTGGGAAACTTTATTTAATGATTTAGTGGCGGTGGGTGTCTTAGACGGAAAGACCGATTATAAACAAGCCTATACCCTAGATTTTGTCAATAAAGGAGTCGATTATTATTTATCTAAATAAAGCTATCAATATGAATGGAGTGAGCGATCATGCTATGAATTCTCAACCTTTAATCACCCTCAGTCAGGTGAATAAGTTCTTTGACAATGGCACCCACGCGATTCAAGACTTGAATTTGACGATTAATCCCGGTGAATTTATTAGTTTAGTCGGCCCCTCTGGCTGTGGCAAAAGTACCTTACTTCGGATCATTGCCGGACTAACTTCCCACAGTTCAGGAACTATTCAATGGCGCGGTAAGCGAAGCTATTCCGAAGGAAATCCCACTGACAAAGAAAATCTCGCTTTTGTCTTCCAAGAACCTGCTTTAATGCCTTGGTCTACGGTGAAGGGAAATGTACATTTACCTTTAAAATTGGCAGGAATGCCAAAAAAAGCGGCGGATTATGCCATTAACGAAGCCCTGGAATTAGTCGGACTCAAAAGCTTTGCTCATTCGTATCCCCGTCAGCTTTCTGGGGGGATGAAAATGCGGGTTTCTATTGCCAGAACCCTGGTAACATCTCCCACAGTTTTACTGATGGATGAACCTTTTGGCGCCTTAGATGATATTACCCGCACTCAGTTAAATGTGGAATTGCTGAATTTATGGAGTCAACAAAATTGNTCCCACAGTTTTACTGATGGATGAACCTTTTGGCGCCTTAGATGATATTACCCGCACTCAGTTAAATGTGGAATTGCTGAATTTATGGAGTCAACAAAATTGGACGGTGATTTTTGTCACCCACAATATATATGAAGCGGTTTATCTATCCAATCGAGTCGTGGTCATGGCGCCGCGTCCGGGTCGAGTAGTGGCTGATATCACGATTGATCAACCCTATCCCCGAGCGGAAAAATTTCGCACGTCCCAGGCATATTCTCAATATTGTCAGCAAGTGGCGACTGAATTGTCCAAAGGAATGATGGCTCAACCCGGTATTTAATCAATCATTGAACCTGAGAAAAAATGATGAATAATAGAAAAACTTTTATCTGGGAAAAGCTGAGGTTAAACTATTTATTTTCTCTTGATTTTCTGGCTCCATTTGCCGTAGGAATTGTTGTCTTACTGACTTGGGAAGGTTGGGTGAGACTCGCCAACATTCCGCCCTATCTTCTGCCCAGTCCTAGTCTAATTTTTCAAACCTTAATCACTGACTGGTATCTGTTAGCCCCTGCGTTAATTACGACCTTAAAAATTACCGTGGTTGCCTTTATTACGGCGGCAGCTTTGGGGTTGTTGATTGCCATGTTGATGGCGCAGAGTAAATGGATTGAAAAAAGCTTATATCCTTATGCAGTGGTCTTACAAACAGTCCCGTTAGCAGCGATCGCACCTTTAATTATTATTTGGCTGAGAAACAATACCTTTGCCGCTTTGGTTCTTTGTGCTTGGATTGTGGCTTTTTTTCCGATTATTTCTAATACAACCTTTGGTCTGAATAGCGTTGATTCTAATTTGCGGGATTTGTTTCGCCTTTACAAAGCTTCTCGCTGGCAAACGATGCTTTATTTAAGATTACCCAGTGCATTGCCTTATTATTTATCCGCTTTACGAATTAGTGGCGGGTTATCATTAATTGGCGCTGTGGTTGCGGAATTTATCGCTGGAACCGGGGGAACTAACTCTGGATTGGCTTATCAAATGTTGATTGCTAGTTACAATCTAGAAATACCGCGAATGTTTGCCGCTTTAGTGATTATTAGTGTTTTGGGTATTGTGATTTTTCTGCTTTTAAGCACTTTATCTAACTTACTGTTAGGAAAATGGCATGAAAGTTCTATAAAATAGTCTGAAACCACAGATACGCAGAGAACACAGATAAATTAGCTGTTCGAGTCAAATATTCCTATCACATTTTACCAGCAGATGCTGGAGTTTAGACTCATCTAACCATAGGACTTGTCCCCTAGTTCATCTGGATGAGAGAATTAAAGGTTTATATAAATTTTCTCTAATCCAGATGACACTTAAACGATTGCAAGAGTTTCACCAAAACGTCTACAATCAGATGGGTGCAGCCGCCGATGCTGTATTTGAATTGATGGATGCTGCATTATTAACTCCTAATCCCTGTTTTTTGGCTGAATTGTCTCAAGCTTGCTGTTTTTTGTAGAAAGTGGCACTCAGCCTATGAGTTTCTGTCTGATTGTAGACCTCATTGGTCAAATTTACTCAAACTTTTTCTACTCGAAATTCATCAAAATATTCAGCCCATATTGGTAGCAGATCATTTGATCAGCGGTTTCTACTGTAGTAGTCGCAAAGCGGCGACTTGGGCGGTTGAAAAATCGGCGATCGCACCCATAGCAACATCAAATAAACGAGCGGGTTTAATATGATGTCCAACCAAACTCCAGATGCGTTGAACTTCTTCGGTATGAAGGCGATCATCTTCTGTCAAGGCTAAAATCAGTTGACGGCGAAGAAACTCTCCTTCTTCTGACAGTAAATATTGTAAACCCAATTGAGCCGTTGGTAGAATATCAAATGTCTGATCAGACTGAGCGATCGCTAACATATTCTCCAACCGTTGCCACTTGAACTTACCATCTTTTATGAGTACATCAATCAAGCGCCGACGTAAAGCCGGAGTTTCCCCTTTCAACAGACGTCGGGCGACGTAGGGATAAGCCACATCAACAATTTTGAAACTGGAATTCAGCGTTAAAGCAATTCCTTCTTGAGTCACCAAAGAGCGAATAATCAGGGCAAATTTCGCCGGAACTCTGAAAGGATAATCATACATCAGTTCTGAAAAACTGTCTGTAATCGTCTTGAAATTAAAATCCTGAACACTCTCACCCATTGCATTTCCCAGAACCTTTTCTAAGGCAGGAACAATCGGTAAAATATTAGTTTTGGGTGTGAGAAACCCTAATTTAACAAAGTCTTTTGCTAAATCGTTGTAATCTCGATTAATCAAATGTACAACAGAATCAACTAAAGTTTCTTTCACCTCTTGTTCTAGCTGATCCATCATGCCAAAANTTAAAATCCTGAACACTCTCACCCATTGCATTTCCCAGAACCTTTTCTAAGGCAGGAACAATCGGTAAAATATTAGTTTTGGGTGTGAGAAACCCTAATTTAACAAAGTCTTTTGCTAAATCGTTGTAATCTCGATTAATCAAATGTACAACAGAATCAACTAAAGTTTCTTTCACCTCTTGTTCTAGCTGATCCATCATGCCAAAATCAATAAATGCCATGCGACCATCGGGCATTGCAAATAAATTTCCGGGATGGGGATCGGCGTGGAAGAAACCAAATTCTAGCAGTTGTCTCAAACCGCTTGTGACTCCCACTAAAATCAGATGATCGAGGTCTAAACCAGCCGCTTGAATACTGTCAACATCGGTGAGTTTAAACCCATTAATCCATTCGAGAACGAGGACACGAGTGCTGGTATATTTCCAGTAGATTTCAGGAACTTTTACCGTCGGATCATCGCTAAAATAAGCAGCAAATCGTTCTGCGTTGCGACCTTCATTGATATAGTCTATTTCCTCAAAAAGTTTAACCCCAAACTCATCAACAATCAAGGTCAAATCGTGACCTAAATTGAGCGGTAGCCAAGGGGCAATCCAACCGGCGGCCCATCGCATTAGATATAAATCTAAGGTGAGAATGGGAACTAAATTAGGGCGCTGAATTTTGATCGCGACTTCTTCCCCAGTTCGCAAACGGGCGCGATACACTTGACCTAAACTTGCGGCGGCGACAGGTTCGGGAGAAACTTGACTAAAAACGCTGTCAATATCTCGATCTAACTCTGTTTCTAAAATTACCATCGCCACTTCAGTGTTGAAAGGTGGTAACTGATCCTGAAGTCGGGTTAGTTCCTCTAAAAAGTCTTTGCGAATTAAGTCAGGACGAGTGGAAAGGGCTTGACCCACTTTAATGAATGTCGGGCCGAGATAAGTTAAAATTTCTCGGAGTTGAGTCGCTCGTTCCGGTGTATGTTCAACTTCGGGTCGGCGCCATCGATCCCAAAACAGACCTAAAATAAACCCTGTAAAAAACCAGACTACGGTAATAGCCCGCCAAATAGCCTGCCAGGGACGACGGCGATAATACTGGGCGATCGCTTCTGGGTCATAACACCGTTCAGATGTGAATGGGTGTGGACTCACGCTTTTATTTTTCCTCTTGAACGCTGAATTGTAACTGGGTGGACAGATTGTGCTGTCGTGGATGTTATCTTGTTGTTATCGTTTTGTTAATTAACAGTATACAAAACTACACACCCAGATTGAAAGTAAATTTACTTATTGGCTCAAACAATCCTTGATCGCGTAGATCACAGCGTCTTGTTGAACAGTTGTCAGTTCGGGAAACATAGGCAACGATAACACCTCCTGAGACAGTTGTTCAGCAACGGGAAACTGACCCGCTTGATAGCCTGAATTTTGGTAAAGTGCCTGCAAGTGCAATGGTACTGGATAATAAACCATCGTACTAATTCCCCGTTCGGCTAACTGTGCGCGAACAACATTTCGATCAAAGAGAAAAGAAGAACCATTCTCACCCAGTCTTTGAAGAACTCGAACGGTATACTGATTCCAAACACTTTGTCCGGGAGTCACTTCTTCAGGAAGAATCAAACCCGGAACCGCCCCAAGAAGCTGATGATAGCGTTGAGCGATGCGACAGCGTTGTTCATTCCATTGATCAAGATAACGCAGTTTGACGTTCAAAATTGCCGCTTGTAAGGCATCCAATCGACTGTTAATCCCAACCACTTCAGAATTATACTTGCTCGATTGTCCATGATCTTTAATCATGCGAATT
>NZ_LATL02000037.1 GCF_000972705.2 Limnoraphis robusta CS-951 | reverse complement strand
CCTTGCAAGCAACAAGCCTATAAAGGCAAGCGAGTTAAGCGAGGTCTGTTCAAGTCAAGTTGCGGTAAAGTCATCAATGCCGATATAAATGGGAGCCTCCAGATCATTAGAAAGTATTTTCCAGAGGCGTTCACCGTCGAGGAAATAGTGAGTTGTGCCGTACAGCCATTACTGGTCAATCCAGTAAGAAGAACTAAACAATTGTTTTCTACAGTTTAGTTTGTACGGTTTTTTCTTAAAATTGTTAACTGTAGCGAGTGTTAGGGTTGAATGGCAGATGAATATTTCTCTTAACCCCCTGAAAAAAGGCGCAGGAATGGCAGTTGCACTCTTTTTGACGAGTTGTTCCTTCACGCCAACCTCATCGGATACCTCAACCTCGACTCAAACCCCAAGTCAAGCCATAGAGACATCCTCTTCGACAGACTCAACAGAAACGACTGATGATGTGGCGATCGCATCCCAAGACTTTCAAAAAGTAACTGTCATTGAAGGCTTAGAACACCCTTGGAGTATGGCTTGGTTGCCCAATGGCGATCAACTGATTACCGAACGGCCTGGACGCCTACGAATTGTTCGCAATGGCACCCTTGACCCAACACCGATCTCCGGGGTTCCTGAAGTGTTCACCTTCAAACAGGGCGGCTTATTGGATGTTTCTCTGCATCCTCGCTTTGCGGAAAATCGTTTGATTTATCTGACTTATTCTCACGGCACCCGAGATGCCAACCGTACCCGTATCGCCCGTGCAACCTTTGACGGTGAAGCGTTACAGAATTTACAGGTGATTTTCGAGGTTTCCCAAACCAAACCCGATGGACAACACTTTGGTTCTCGTATTACTTGGCTACCGGATAATACCATGTTGGTGGCGATTGGCGATGGCGGCAACCCACCCGTTGAACTTGAGGGCGATCTGATCCGTGAACAAGCCCAAAACCTCAGCAGTCATCTCGGTAAAATTATCCGACTGAATGATGATGGTTCCCCACCCCAAGATAATCCCTTTGTGAATAGTGAAAATGCTGATCCGGTGATCTGGAGTTATGGACATCGCAATATTCAGGGACTCGCTTTTGACTCCGAAACGGGGCGAGTTTGGTCAACCGAACATGGGGCGCGTGGCGGTGATGAACTGAATTTAGTCAAAGCGGGTGAAAACTTCGGCTGGCCTGTTGTGACGCATAGCGGCGAATACAGTGGAGGAGAAATTACTCAAGAACGATCTCGTCCAGGGATGATTGATCCAAAAGTCGTCTGGACTCCCGCAAAAGCGCCTTCGGGTTTGACGGTTTATAGGGGCGATCGCTTTCCATCCTGGAAAGGTAACTTATTTGCAGGAGGTTTAGTTTCCCAAGATGTTCGCCGTATTCAGGTGGATGAGTCGGGAAATGTGGTCAGTCAGCAAGCCATTGATATGGGTCAACGAGTTCGAGATGTTAAACAAGGGCCAGACGGACTATTATATATTCTCACTGATGAACCAGACGGGCAACTGATTCGGATTGAACCCGTTTCGGGATAAATACACCCTGACGAATATCTTCCCCTAAATGAAGTCAAAACTTCTGAATAAATACACCCTGAGATCAACAGAGGATTAGATATAGCAGTCTTATTTGATTTGTGAACACTTCAATGCTGTTGATTATTCACGGGGTTCAGCAATGACACAGAAGATCGCTCACGAATGATTTAGGATTGCTATAGACAAGTTACTTGCTAGCTAATTGCTTTTTAATCGTTCTCAAGAACCCCATAAAAGGCCTGAGAAAAGTGATACTATCTAAGCGATTTGTGGTTAGATCGCTGCGGGAACTCTGCTGCATTCCTAAAGTGGGAGAAGCAACCCAGGTGAGAACATCTGGGTTTTTCCGTCGAAAGGTTGAAAGCGCTCCGTCGATAAACATTGGACCGCCGTCAGGATGTCCGGCTGGTCGTTGAAGTAATCCTTCTAAAAACTCAATTAGTGAGTCAAATATTACTGCATTTACTCCATAAAAATGAGTCGTTTCGATGGGGCCAGAATAAGGAATCAGTTTGACGGTATCCGTCGCCTCCAATTTTAATCGATGCCCAAAATAAACTAATCCCCAATTACTTTGGGATAACTGATCGATCAGTGCGTCTTGGTGAGGTTTTAACTCTCGGGAAAAGCAGAGATCGTCTTCCAGAATCAAAATATTGGGTAAGTTGTCTTCTTTGGCTTTTTTTAGGATGGCTAAATGACTCAAAAAACATCCTTTAATTCCTATGTTTTTAAACTCTCCCGGATCGTCGGGACGAATCCCCGGAAAAAATTCCACCTGATCGGGAGAGAGGGGACTGTCTGGTTTTTCTAATTCTCGGATAATCATCCGGCGTCGATCCGTTCTTTCGGGCAGATTGATCACGTAAGCTCGTGGACAATATTCGATGAGTTTCATCGCCTAAATCCTTGTTCTAGAAAGTATGTTAGAATTATATTCTAAAGTATAGAGAATTGGGTAAAAACGCGATTTCAACAAATAACCCTCTCTTGCTAGGAGAGGGGACGGGGGTGAGGTTTCTATTTTGAGCAACTTTTAACCTTGATTAAACGCTTTCACTGAAATCGGTTTAACAAAACGACTATTCGCCCGCACAAAACAATGACTTGGACCGTTTTCTCCGGCGAGATTTTCTACATAAATCCAAGGGTTTTGTTGGGTATCATAAACAACCCCAAATCCAGCAGGGCCGAGGTTGATTTCAAAGTCTTGTCCTTGCTTTAATTTGCCGACAATCGGCCAGTTTTGAATATCAAATTTGACCGAATTTCGCGGATCGATGAGTTCTTCGTAGCTGAGATCAAGACCGTGACAATTTAACCCATTCGAGTCAGCATTAACCGCTTCCCAAGTGATCTGGGGTGAACGACGATAATCGCCATTTTCCAGGGGTTTAGGTAAATTTGGCTCGGCATTTTGAGCCACAACAGGGGTTTTGGTGGGATTTTGTTTAAAGGCTAAAGATGTACTTTCACAAGCCACCGTCCCCATCCAAATTACACCTAAAATTAACAACGCGCTTAACTTGCGAACGGTGCCAGGATTTGCTTTAATAATGTTAGTAATCATCGGCTTACACATAACTCAACGGCTTCTCCTGTGAGGCTAAAAGGCCGCACTTCGGTTACTTTTATCTTCACAACTTTACCCCTCAATTCCGCGAGATTTCCGGTAAAGAAAGTTAAACGGTTTCCCCGTGTACGCCCCATCACCTGAGACGGATCTCTGGGGTTTTCCCCTTCGACTAAGACTTCTTCAAACCGTCCGAAATAGCGTTGCGATCGCTCTGCTGCTTTCACCCCGACTAAATGATTTAATCGTTGTAAACGATCCGCTTTGATGTCTTCTGAAATCTGATTTTCCCACAATGCAGCCGGGGTTCCGGGGCGTGGGGAATAAGCCGCCGTATTCACCAAATCAAATCCGATATCATCTACCAACTTTAAGGTATTTTCAAACTGTTCTTCGGTTTCGCCTGGAAACCCAACAATGGCATCGGCACTAATGGACGCATCGGGCATATATTGACGAATCGTGTTAATAATGCGACGATATTTTTCGTGAGTATATCCCCGTGACATTGCCTTCAAAATTGGGTTATCGCCGGACTGAAACGGGATGTGAAAATGTTCGCAAACTTTCGGCAGTTCCGCACAAGCTTTAATCAAACGTTCGGTAAAATAACGGGGATGACTTGTTGCAAACCGCAGGCGTTCAATTCCGGGTACATCGTGAACAAAATACAATAAATCTGTTAGCGTATGTTTGTGTCGTCCTTCAGGGGTAGAACCGGGTAAATCTCGCCCATAAGCATCAATATTCTGCCCTAATAAGGTGACTTCTTTATAGCCTAAGCGCCCTAATTCTTCCATCTCGCTACGAATGGCTTCAGGAGTGCGTGACTGTTCAATTCCGCGTACATTGGGAACCACACAATAGGTACAGCGCTCATTGCAGCCATAAATCACATTTACCCAAGCGCTAACATCACTATCTCGACGAGGTTTTGTGATATCTTCGACAATATGAATGGGTTCAGTGGCGACAATTTGATTGCCATTATCGACCTGTTCTAATAATTCTTGCAGACGGTTTGCGTGTTGTGGCCCCATGACTAAATCAAGTTCAGGAACCCGTCTGAGTAAGCTTTCGCCCTCTTGTTGTGCGACACATCCAGCGACAATTAACGTTAAATTCGGTTCAGTGTGTTTGCGTTTGGCTTGTCTTCCCAAATAAGAATAAACTTTGTGTTCGGCGTTATCCCGAATGGTGCAAGTATTATAAAGAACGACATCAGCTTCGTTGGGGTCTTCAGTAAACAGTAACCCCATTTCTTCTAAAATTCCAGCCATGCGTTCCGAGTCGGCTTTGTTCATTTGACAGCCGAAGGTTGTGATGTGATAGCGACGGGGAGTTGTAGTCATTTGATGTTAAATTCTGAGATTCGCCTCGCAAACAATAGGATGTATTTTGCTACCGATTGATGAGTTTAGTGTTTATATTATAATTCAAAGGAGCCTAAATGGGGATTGAGATGATAAAAATTTTTAATACAAAGGGTAGGGATATGTCTAAAATGAAATGGATTCGATATACAGCCATTGGTTTATTGATTTTGGGTTCACTGACCTTGACAACGGTTTACACCCATTGGGAATTTTCGATTTTGACGGGACTATTCTTGGCAATTCTTTCTAAAGGAATGAGGCGATCGCGTTATAATAAAATCAATCAACGCTTCCCTGATGTTGAAGGTTAATGAATGATACAATCTAAAAAATCAGGAGGAAACAAGGTTTTTACCCCCGAAGGTGAATTAGTTCCAACTCCCGAAGAATCAGCTAAAATTGAAAAAAAACAACGAGAAGCCGTAGAACAACAACTTGAACTTTAACGCCAACAAAAGGAAAAGTTAGCCGCTAAATTACGGGAATTGAATATTGATCCAGATATACTCTAAATTCAATTCCTAACCCAAGATGAGTTATACTAAAAGTAAGATTCAGGAGAAGATAATGACTATTGCTCAAGATCTAGAAACACTTCAAACTGAACCTAAATTTGAAGACATTGAATACCCCTCGGGAGATTTAGAAAGTCAGGAGCCACCCTTGGAAAGTGAACTGCATTTGCGACAAATTTTGCTACTGATTCAAATGCTGGAGTATCTCTGGCAAGACCGTCAAGATTTTTATGCTTTTGGAAATCTTACTATTTATTATAGCCCAGAACAACAGAAAACTCAAGACTTTAGGGGGCCTGATTTCTTCGTAGTATTAAACACCTCACGCAAACCCCGTAAAAGTTGGGTTGTCTGGGAAGAAGGCGGAAAATATCCCAATGTTATTATTGAATTATTATCCCCTTCAACTGCAAATGTTGATCGCACAACGAAAAAAAATATTTATCAAGATATCTTCCGAACACCCGATTATTTTTGGTTTTCACCGAATACGTTAGAGTTTCAAGGATTTCATCTGGTTGATGGAGAATATCAAGAACTCCAACCTAACGAAAGAGGACAGCTTTGGAGTCAACAATTACAACTATTTTTAGGAATACATGAACATAAATTGAGGTTTTTTACTCCCGAAGGTGAGTTAGTTCCCACTCCTGAAGAATCGTCCAAAGCCGCACAACAGCAACTCGAGATAGAACGCCAACAAAAGGAAAAATTAGCCGCAAAACTGCGGGAATTGAATATTGATCCCGATACACTCTGAGTTGTATAACTCGTAGATTTTGCGATAAACTCAATATCAAAAAAAGCTAAGTAGGAATCATTTGACAATCTTGTATAATTCAAAGTTGTCAGAATGACATTGATGTGATAAAAATTTTTACGACAAAGGGTAGGGATATGTCTAAAATGAAATGGATTCGATATACACCCATTGGTTTACTGATTCTGGGTTCGCTAACATTGACAACGGTTCAGACTCATTGGGAATTATCGATTTTGACGGGAGTATTCTTGGCGATTATTTCCAAAGGAATGAGGCGGCGTCCGAATAAAACAGATCTTAATTTGTAAGGGGAAACTGAGGCGCGTTTCGATAGGCAAATGCTTTGGCTCGAATTTCGGAAATATCTTGAGTAGAATTCGTTTTTTCGAGTTGATGTTTTTGTTTATCTAAGCTTAAAATTCCTTCTCCGATGGCTTTAGCTAATAGAGGCGGAACTGCATTACCAATTTGTCGCCATTGTTGAGTTAAACTGCCTTTAAAAATAAAGTTGGGCGGAAAAGACTGAATGGCTGCTGCTTCTCTAGCAGTTAAATAGCGATCTTCTGTGGGATGATAATATGTTGTACGACTGGTATTAATGGTATTAGAAACAGCGTTTCTATCCAATCGTTTTAACTTGGTTTCTCGAAACCGTTGTTCGGGTAAACTCTCCCAATCAATATTAAACCACAGTTCACGGGGAAGATAGGCGAGTTCATCTTTTTGATAGCGAATTCCTTGTCCTTCTGGGATATGATGAATTCGTTTTCTTTCGAGTTCGTTGGTAATTTGTGCAGTTTCAATATCATGGTTAAACGTTGTATTTTGACAGGCTAATAAGTTCTCAAACGCCCAACCAACGGTTCTAGCTGCGGGTAAATTTTCGCTATCTTTGGGAGAATCTTTAAACTGTTTTTCGGGATAAAGATTTGGAACCCCAAACCTATTTCCGAGAAAGATTGTTCGTCTTCTGGCTTGAGGTACGCCATAATGATGAGCGGCTAAAACTCTGACTTCTATTGTATATCCTAACTCCGCAAAAGAATTCAGAATTAATGAAAGGGTGGGTTCATTGTTTCGAGATAGTAAGCCCGTCACATTTTCCATGATTAAATAATCGGGTTTTAAAGCCGTAACAATTCTCAGGAATTCAAAGAATAAAAAATTGCGTTTGTCGCGGTTATCGTTCGCCCCAATAGTTGAAAAACCCTGACAGGGAGGCCCACCACAAATTAAATCAATGGTTTGATTATCAATTTTTTCGTTAATGTCTTCAAGGCTAATTTCTCGCAAATCTCCGCAGATAATATTAGCGTGATGATGATTGGCTTGAAAGGTTTCTAAGGAGGCTTTATCTTGGTCAATTCCTAACACACATTCAAACCCCGCTTGTTCTAAACCGCAGGACATTCCCCCCGCACCTGAAAATAAGTCAATAAACGTTTTAGTCATTTCAAAAAATCAAAGATAAACTCATGTATTTCCATAATAATATTATCTGATTACTCAAAAGTTTGGTAACTTCTGCGAAACACTCAAAAACTACTCAAAAATTCGGTTCCTCTGAGAAACACTCAAAAACCCGGTTTCTCAAAGAAACCGGGTTTTTATTTCAAAGCGGGTTTCTAGGGAAATCTTGATGAAAATACAAAATTTCCCGCACAAAACCCGATTTATACATCTATGCTACAACCATTGGAGAATTTGCGCGATCGCCGTAATATGATTTATTATAAATAACTGACATTAACATTGATTGGGGTTAAAATAGTATCAAGCTCACTGAGTAAAATCATGTCATAACATACCATCATCCTATCTGAAAAAACTTACCAAGCTCTCTTAGAAGTTGCCGAAAAACAAGGTTTAACCCCGGAAAACTGGATTTTATCTCAACTTGATCAGTGCCAGCCCGAAGCAGAACTTTTATCAGAAAAAATCGCAGATTTAATTGGTGCAATTGATAGTCAAGTTGAACCTCATCATCAGTTTCAGTCAACTGATTTTGGCGAACAGATTGCCACCAAATTATCTAAACAAGGACTGCGACGACCATGATTTTAGTTGACACTGGGCCTCTCATTGCTCTGATTGATAGAGGTCAGGGAGAAGCCCATGTTAAATGTGTTCAAACTTACAAAACACTAACAGGTTCTCTCTTAACAACATGGCCTTGTTTTACTGAGGCTATGTATTTTTTATCAGAATTGCGAGGTTGGTCAGCACAGGCTATCCTATGGGAGTTTATCAATAGAAAAGCCTTGTATCTTCACGCCATTAATGAAGCAGAATGTCAACGGATGAAAGTTTTGATGGAAAAATATCAAGATCTGCCTATGGATTTAGCAGATGCTTCTCTGGTGGCTGTGGCGGAAAGTCAAAAAATGAAGCGGATCTTTAGATTAGACAGTGATTTTTATATTTATCGATTATATGATCAAGATGCTTTTGAAGTTATCCCAGGATAAAAGCAAAAAGACTTTGCCGAGGGGTTTCTATTTCAATCTTAGTGAGGATCTAGAAACTCTCAGAGAAACTAGGTTTCTGAGTCTCAGGCGATATAGCATCCGCAACGCTTCGCGATCGCTCTTAGATAACAGGCAACACATAGCCAAAATCAAGACTAATTTCTGCTAGTTTTCCTTTAATTTGGGCATTAGCGATGTGCAAATAGCTTCAGTTCTCAGGTATAAATGCCCGTTCAAAAGATTGCTTTCGATAACGTTTATAAATATCAAAATCACTATCCAAAGTAGCAATAGCCGGAATATTCAGCCGTTCAGAAATAGTAATTAGAGATAAATCAGCAAAATCTCCGGGCAAATCTGCATACTGCTGATTCAGTTGAGCAATCCGCGAAAAATCTTCAGGAATCAATTGGATACATTCATAAAGTTCTGTAGCAAGATCACGAAGAAACTCATTTTGTGTACGCCAATCTTGACTAAGTAGCCACATAACCTCAGTAGCACAACTAACAGTAGTGACTAGATTACTTGTACATCTTTCAAAGAAGACTCGTACCTGTTGATGATAGCGATCTTTGACACTGTAGTAAGCCACTAAAATTCCACTATCTACAATAATTACCGGATAATAAGTCATTACGAATGATGTTGAGAATGCTTTTTCTCCAAATAATCAGCGATCGCCTTTTTTCGATTGACCCGTTCTGATAAACCAGGTGGCGCATCTTCTAACAGATGTTCGGGATGTCCCCCACGTCTTTCGACAATAGTTTTGCGTGGTTGTAAACTCAACCAGCGTTCTTTAACCAAGCGTTTAATCAATTCATCGCTGGTCGTTTTTTCCCTTGCCAAAATTTCCACTAAACACGCTTCCGTTTCTTGATCTAGTTCTATATTCAGCATGAATCCCTCCGATTTCTGATTAATGTCAATTATACCTGATTTACGCCAACTCATAGTTGAGTCGCTAATGCAAGGGCTATAATATGATGTTGGTCTGTAATAGAAGATAGGGCGATCGCAAAGGATGTATCTAAAAAGACTTCAATTAATATCTAGGTTAGGACGATTGAAACTCTCAGAGAAACTGGGTTTCAAAGTCTCAGGCGATCGGATGGAAGTAACGCGATCGCATTGAGTTTGAGGGGGAATTTCAAAACAGCGATCGCTCTCAACTTTGTAGGTTGGGTTGAACGGGAGTGAAACCCAACAAGAGTTAGAAATGGTGGTTTTGGGTTTCGTTGCCTCAACCCAACCTACTAAGCTCCTGAACTTTGAGCTTGAACTGAACTAGCAATAGCAATAATAGCCGTTGCTATAGCCAATCCACAAGATTTTAAAGAAATCATGGCTTTCATTTTTATTCCAATTTTTAGTTAGTGCCGAGTGAAACCCAATATTAATCAGAGATGGTGGTGTTGGGTTTCGTTGCCTCAACCCAACCTACTAAACTATTGAGAGATTGGCTATAGACTTATATCTACGACCGCGACCGGACCTCTGTCTGGAAAAGGTGCGTACACATGAGCCTGCATTGCTTGCCGATCATAATATTCATCAGACTCTATATTATCTTCTTCAATAAGATCTTCAATAAGATTACCTCCTGTAAAACTATAGATTGGCACAGTGGTGAAATATATTTGTAGCCAATCTTCATTTACAAAAACTGATTCAGCTTTCACTTCTCCTCTTAATTTAATAATACTGGTCTCAAAAAATTTGCCATGATCATTATTGGGTGTCAACAGATTTCTCAAAGCCAACCAATCCCATTCGCCGTAACTTCCATAATTCATTATATCAAAAGGTTTTTTGTTCGGCTCGTTAGATTTGAAATTAATTCCTCCTCCCAAGTTACCTTCTAAGTTATCTGTTCCTACTGATAATCCCACAGAAATATTTCCTCCATCAACTACAGTCGTCGAACTGCCAAGTCGATCCATGACTTCTAGAGTCCAATTTTGAGGATTTACCCAGTCACCGTTTCTGACTCCAAACCAAGAATGAAGTGGAGTAGCTTCAGTGGTCTTATTCCCATAGTCAGAAGCATAGCCAAATGCTGTATAAGGCCATCGACTTCCCCACCAAGGTTTAATATTTTTCGTATCTATAGTTAACTCAAACTGAATAATCTCACCGGGAACTGGATCTTTGTCATTCATAGATAGCGAAATACCAGTATTCCATGTTGCTAATTCAGAATTAGAGCCATTGTACATAACAGAATTATCTGTTTGAGAATCAAATTGTACAACAAGATCGCGATGTGCTAATTCTAGAATAACATCAACCCCATCAATGTTAACTGTTAAATGATCATTTTTTAGTTTAAGTATCTTAAGTTCCTCATCGCTCAACTGATTGTCGCGCACCAGTTGAGAGAAAATTGCACCTTCATCTCCGGGAGCATCTACAGGATTAATCTGAGAATCTATAGAATGACCGATTTCTTCCAAAAGAACGTTGGCAATATTTTCTGGACTATTGGCGTTTTGACTCAAAAAATCTTGGGAAATATAAACGGTGTTCGTCAGTTTATCAAATGCTCCCAAGTTTCCGGCAATTTCATCGATTGAGATAATTTTAAACGTTGGCAGAGATTGACCGTTGGATAACTGTTGAATCAAAGAGCGTGCGGCTTCTACATCGGCTGATTCTCCGAAAGCCGTCACAATCTTGCTGTCAAAACCCGGAGCGACTAAAATATCTTGAAGTTGTGCGATCGCATTATTGAATCCGGTAGTTAAAACTTCGTTGACATCTGGTAAAGCTTGACTGCTATTTGATAACTCGGCCGACAACGCATTACTCTGGGTATTGACGGTTGGTGAAGTAGCTAGGAGCGGGAAATTCAAAAAACTGGGAATATCTGGCAGGGGAATTGGAGTTGGCGGTTCAATCTCAATGGGCGGCTGGGTTGTGGGTAGTTCGGATACTTCTCCGGTTTCAATGAAGTCATTATTGGTAATAGAAGATGGCGATACATTTTCGAGAATTACTAAAGTTTCGCCATTCCATTCAATTCGAGTCGATACAGATGACCCGTCACTCAAAATTTGCAAGTTGTTAAATGAAATCCCATTAGGGAGACGCATCTTATCGATACCGGGTTGGAAATCAGTAATCACATCCTGGTCAGCCCCCGATGATGGTAGGATAAACTGGTTAGCACCACCGCCACCAGTTAAGGTGTCTAATCCTTTATCACCAGAGATAATACTATTTCCAAGACCTCCAATAATCACATCATTACCCGCGCCGCCATACAGACTATCGTTTCCCGGACCTCCAATTAAAGTATCATTTCCGAAATTACCAAATAAAATATTATTACCACCAGTAGCTTCTAGGAAATCATTATCTTGACCGCCAAAGAGGGTATCATTTCCACCCCCGCCAATAATGGTGTCACTGCCTTGGTTTCCGTAGAAAATACGTCCAGTATTGTCGTTGAGTACATTATCGTCTCCCTCCAAAAGTGCGATCGCATCTGGAAAAGGTGAAGCGCTGAAATAGGCAAGTTGCTCTGGGGGAAGCTGAGACATGATAATAGAGTCGTTCCCAGTGGTAGCTATACCCAAGTCCAACCCGTTTTCGGTGATAATGTCAGAAAGCATAATGGTATTTCCTTGAGGGTTTAAAGAATTTACAACAGTCGAAAGACTGGATAGATAATGGCGTGTTAACTATTTTTCTTCACTGAACTCAGACCCGCGTTCGCCTGAAGCGGAGTAAGTTTTCATTCTAATTTATAGGTAAACTTCAAAAAATTTAATCCTAATTAATTCCTGCGTAATTTTATTTCCCCATGTCTATTATTTTCTTAACTTATTCTCAGTTTGGCAAGCCCATAAAAGTGGGATTTAGGGGGGATTTATTAAGGGGTTAAAAGTACAAAAAGGGGAAAAGGTGGGATTTTGTGGTTAAAAGGGGGATAATGTGGGATAATTGGCAGTTAAAGTAGACCCAACTACAACTGAATTTAAAAGCTATGGAAATTCAAGAAGCCTTGCGGTGGACGGATGAGTTGATTTTTGCTAGAACGGGGAAGCATCTGGACTCACTGCAACGGGCTATTTTGGAGGGGGCATGGGATGGTAAAGCATATAAGGAGATCGCTGAGAAATACCACTGTAGCGGCGATCATGTGAAAAAATCCGCATCGGAATTCTGGAAACTTCTGTCGGATTTGTTGGGAGAAGATGTTAAAAAAAAGAATGTGCGATCGCTTGTTGAAAATGGGGTATTTTCTTTTTATAATGACGCCGTGCATATTGGTAATAATATAAATGTCTGTGACGACCCACACAATCCCTCAAAAAAGCCCAAAAACCGATCGCCCTCAACCCCCAATAACACAGAACCCCACCACGATCTCAGCCAAGCGCCAGAATACGATCATCCCCTCTACAACTGCACTGACTCACTGGCGATACTCAAACAGTGGATATTAGAAGAAAAGAGCCGCATTGTCATCCTCACAGGATTATCCGGTATCGGAAAAACCGCCCTAGCTAGACAACTGGTTGAACAAATAAAAGACAACTTTGTTCGCATTTTATGGCGTAGTCATCGCAAATTTCCCAGCCTCAACGCCCTACAAAGCAACATCATCGAATTTCTAGCAGCACCTTCACCCCTGAAAAACCCCTCGATGATCAACTACTTCAACTCCCGTAGTTCCATCTTAGACTATCTGAGAAACCACCGTTGTCTTATCATTCTTGACGACTTCCAGGAAACCTTAACTCCAGGAGAATTTATCGGACATTACCGCCCAGAATATCAAAACTATGGTCAACTACTCAACGAAATTGGACAATTAAACCACAACAGTTGTCTACTTCTCCTCAGTTGGGAAAAACCATTAGAAATTGCGACTCTAGAAGCTGAAAATATCTACTGCAAAACTTTACAAATTACCGGCTTAGGGAAATCAGCCAGCCAACTCCTCACCGCCAGAAAACTCAAAGACAAAAATCAATGGTCACGGCTGATAGAACTTTACAATGGCAACCCTTTATGGTTAAATATAATTGCGACTGCTATCCTGGATTTATTTAATGGTAGTGTTCAACAATTCCTCTCCTATTCTACTTTATATCTAGGAGATTTAGAACCTATCCTAAAACAACATTATCAACGCCTCTGTGAATCTGAAAAAATTCTGCTCCGGTGGTTAGCACAGCAAGAAAACCCCCCAGAAATCAACCATAAACCCCCTGAACTTTTACCGGATGAAGATTTTTTGAAGGCGATACAATCCCTGAGTAAACGGAATTTACTGACAAAATCTCCGGCTTTAACCCTACAACCCGTTATTAAACAATACGTCAAGAACTTGAGTCTTTAAGCTTCCAATACCATTTCTTTCTAATCATGCAACTTTTGATGATCCCCCCTTGATCCCCCCTTAGATCCCCCCTTGATC
>NZ_LATL02000036.1 GCF_000972705.2 Limnoraphis robusta CS-951 | reverse complement strand
GCTACTTGTTTCAAGTGCAACTTGAACCGATAATGAGACCAAGTTAGCATTTGCCTTGCTGTTTTGCTATTTAGCTTTCGCTTAGATTTGACAACCATCTGTGAAGTCTCAAAGGTTGGCAAGAAGATAACCTTGTATTGACTCGTGATATAGTTGGCTACTTGCTTGTGGCACTCCGAGACTAAGTTGTGAATCCTCACCCTGATTCGATTGGCTGCCTGATTCATTCGTCGCTTTTGTTTGCGACAAGCTTTAGACGCTCGACTCAAGAGATTGTCGAGGTGAGAACACAGCCGTTGGATGCGTCCAATGTCTGCCCCGCCAAACTCTTGAAATGATTCGCCGTCGTAGCCTGTCAGGAATGTTCTAACTCCAGGATCTAATGCGATTACTCTGTCCAACTCTTTGGGTTTGACTTCTTCTAATACAGGAATACAGGCAAACCATCGTTTTCTGTCTCTAACTAACTGGGTTGCAAAGTTGGTTTTTTGTAAGGGTTCAGAAGCTCTAAAGTTAAGTCCCTTGACCAGCGTAGGATACCACGTCTTTCCGTTGAAGTTGACTCTGTGGAACTTAATGGATTGAACGGGTTGACGACAGCTTCTAAACGACGCTTCTCCCTTTACAGAATTGGCTTGTTTCCACGCATCCCAAGCATCAAAGATGGCATTTTCTTTGGGGTGAGATGGGGCAGATTTAACCCAGTCCGGCAAATCTAGTCTGATCACATAATCTCTAAGCGAATATGCACTGGTTATCTTTTCTCCTGTTTTCAGTGCAGCTATTGCCTTGTTGTAACAGTAGCGAGACGCAGAAAGCCAAGACTTCCATTTTTGATGTAACTCGGTTTCTGGATACACCCGGATCTTAAGAGTTTTATTGGGTTGTGACTTGGCTTTTTTGTGCCTCGACTTCAGCTTGTAACTCCTGCTTGATTTTGTTTTCAAGTCTTCGGATGGAATCAAGCCGACTGGAAAAACTGTGCAGGATGGCGACAAGATCTTGAACTTGTTCTTGGTGTGGGGAGAGACTGACTTGGTTGAGAACCACGATTTTGCAGTCAAATTGCTCACACAACCATTCGATAAGATCGAAGCCAAATCGCCCAAGTCTGTCTTTGTGGGCAACCACAATAGTTCCGATATTACCTTGCAAAACTCGTCCCAAAAGACAGACGAGTCCTTTCCTCCTAAGATTGAGTCCTCCTCCCACTTCCTTAATAACTTCAGCGCTTGGGTAGAGCATTGATAGTCTTTCAACTTGTTTATCAAGGTCTGATTTTTGAGGTCGGGTAGAGACGCGAGCATAGATAACAGTGGCGCGTCTTCCTCCGTTTTCTG
Source organism: Limnoraphis robusta CS-951 (assembly GCF_000972705.2). Next base: position 31,498 of record NZ_LATL02000036.1, on the reverse strand, counting down.
ATTTCTCTTTGATGAACTTTTCGATGTCGTATCGCCTTTGTCCTGACGGCGTTTTGATCGTGTTGATTTTACCGTCTGCTTCCCATCGTCTGAGTGTTCGGAGGCAAACTCCCAGAGTGTTAGCTGCTTCATTGGGTTTAACAAATTTAGCCATACCTAATTATCGCAGAGTATGGCATTGTCCAGCATTGTCCAGTCAATTTACAATTAGAGGCATTGCGATCAATTGTTCAACTTGTCCGAGAAATTACTGAGTAATTGCAGCTTAAGGATGTAGCAGTTCACTGGAGAACCTATCAGTAATTCCACTGAAATTTAATTAAGCCATGAGTCAACCCTGAAATAATCAGGGTTTTTTCGTAGATATTATTTTTATTTTTATTCCGTTAAAATACGGAGATTTTGTGTGAAAACTTGTAAAAAATATATCCATATATCCCTCAGTATTTGAACTTTTGGGCTATTTTTTGTACTTTGAGTTTGTCTAAAAGTTCAGTGATATAACCGATGACATAGCCCCAGGCTAACTGCAATAATTTAATTATCAAAGGTAAAAAACAATACCCAAACAAAACCACCCCTTATTTTCAATAAACTTTCAGATCTCAGGACAATCATCAGAACAAAAGTAGAAATAAAAAATCAATTTTGTTTCTTCCGTATCAAGACCTTTAAGGCTAAAAATAAAAATCTAATTTTCTCAATTTCAACCAATAAAATCATCAAAATTATCAGAGATTTACGAACCCCAGGAGGTCATCATTATGTTAGCTGCTCAACCCATTACCCGCTCTAATTCAGTAATCAGTCAAGGCGATGTTGCTTTAAATACCGACGAGATTCGTAATACTTTTAACCTCGATGGGAGTGGAATTAAAATAGGGGTAATCTCCGATAGCTACAACTTCTTACAAGACGGAGTAACCGCAGCAGATGATATTAGAAGTGGCGACCTTCCGGGTATGGGAAATCCTGATGGTTATACAACCCCTGTACAAGTTTTAAAAGAAGGGTCTAAAGGTGAAGACGAAGGCCGAGCGATGCTGCAAATCGTTCACGATATCGCGCCTGCATCTGAACTCATGTTTTATGGGGTGTCCAATGAAGTTGAAATGGCACAGGCTATTAATGCCTTAGTCGCAGCCGGAGCTGATATTATTGTTGATGATATGGGCTTTACCAATCAGCCTTTTTTCCAAGATGGAATTGCAGCACAAGCGGTTAATCGAGTTGTAGAACAAGGTGTTGTTTATTTCTCAGCCGCCGGAAACGATGGTCAACGCTCCTACGAGTCCGAATTCAGCAACTCCGGTAACAGCTTCACCATTGATGGAGTCACTTACGAAGCCCATGATTTCAATGCGGGAGCCGGTGTTGATGTGTTTAACCAGTTTAGTCTGGATGCGGGAGAAAAACTCGGGCCATTAACACTACAATGGGATGAACCCTTCGCCTCTGTCGGTAACGGTAGAGGTGCAACCAGCGATTTAGATATCTTTATCGTCAAAAAAGACTCTCTTAACCTGAGTGCAAATGATGTCGTTGCTTCCAGTACGGATAACAACCTGGGTGCAGACCCCCTCGAAACCATTTCTTTCACCAACAATACCGATAGCAACCAGTTCTATATTTTGATGGGTAAACGGGTAGATTCCACCGAACCGAATCTCATCAAATACATCAACTTTTCCAACGGCGCAGATAACTTCGAGTACGGCCATAATAGTTCTACCGTTTTCGGACATCCCAACGCAGAAGGCGCGATTGCCATTGGGGCGACAAGCTACAACGACACGCCAGAATTTGGCACCAGTATTCCCAAAGCTAAGTCTACCTCTTCTGTCGGTGGAACTCCAATCTTCATCGCAGCAGATGGAACTCCTTTAGACAGTCCTCTGGTTCGCCAAAAACCGAACTTACTGGCTACAGATGGCGTGAATACTACCTTTTTCGGTTCAGACAATTCCTCGGATAGCGATGGGTTCCCCAACTTTAGCGGAACTTCCGCCGCCGCCCCTCACGCTGCTGGAGTTGCTGCTTTGATGCTACAAGCCGCCGGAGGTAAAGATTCTTTAACCCCTGCTGAAGTTCGTAGTATTCTCGAAGAAACAGCCCTGGATGCGGATTTTCCCGGAGTAGATTTCAAAAGCGGTTCTGGTTTAATTCAAGCTTCCGAAGCCGTAGAATTAATTGCGCCTCAGTCTGCGGGAGTCGCGGAAAACGATACTGCCATCACTCGGGTATCTCGCGATGGGAACAATGATTTTCTTGGTACGCTAGAAAATGATATTCTCACAGGCAGCGCCACTTCCGATGTTCTGCTCGGCGCTCAAGGTGATGACCAACTGTTAGGAGAAGCGGGAGATGATGCCCTCTACGGGGGTCAAGGAAATGATATCCTACTCGGACGACAAGGAAACGATCTCTTAAGTGGAAATTTAGGCGATGATGTTCTGATAGGAGGAGAAGGAAATGATCGCTTTGATTTAAGCTTACAAGCAGGTGTCGATGTGATTAAAGACTTTACACCTGGAGAGGATATCATCGGTTTGACGGATGGCTTGACCTTCGTAGATTTAACCCTTGGTTTTGAAAATGGTTCAACGAAAATCGTAGCGCATAACCAAACCCTAGCAATGCTTGATGGGTTGCATTCTCTAACTCAACAAAATTTTGTCTCTATCTAACTGCTCGTGATCATAGGGATATATAATTTCAATCTTGAAAAGGAAATATCTAATCTATTTTTGGGGTGCAGGGAACTGCGCCTTATAGCAGAAGTCAGGAGACAGGAGACAGGAGACAGAATTGAAACCTTTATCATAAAAAGATTTGACAGAAAAACAGTGTCCTAATCTCGGCTTCGACTGCTATAAATATTGTTTTTCAAGGATAGAATTAATTGTTAGACAAAAGTCGTCTTTAACTTATGATGCAGAAATATTTTAAAAAATCCACTGGGAAGTGGTGTGGATATTCTTGGAGTGTTACTTTGTTTCTGGGTTTGTTTTCAAGCGTCGTTACGGCTTTTCCCTTGAAAGCAGCCGAGAGAATTGATTTTGTCTTTTCAACGGCTCGTGTGTCGGTTCCGGTGAGTTCTTTAGAAACATTTGCTCAAACGGGAGAAATTGATCAAAATCTCAGAACTTATTTTAATTTAGCCAGAGCAACACCCGAAGAAAAAGCCGAGTTTCAGGGTGCTTTACTCAGACGAGTTGATGTTAATTCTATCCAGTTATCTCGCGTTTTAGATACAGCTATGGGTGAAGATATTCTTAGTCGTCTTGGGCGGTATATTACCCTTCAAGGTGGAGAACATGAACAATCTGCTTTAAAGACAGCCCTGATTAAATCTGCATCTGAGCCGCAAGGATTAACATTATTGAATTTTCTTGATCATCTACCCGCCAATCTACAGATTAATCTTGATCAAATTCTCCGATTAAGAAATACAGTTCAACAAGTCATTGATGCAACTCGTATTTTGAATCAAGAAGTGGCGCGTTTATCGACTGAAGCCCTAACTTTAAATCCCATTAATTTTTCGTCTTTACCTGATCTGCGTAAACCCGGTATCTATGGTGTCAAGGAACCTCAACGGCTGTTTCTTAATGATACTCAACGCAACCGTAAATTTTATGTTGATCTTTATCAACCCCAAATTTGGCGCTCAGGTAAAACGCCTGTTGTTATTATCTCTCATGGCTTGGCTTCTCGACCGGAAGATTTTGCTAAACGGGCTAGACATTTGGCTTCTTATGGTTATGTGGTTGCGGTTCCTCAACATCCGGGTAGCGATTTCCGCCACGCCTCAGACTTGTTAGCGGGTCGCCGTCAGGAAGTTTTTGAGTTACAAGAATTTATTGATCGTCCTCTAGATATTAGTTATGTTTTGGATGAGTTAGAGCGACTTAATACCAAGGATTTTGAAGGACGACTTCAACTCGATAAAGTTGGAGTTCATGGTCACTCTTTTGGCGGTTATACGGCTTTAGCAGTTGGGGGTGCAACAATAGATTTACAGAATTTGCAGCAAGAATGTCAGAGGGAATTTGGCTTTTTGAATCTCTCTTTATTATTGCAATGTCGCGCTCTTGCTTTACCGAATTTACCGACTCAATTTCGGGATACGAGAGTTCAAGCTGTGATTGGTGCTAATCCGGTGAATCGCAGTATTTTTGGTCAAAAAGGTTTGGCTGCTGTAGAGATTCCTGTTTTATTGGGGTCGGGTCTTTATGATCCAGCAACTCCTGCTATTTTTGAACAGGCTGGTTCTTTTATTTGGTTAAAATCTCCTGAAAAATATTTGGTGATTATTGAAGGACAAGCTCACGTTGATTTTTCACAACTGGATGCGGGAATAACGGATGCGATTAATTCTTTTGAACGGTTAATGCTTCCGACTCCCGAGTTAATTGATAGCTATGCCAATAGTGGAATTGTTGCCTTTTTTGAGGTTTATATTGCTGATAATCCCGATTTTAAAGTTTATCTATCTTCAGCTTATTTTGACTATCTCAGTGGAGAGGAGCCATTTAGAAGCTATTTAATTGATGGTTCTGCGGCTGAATCTTTAGAACAAAAATTGCTCCCTTTAAAACAACAATGGCTCCAACACAGATCCACACAGGAGTGATCCCAGGGCTTAAGCCCACAGGAGCAGGTTTCGGGCAATGGCCTTTTTTTGAACCAGGAGACAGATTTTTTGACATCCTCTCCGCCGTAAACGACGGAGATTCCAAACATCACTGTTTGGGTTTCCTCTTTCGATGAGTTGACTTACTCAACTGGGTTTCCCCACTTAAGCAGAGATCAGTCTCTCGGGAGGCGTTGATTTCCATCTGCCCGACGGTATTTTCAAAACAGATATTAAGCGGAAAAACGGATTAAGCTACGTGTGAGAAGCCTAGATTTATGCGTTTTACAGTCAAGTTAATCCGTTAATCTATTTCTTATCCGTTTCTTGATTTGATAGCTGTTTAAGTGCAGATTTTAGAATGTTTTTGGCGGCGTTTTCATCCCGGTCTGCTACATATCCGCAGTGAGGACATTTATGAGTTCTCGTACTGAGAGTTTTGACAACCTTTTCACCGCAATTTGAGCAGTTTTGAGACGTGTATGCAGGTTCAACGGCAATCACCGTCACCCCATAAATCCTCCCAAAATACTCCAGCCATTCTCTAAATCTGTACCAAGCAGCATCATTAATTGACTTGGCTAAATGATGATTTTTAACTAGATTGCGTATCCGTAGATTTTCTATCGCTACCAAGTCGTTAGACTGTATGACGTGTTGAGCTAATTTACAAACCCAATCATTACGCCTGCGTGAAACCTTAAGATATTTTCTACCTAAACGATTTCTGGCTTTTGAGCGGTTTTGACTTCCCTTTTTTGTTCGAGATAATCGACGTTGCAGCTTTTGAATTCGTCGCTCGTCTTTCCTGAAAAAGCGGGGATTGTCTATTTGATTGCCAAAAGAATCGGTGTAGAAATGGTTAAGACCTACATCTAGCCCAGTTGGTTTTCCTGTGAGTTCTTTATTTTCCTCTCTGGTATGATCGATTAAAAATTGAGCATAATACCCATCGTGCCTTCTGATCACTCTAACCCGTTTAATTTGTTTGAGTTGATAGAAGTGTAAATCTCGACTACCCCAAAGTTTAAATGTCCCCGATTGAAATTTGTCGGAAAATGTTAAATAGCCTCTATCTTCTGAAAGTTTCCAGCCCGATGTCTTGTATTCAACAGATGCTCTGACTTGATATTTTTTAAACTTTGGGAATCCTTTCTTACCTAGTATTTTCTGCTTGCAATTTCGATAGAACCGTTCAATTGATGCCCATGCTCTTTCTGCGTGCGCTTGTCGAGCCATTGAGTTCAGTTTACTAACCCAGGGAAAATCTGAGTGATCTGACAACACTTTGCAGTAGGCATAAGCATCATTACGACTTTTAATCTGACCATCCATCCATGCTCTGATGATGCTGTTCCGAACAAAACAGCCCGTCCGAATGGCTTCATCTAGCCTTCGATATTGGGCTTCTGTTCCTTGCAACTTCATCTCATATACGAGCATAGTTTATCGTCGTCGTTTACGATAAGCTATATTAGCACAAAATAATCCGTCGTGAACGACGGGGCTTTAAACCTGCTTCTCTTGGTAAATTAGTGTAAAATACTCTAAAGCTCTGTAAAGTCCTTGCTGGTCTACAATAGAGGTAAATCCAGAGTTGCTTAAATTTAGGCTTAATCATTCCTATCAAGACAACTTATGTAACATTTCTTAATATTGCCGCTATAATGATTCGTGTGAGTAAGCGAGCAAAGGAATGGTACAAGCTTTGTTTGGAAGCACTCCTTTTCAGACCCAAGGTGGCGATCGCGTCGTCAGCAAAGTTGTTGGTGCGGCGATCGCAGCCCTATTCAAACGTTCTGAAAAAATTGAAGCCAACGTCCGGGCTGAACCCGTAGCCAAGTTGTTACAGGGTAGTGTAGATGGCTTTGACTTCATCGGCCAAGGAATGCTGATGTACAACGGGCTTCGTATTGCCGTAATGGAACTCTACCTGCAAGCCGTATCAATTGACTTTGGTGCAATCTTTGCAGGTCAGGTGAAGTTGCGACAACCTACTCAGGCGACGATGCGAGTTGTATTGACCGAGGAAGATTTAACGTCTTCGTTCAATACTCCCTTTATCATCGAAAAATTGCAACGACTGCAATATCAGGGCCAACCGTTGAAGTTTAGCAACACGCAGATGCGAATCACTCCAGACAAAAAGTTTAATCTGCAATCTCAGGTTCGATTGGGTGATTCTGATCAGCCGATTATGGTGGACTTTACAAGCCTTGTCGAGGTTCAAGATCGTCGTCAGATCCGATTTGTCGATGTGTCTTATCAAGGCAATGAAGAGGCGGTAAGTCTAGGTCAGGCATTAATTGATCACGTGAATAACTTGCTAGATTTAGACAAATTTGCTCTGGATGGTACGTCATTGCGGATTGATCGATTCCGAATTCAAAATCAATCTCTAATCTTTTATGGAGCGGCTCAAATTAACCAATTTCCGCAGATGAAAAAACGTTAGAGGTTAACAGAATTGAAAGGTGTCGCTATTACTCGGTTTCCTCGTGGTACTGTAATCTTTGACGGGTTACACGAGGCAATAAACACAATCCTACCGCTATTGCCAAAGCGAGGAATATCGAGAGGCGATTGCTTCCTTCAATTGCCTGTTTTCCGCTAATCCCTAACCAAGTGTAGGTAAACGTTCCTGGAATAATTCCCAAGAATGTTCCTAAAACATAGGGTTTCCATTGAATTACAGTCAGTCCAAATAAAAAATTGGCAAGATTAAAAGGGAAAATGGGAGCTAACCGCACAAATAGCACAAACTTCAAGGGATTTTTCAGGCTAGCTCGATGGAATTTTCTCAATGCACGATGATGGCTAAACGTTTTTTGCGCCCAATTTTGTAACAAGTATCGAGTCACCCCAAATGCTGCAATCGCTCCCATTGTTGCAGCAATCACTGACCAAAACGTTCCCCAAACTAGACCCCAAAATATTCCCCCGGCCATTGTTAACGGAATCGCAGGAATTCCGACGATAGTTAAGAGGATATAGAGCAGAATATATCCCAAAACTGCCCAATTTCCTAATTTTTCTATCGAATTTGTCAACGAAACGGGATCAAGACTCTCAAATTTCCAAGGGCTAAAATAAGCAATCCACAGGAGGCTAGTTAGGCTGAGAGTTAACCAAAACCGTTGACTTTTGATCCGTTTTTTAAATGTGAGGAGGGGCATTGTTTGTTAGCTTTGCTCTTCTGAAATTTTTTCATTCAATGCTTGGCGAGCAATTTTCGTAACGTAAACCGTAACGGCAACTGTTGCCATTAAACCCACTCCATAAAGAATCCATTCTCCTGTAGTTTTCGAGCGTCCTTCTACTCCTAAAGTTGCTAATTCTCCCGCTAAAGAACCGATATAAACATACATCAGGGTTCCGGGAATCATGCCTATCCAAGAAGCAATTACATAGTCACGTAGGGAAACTTTTGTTAACCCAAAAGAATAATTGAGTAAGTTAAAAGGGAAAATCGGGGAGAGTCGAGTTAACCCCACGATTTTCCAACCTTCTCGGGCGACTGCTTCATCAATGGCTTTAAATTTATCATTTTTGGCGATTTTTTCAGCAACCCAACCGCGTGCTAAATATCGACCCACTAAAAAGGCACAAGTTGCACCGACGACTGAACCAATAGAGACACAAATTGAACCTGTAATTACCCCAAAAATTGCACCTGCTCCCAAAGTTAAAATCGAACCAGGAAGAAATAATACAGTTGCCAGAATATAGACGAAAATCAGTGCAACTGGCCCCCAATACCCGAGATTAGCAATCCAGTCTAGAGTCTGTTTGAGATAATCTTGGATTAATGAGAAAGAATCAGAGAGATTGAAGAAGTTTTCCGCCAAAATAATCAAGATTGTCACTCCAATACCTAACCCTATTAATTTTAAAGGTTTGGAGATTTTTTGGGGTCTTTTTAGAGGGTTTTCTGAATCATTCATCTGAGAAGTTTTAACTCCATAATATTAAACTAAAGCACCGCCACAGCTTGAACCACATCCTGCGGTACACCCATAACAAAAGGGTGCGGTTTTGATCTCTCGAATCACATCTAAGCTGTCAAACTCTAGTAGTTTTTTGACGGTTAGGAGTTCATCGGTTGAGGTACGAGCCGGAATATTTTCCATTTGATTGAAGTCACAATCATAAATATTTCCCTGGTAGTCAATAGAAAGTTGATTTCGGCACATTAAATGTTCAACGGTATTTGAGTTGTAATGTTCTTCTAAAAAAGCTAGATAAGGTTGATGAATATTTTGATGTTTGAGATATTCTTTCGTGCGGCCAATCGGTAAATTAGTAATGGTAAAGAGTTGATTAAAATCGAGATCAAAGTGTTGTTTGAGATAGCGTTTATAAGCTGCTTCGAGTTGATGCTGTTCTGGAGGTAAAGAAAAAGATTGGGTTTGAGGCAAGGCGGGATTATACACTAAATCTAGCACCAGATTTTGTTGTCTACCATACCCGAGCTGATTCAAGCATTGAATGGCGGCAATTGAATCTTGGTAAACTCCCTTCCCTCTCATTTTGTCTACGTTATCTTCCAAATAGCAGGGCAAAGATGCTATAATCCTGAGCTGATACTGAGCGCAATACTCGGGAAGATCTTGAAATCCATCAACAAAATAAATTGTTAGATTAGAGCGAACAATGACTTCTTTTTCCTGAGATCGTGCGGCTTCCACTAAAGGTTTAAAGCCGTAATTCATCTCAGGCGCTCCCCCAGTCAAATCAACGGTTTGAATCTGAGGAAAACGATGAATCAGTTCGATCAATTGATCGCAGATTTCTGGAGAGAGTTCTTCTGTTCGTTTGGGGCTAGCTTCGACATGACAGTGACGACAAGCAAGATTGCATCGCTTACCCAAGTTAATTTGTAAAACCGAAATCGGTTGTTTGAGGAGGGGAGAACCTAATTTATGATGAAATGGTGTAGAAGTTGTTTGTAGCATAATTTAATCCGGTTTGGAGTAACACATTATGAATGATGGTAGCAGTAGACTTGGATAAACTTCAATCTAAACACTCTAATATTGAGTGCTTTTGAGCTGTGGATCGAGTATGTTGGTATTTTGTTGTTGATCCTATTTGAGTGAATTCTGTTCCTATTCAAAACCAGTCAACTTAATTTACCCTGAGAAAAATCTGAGGATTCGATAATATATCGTGAGGTAAGATGCAAATATTTCCAGACGAACTAGATTGTTAGTATTTGTTTTTCTCCGTATCCCTGCCGTTACTAGCTTTAGATCTCTTCCTAAGCTATCAGTTTTAAGACTTGAAGACTCTCTCCTTTGAGTGCCATCTGTTGTTAACCTCAAATATGCAAACTATCCATCCTGAATCAAAAATCATTATCGTCTGGGAATCTATAATTGTTTTAGTTAGCCTCTACAATTATCTTTCGATTCCATTTACAATTGCCTTTCAAACTGATGCTGATGGCATCTGGTTAATCTTGGATTTATTAAGTGACACTGTATTAATTGCTGATATATTTCTGCGATTTAAAATTGGATATATCGATCAGGGAGAGTTCATTACAGACAGACAAAAGATTCGTAAAAATTACCGTTCAACCGATCTTAAAATTAATTTAATTGCCAGTTTACCCATCGATTTTATTGTCAGAATTTTTATTTCGCCTGTTCCGGGCTATGTCATCGGAATTATTAGATTTCCTCGACTTTTACGGGGATTTCAATGTTTGGGAATTTTTAGACGATGGGAAAACAATGTGAATGTTAATCCAGTGGTTATCCGCATGATTAACTTAGTTGTTACTATTTTTCTCATCGATCATTGGGTTGCTTGCTTGTGGTTTTTTATTGGAGAGGTTGCTCAGATTTCGGGTGAATCTTGGTTAACCAATGCTTCTTTAGAATCCGCTCGTACCAGTACCCAATATCTGAATTCACTCTATTGGTCAATTACCACTTTAACCACAGTTGGCTATGGAGATATTACCCCAACGAACGACCTAGAAATTGTATTTACTTTAGTGATTATGTTTTTGGGAGTGTCAATGTATGCGTTTATTATTGGTAATGTTGCCTCTCTCATTGCAAATTTAGACGCAAATCAAGGGCGATTTCGGGAAAAACTCGATCAAATTCAAGCGTATATGCGTGAGCGCAGAATCCCCGCTATATTGCAGCAACAGGTGAGAGATTATTATCAATATATGTGGGAATATAGCCATGATGCTTCGATGGAATTAGACTTTTTAGATGAACTTCCTCACTCGATCAAAACTCGAATTTATCTTCATCTCCATCAAGAACTCTTAGAAAAAGTTCCTCTGTTTCAAGACGCAGATAAAGGTTTTATAGAAGACTTGGTAATTAAATTAAAACCTCGAATCTTACCCCCAAATGATTATATCATCCGAGAAGAACAGTTAGGCCATGAAATGTATTTTATCAAGCGAGGAGAAGTCATTGCTTTTTCTGAAAAAACAGGTCGAGTTTATCGCACGATGACAACAGGGATGTTTTTTGGTGAAATTGCGCTTTTGTACTCCAGTCGGCGAACCGCTTCAGTGAAAACTCAAACCTATTGCGAACTTTTTGTTTTATACAAAGAGGACTTTGATCAAGTATTAGAAAACTATCCTCGATTTTGGGAAAAAATCAAAGAAATTGCTGAACAACGCTTTCAAACGAAGTAATGAATTTTCAGTTTTATTTAACTTGTTCAAGGGAAGGCTGAGGCGGTTGTCCGGTAATATCAAATCGATTGAGAATATAAATAATTCCAGTTGCAACAATCGCCCCAACTAACAAGCCAATGACCACCAAAAAAATGAAAGATCGGCGAATCACTTTAATCGTTTCTGGATGGGGTTCTTGAACTTCTACATCTTCGATAGGTGGTAAATTTGGATGATGATTATTCAGTGTATTTAAATGCTCACCTGAACCCTGACCATTATCGGGATTGGGATTTTGATTTGAAAATAAATTCATTGTAACTTCCTGTTTGAGATTTCAGTTGAAAAGGTTGAGATAAAATAGATCATCAAACAATCGATTAATTTAATCTGAAATATAAAAAAGCAAGAGGGCGGGTTTAGATCAGTTGTTTGTGAGAAACATAGATTTTTGCGGAACCCGCCCTTCCAGTTTACAGTTGTGCAGTGATCAGTGCCTTCTGAATTCTCCTTCTAAGAAACAGAAGATGGACTAACTTGTTTTTGTTGAATTTGAGGAGAAAGACGGTTGAGGGCTTGTTTCACAAAAGATTGTAAAAGTGACAGTTGTTGATTTTGCTGAAATACGGTTTTCAAGGTTTGATTGAGGGCGTTAAGATTGAGAGAAAACTGACCCGTCTCCTGACTTTCTTCTAAGCTTTGGAAATATTCAACTAAACTCAAACCCGCAATCTGAGTTAAATAAGCAGCACTCACACCTTGAACGACTCCACCCGCTACAAACGTCACCGTATTACTTTTGAGAAGCGACGTTAACGTTTGCGTGGTGAGTTCTACCAAGCCTAATTTTAACATCTGACTGCCGATAGTTTTTGCCACTTCTTGGGCTTGTTCGAGGGAAAATTTCTGCTGATAAATTGCCCCTAAATCGATCACCAATTGAGCATTAATTGCCGCAGTTGCTAACACATCTAATACCGGAACCGGGTTCGCAAACGCTGTCGCTGCGGCGATCCATTGGTATTGTTCAATAATCGGTAAAGCCCGCTCGCGTCTGACTTGATTTAAGCCTGTTTTGACTTGGGCTTGCAAGGCTTTTGCTTGTCGGTATGTTGTCGCCCAAACTAAAGATTGTTGTTCTTGTTGTAAAATATTACTCAGGCGTTGAGTCAAAGGTAAAATTTCCGCTTGTTGGGCTTCCATCCACTCTTGAACTGAACCATCTGCTTGATGTTGACGCACTTTTACAGGACTCGGAGAAGCCGCGATCGCAATCACATCTTCGGGCTGTAATAACCCCTGCATTGTCTCTCGCAGACGTTGTAAAATCACAGGTTGTTCTTCAACAGAAGATTGATCTTGCTTGTTCCAAACAAGTACAACCCGTTGACTTTGCAGCAACAATTGAGAAATACTTTGATATTCAGGATCAGTCACATCCCCATTGGTGAGGAAAATCACCAGATCTGCATTCGTTAATAGGTTTTGCTGTCCTTCGGGAATTTCAACCAGGGTTAACGGTTGGTTGTATTGGGGGATGCCCTGTTGAGCAACCACCTGCATTAATGCTGTTTTTCCGGCGGCTTTTCCCCCCATCACCCCAATGGACAATTTTTGACGTTCCAGTTGAGCCGTTAGTTCACTCACCTGCTGCTGGAATTGAGTAATACTAGCGGTAAAATTCTCACGAGAGCGGTTTTCTTGGGCTTCTGTGGCTAATTTTTCGATCATCGTTCCCGTTTGGGCGATCGCCTGATCGACAGTTTGGCGATCAACAATTTTCGGAGTCAGGGCGGGGGTTGTTGTGGAAAACTGTTTCTGTAGCCACCAGAGTCCCGCTCCCATCGCCATTGTCCCGACTAACGCCGTTTCGCCCAACTCAGCGGCTGAGTGAGCCATACTGTTCGCTAACCAGAGTAAAAAAGAGAGTCCTATTCCACCGACTAAAATCGGGCGTTGCAATTTAACCGTCATAATAAAAAGTTGTGATAACGAATTGGAATAACTGCCTCTACTAGCTTAAATCAAAACAGGGGCTATGCTTGATGTTGTACAGGGATCAACGTAATACGCTGATAAAACTATGAGCTTAAATTTTCGATTTGCCATTGCTAGCGATCTCCATATTGCCCTATCTCATACGATTTGGGATCATCCCCATCGGTTTCATCTTGTCGAAGCCAGCATTCCGGCTTTAGAAAGGGTTCTCGAACATTTAGCAGAATGTGAGATCGACTTTTTGCTGTTACCGGGTGATTTAACCCAAGATGGAGAAATCGATAATCACGTTTGGCTGAGTGAGCGTTTAGCTAAACTTCCCTATCCGGTTTATGTCGTTCCGGGAAACCATGATGTACCCCTATCAGTCGGGAATGAACAGGTAACAGGTTTGAGTGATTTTTCCCGCTATTATCATCAGTTTGGCTATGACAATATTAACCAGTTGTACTATACCCATGAAATTTTACCGGGAGTGCGGTTAATTGGGTTAAATTCTAACATTTTTGATGAAACTGGGAAACAAATCGGTTGTCTTGATCAACCTCAGTTAGACTGGTTGCAAAAGGTGTTAGCCACGACAACCGATGAGTTAGTTCTGGTGATGTTACATCATAATGTGATCGAACATCTTCCCGGTCAAGCGACAAATCCTTTAGGCCGTCGGTATATGCTGCAAAATGCACCGCAATTGTTAGAAATACTCGCTGAAGCTAATGTACAGCTTTTGTTTACGGGTCATTTGCACGTTCAAGATATTGCTCAATGGCAAAATATCTATGAGATTACGACCGGTTCTTTGGTGAGTTATCCTCATCCTTATCGCATCTTAAACTGGCGAACAGAACCAAACGGAAAACAGGTGTTACACATTGAATCTCATCGTATCACTTCTGTCGGCGGATGGCCGGATTTACCCGAACAATCACGGGAGCGGATTGCCGATCACTCCTTTCCGTTTATGACCAAATTACTAACTAGCCCTCCTTTAAGTTTACCACAGGAAGAAGCGGTTCTGTTGGCGCCGGATTTGCGTTATTTTTGGGCCGATGTTGCGGAAGGAGATGCTGAGTTACATTTTCCTAAATTCCCGACTCCAGTTCGTCGTTATTTTGAGGCGTTTAGTCGGGAACGGGCGATTGATAATAATACGTCGTTACGGCTCAGTTAAACTCGTTTAAAATGAGTTAATTCGTCTGATGTTTTGGGTTTAGTTTAAACGGTTTAAAAGGCTTGATTAACTTCTCAGAGATTCAATTGATTATTTTTCATCAAACTTTCAATATTTTAACTCAGACGGCATCAGCCGTTTTTTTCTTTTATAAAGTCTTTAGGTTTAAGAATTTTATCAGATTTTCTGACTGATTTTTTGATGTAAAGATCTGTACAAGTTTGACAATCTGTCTTTTTACAAAAACGGGTTGACTCTGTTAAATTGGGTCGTCATTCATTATCAGGGAAACAGTTAATGTTTATCGGGAAATCTAACTGGACTACTCGCCTAATTTTAGGGTCTTCTGTAGCGGTTTTTACCGTTATTACTTCAGGTGAAGTCACCCAAGCCCAAATGTCGGGTGGACACGCCGATCATCATCACTTAATGGTGGGAGTCGATGGCTTAGAAACTTTAAGCACAGGCGAATTTATTGGCTTACCCAACCCCAATTATAACCGTCTTTCGCTGCTATTTCCCCATCAACATGAACCCGTTGAAATCAGTCATTTTCATGCCATTGGGGTTTATAGTTATACCAGTCCAGAAGATTTAACCGTTCTTCCCACCAGTACCAATAATAACCTACCTGAAGCAAGGTTTGATCTACCTCCTATTCATCTTTTCCCCGGAACAGGGGTTTTTTCTGGTCAATATATTTCCATGAAAACTGATGAACATATGTATTCCGATCTCAAAACCCGACCTATTGCTCATCTTACAGACGATCTTAGTGATCCTTATGTTAACGCTATCTATAATACAGGAAATGGTCGCTGGCAAGGTTTACTCGGAGAGGAAACAACCATTGCTTTAGAATTAATTGAGATTACACCGGGTTTAAGGATTTCCAACTCAAAAGGTGAAGATTTGTTTGATGGTGTAGGGGATAATTATCCCCTTGGAAAGGGAGATGATTGGTCATTTACACCGACGTTTTCTGTTGCCGAAGATGCGCCTAGTGATATTTATTCAGCAAAGTTTCGTCTATTAGACGTTACCAGTGATAGCAATCATACTGCCTTTTTACCCTCTGGAACTTTTACGCTCAATTTCAAACCTGTTCCTGAACCTTCAACCTTATTGGGTTTTGCGGGATTGGGTTTAATGATGTTAGCGAGTAAATTCACAACTAAACCCAATAAATTAGACTAAAGTTGAATCTTTTTTGAGTTGTAGCTTTTGCAGCTTGCCTTCTCTAAAGAAGAGAATGTTGACGGTTTTTGAAGGCTAGTTGTAAATCTTAATTCCCCCGAACAACATGGGGGATTATTTCTGAAAAATGAGTCATTGACAAATGTGTTAATTTTGTTCATTGTTTTAGGGAGTAGTTGGGAATGAGTTAAACCTCAAAATAATCTGATAGTTTTTGACTATGTTGTAACAAAGGATCTAAAGTATTGAACTGAAACCAAAACCACAGTTCTCTTTGACGAGATAATTCAATACTACCCATTAGAGCTGATGAGTAATTTTTAGACCAACTTGATAACAAGAGTTGTCCAATATTTCCGACTTTATATTTAGGAATCATATAAGTAATTCCATATTCACTCAAAGTGCTGATCACACCCATCACCCCATTAAAAAAAATATGACCAACCTCACTTAAAATTCCTTTTTCAAGTTCATCTTGATCAAGTTTACGTCGCTCTTCTGTTTCAATCATATCAATCAATAATTTAGCAGTATCCACCGGAAAAACCAGTTGAGTCATGCCGTTATAATCTCCAGAAAAAACCAGTTCCATTGCACTCATTTCAGTCAACCCGAGATGAGACTTCAGTTGAGACAATAATTCTTGTGGAGGGATAATCTCTAGTCTTTTTAATTCTAACTGAATTGGAGACTTGGCAATCGTTTCTAACATCATTTCTGTTCGTTCCAAACCGACTTTAAAAATTGGATTGAGGCGATCTAGTGATTGGGCGTTTTGGTTCATAAAATTTTCAGTAAGTAGAACAATAGTAGCGTTTGAGTTGGGCGAGTCAGTTGATTAAACAGGTTAACCGTGTGATTTTTGAGCAAGGCTAAGAGGTATAATTTGCCTCACTTGCGACGGAAATCACCAGAAATTCTCTAGGAAATTCATCAACAAATGAGGCGATGGAAGTCATGGCTTTAATAGCATCAACAATCAATGGGAAACGGAAGCCAAGAATAGGGAGAACCCAAAAGATTTAAGGTTGACGAACAATTCCAAACACAGAAGTATAACCATGCAAGAAAGTTTCATCTCCCACCGGGCCGATTTCTCCATTACAGAATAAACCACTCAGAGGAATATTCAGATAGCGTTGAAATAGGCTACAATCGAAGTTCGGTGAGCCATAAAGCCCTTCTCCCCGTCCTAAACAAGAAAACATCAAAGCACCTGCATTTGCAGCAAGCTGAGATGAATTTGGATGTTGTTGTTGATAACGGGTGAGCAACATTTGCAAATCTTCTTTCGAGGTTTGAGCATCGCGAAGGTGAAATTGAATTCGTTGTCCAGGCCTGACGCGATCGCCAATCGCAATTGCTCCGACACGGGGATCAACACCTAACAAATTCCTAATCAGAAAATCTCCCGGTTCTAATCTTTGTTTAAATTCATCTCGAACAACCCCAATAAACAGTGAATTTTGAGCCAATTGTCGATCCGCTTCGCTTAAATCCTGGACCAATTTCTGCAAGGCTTCTAGGGGCGATATCGGTTCACCGGAGACGACTAAGGATAAATCATCAACATTGGACTCTTGCTCAAGTTCGAGAATAATATTCCGTTCCCCTTTTGAGACTCGATAGGGCTGACCAATCGGGCGACACCCTTGAGCAACGATAGTTTCTAAGACAATATTGCCACACAAGGCTACACCAACCGCCTGGGCTTGATAATGTTCAGAACCGTGAAAAACGGCTGTAATATTGGTTAAACGACCACTTGCCAACCCACCCACTTTGACTGAACCCGGATAAGCATAGTCGAGTCCCTGGAGTAAGTCGTTAATGCGGTTGTAAAAGGGGTCAACCAGCAAGATAAACTGAGGCTTGTCACCGGGATTGACTCCAATCAAATCAATCCAGTTTTGGGGAGGACTATCGAGATCAGGTAGTCCATCCGAAGACAGATGAAAGGGGTGAACGTTCACACCGGGTAAATGAGCCAAACAGAGGCTTAAGGCAGGTTCCCCTTCAATTTCTTCGGCTTGGCTATGGGGATTCATACCGACAATACCGCCGCCACAACAGCCGATAATTGCCGGGATCTTCAGTCGTTCTTGTAGGAGGGGCATCAATCGAGAATATTCACTGGCAAAGGCAGAGGAGATAAACACTAAGCCCAAGTCAGGGGAAGCTTGTAATGATTGTTGAGCCTGTTCGACGACCTCCTCAATTGCGGCTTCTAAAGAAGGGCGTTTTGATAGGGCGTTGACCCATTGCATTTGTCCTGTTGTTGGTTCTACCATCTTGACTCTCCCATATCGATCTGTTGCTCACGATTGCCTCATCTTATCTAGAAATTAAGCCTCGTCCTGATCGCGCTCTCGTTCTCGTTCTGCCCAGGGTGGTTACTTTTCTGTTGTAGAGTGACCTTTACTCCATATAGAAATATAGACGATCCGTAGGTTGGGCTGCATCTGTCGTTGATCTCAATCAGCAAACCTTAAAAAATCAAGAGGAATACCGAATAGACACTTGGGCTTGAGTTATCACTGAGCAATAGTCGTTAGAATTATTAAGTGTATTCAGCAAGGTAGTCTAGTGCAATAGCCGAACTTGATAGCGTCAGAGTTTTCAGTTAGGCTTAACCCTTGTACAGAAAAATGTAATCGAGGCTAACAAACAATGAACAATAATATTGACGAATTGATTGAACAGGAGCGCGAACAAGCTCGTGCTGCTTGCGATATTCAAGGTGCGACTTCGGCAGAATGTGCAGCCGCTTGGGATGTTGTCGAGGAGCTACAAGCAGAAGCGGCTCATCAGAAACAGAAGAAACCCAAGTCTTCTTTTGAAGTCTACTGTGATGATAATCCAGATGCTGCTGAATGTCGCGTTTATGAAGATTAGACGCTGCTAAGGCTGGCATTCCTTGAGTAGAATACAGGCTGTAGCACAAGCGAGCAACTGGAACTTGACGAGTGTCGAGCCAGTTGCTTACCTTTTGAGTTGATTAATATAAGTGTTAGGAAATGTTTAATATTTTACTATTGGCTGATATTCCGGTGTGGGAATCCTTAGTTTGGATGGATTATCGATTAGCGGTTCTGTTGACAGTCATTGCTCCTTTGATTTTGCTGATTTGGGCTTTTATTCAAAAGATAGATGCCATCCTGCGTTTGATGATTATCTATTGGCGTGTGTCGAGTTTACTGGGAATTACGGTTTACTTAATGATTGCCGCTTTGCCTGTGAGCTTTATCAGCTCGATTATAGCGCGAATTTTGATTCCAGTGAGTCTGTGGTTCTGGGTTGATCTCAACGAAGAACTAGAGGATATGCAATCTTCTGTTCTCAAGTTAACCTTTAAGTCCTGGCGTTGGGCGGTATCGGTTTACAATATTTTGGGTGTTTTAGCGTTTATTCCCTTTTTACGGTGTGCGTTTTTAGATACAAAAGGGTTAATTGCCGATCAAACTTGTCGGGTTTGGTTAGATCCACCTTGGATGTACAAAGAAATTTTTCATCCGAATTTGACACCCGGATTTTTAGGATTTCTCGGACTGATGGGTTTGGTGGCGTATCTAATTTGTTTTGGCTATTTTGTTGTCGTTAAACTGGGAAGACAAGGACGTTCTGCCACAGGACATTAAACAGTTTACAGTTGTAGGGGCGGGTTCCACATAGCTATATTTCTTCTCAGTAACAGCATACATAAACCCGCCCTCCATAACCAATGTCCGACACCCGATATCCTGACTAATTGGGGAGTAAAATCAATAAAGATGTCAGTGCTTCCATTACTAACAATGCAACTAAACCGCCAGCCGCTAATAAACTAATGGGAATTAAAATGGCTTGCAATAAATGCAGCGTTTGCTCAAGTTGTCGATTGTAATAATCTGCTAATTTCTGCAAAGCCACATTCAGATGACCTGTTTCCTCTCCGGTGCGAATAATTTGAATGGCGATCGTAGGTAAACGCCCTTCTAGAGTTTGGCTAAAGCTATAACCTGCTGGAATTTGACCCAAGGCGATGGTGAGTGATCCTGACATTTTTGAAGACTTGGGAATGCGATCGCGAACCAGTTCAATCGCTGTTAAAACCGGAATACCACAATTGAGAGGAAGTTCAAGTTCTGCTAACTCAAGCATTGAATGGGCGGTAAAAATTCGACGAATTAAAGGGAAGCGGGGTGCCATTTTCGGGGCGACAAAGCCCAAACCCGCCAGAAGCAGCGCCACTAAAACCCAAACCAAAATCGGACTTTCGGAAGTATAAAGTAGAGTAATAATTAACCCTAAAACACTCACTAAAGTGGTAATCGCCGCTATTTTCACCGAACGGTAGAGACAGGAACGGTAATGTTGCTGTTGAGCCATTTGAGATAGACGGTAGAACATTTCTGGTAATGCACCGCTATAGTCAGCAATTTGAATCAGGCTAATTGTCCAGCGATCAAAGTAGCGAGGCGCATGAGCCAGGGCTGAAGCCAGATCTTCTCCCAAAGCAACGGCTGCACTGACTTTATTGAGATAACGAGCTAATCGAGCATCACTTTGTTGAACCAATAAGTCGATGATCTCTTGGATGCTGAAGCCACAGTTAAGCAAAGTCGCGAACTTTGAGAAGAATTGAGCCTTCTGTTGCGGGGTCATGCGTTCAAAATACTAACCCCATATTGTTGCACAGAGGGGCATCACCAGAGGATGATCGCCCATTCTTCTCAATCTCCTAAGCACCGTTACCCGCTTTGAGTTTAACCATCAACCCATTTCGTCTGGCGATCGCTTCGGGATGATTGGGTTGAAGTTCCAAAGCCACTCCGTAAGAAGCAAAGGCTTCCGAGTAGCGCTGTAAGGCTTCAAAGGTTTGTCCCCGTCTGATCCAAGCTTCACAAAAGTCAGGCTGACGTTGGATAATCCGATCATAGGTGGTAATCGCTTGTTGATATTGGTGGGTTGCTTCTAACACTCTCCCCAGCATCAAGTGTACAGAATAGTTATCCGGCCAAATTTGAATCGCTTGGCTGTAGGCTTCAAAGGCGTTAGTATACTGCTCGACTTTCTCGCTGGTTTGTCCGAGTTTGACCCAGGCTTCAAAATTATCGGGTCGCAGTTGAACCACTTTTCGATAAGCAACAATCGCTTCTGAATATCGTTCTAGCTTTTCTAAGGCTTCACCCCGTTGTAATCCTGCTTTGGTGGCTAATGTCTGATTAGCAGAGGTGAACATCAATACTTTATCGTAAGCGATCACCGCTTCTTCGTACCGATCCAATTGTTCTAAGGCTTCACCGCGACAGTTCCAGGCTTCGAGAAAATCGGGTTCAATCTGCACGGCGTTATCATAGGCAATAATCGCCTCTTGATATTGTCCCAACTCACACAACGCCATCCCTCGTCCCAGCCAAGCTTCTGGAAACTGGGTATTGATTTGAGTGGCTTTATCAAAAGCAGCGATCGCCGAATGATATTGTCCGAGATCGAGGAGAATTTGACCCCGACTGATCCAAACCGCCGGAGAGTTGGGATTCATTTGTAACGCTTGATCTATACTACTCAAAGCGGCTTCCGGCCAGTGAAACTTCAACGCCATCCCTTTATAAAACCAGGCTTCATAATCTTGGGGTTGTAACTCAATCACTTTTTCGTAGGAGGCGACAGCTTCCGCGTATTTATGTTGTTTTTGCAAGGCGATCCCGCGATTAAACCAGGCTTGATAACTGTTGGATCTCAGCTTTAAGGCGCGATCATAAGAACCAACGGCTTCTGAATACTTGTATTGGTTCATCAGCATTTCGCCGCGATTAAACCAAGCCTCAAAGTTATCGGGTTGTAACTGTACGGCGCGATCATAGGAAGCTACAGCATCGGCGTAACGTTCTTCATTCATCAACGCATTGCCCTGATGGTACCAAATCGCGGACATATCTGGTTTGATCTCAATGGCTCTTTTATAAGAGGCTGCTGCGGCTGGAAATTTAAAAGTTGCTTCTAGGGACAGTCCTCGTTCGTACCAGGCTTCAAAGTTTTCCGGTTCGATTTTAATCGCTTTGTCAAAGGAGGCGATCGCTTCAGAATGGCGTTCTAATTTTGATAAGGTGATCCCGCGAAATGTCCATCCCCAATAATCTTTGGGTTTTATTTTGATGGCATGATCATAGGAAGCCAATGCTTCTTTGTAGCGTTGCATCTTTCTCAGAGCGTTTCCGCGTCTCAGCCAACCTGCATACCAGTCTGACTTGTATTGAATGGCTTGGTCATAGTGAAAAAATGCCGCTTCAAAGCGTTCGAGGGCGTATAAGCGATTTCCCCGCCTAAACTCGGGATATGCTCTAAAGATGGCCAATAGTCCGAACTGATATTTGGCTGGGGGTTTTGGGCGAGATGTTGATTCTAAAGGGAAGGCTAGGGAGGTTGATTCTTCTGGCATTTGCCACCTCTGACTTCTGAGTGCTGACTTTTGATTTTTCTATTTTAATTGCCTAGAGAACAAGGATTCACAATATCAGCAAACAGTGAACAGTTTTTACAGTCACTCCGGCTTCAGTTGTAGGGGCGGGTTTTTACAGTGAACAGTGAACAGTGAACAGTGACCAGCGCGTTCCTTGTAACCTATTTTGGGTTTGACGATCAAGATAATTTATGTTATTTTAGATACAGAAAAAACAAAATAATTTTTGTCAACCCCTAAAAGATATAAATAGTTTATCTAATATATAGATTTTATTTATAGTTTTGATTCAAATTCCGACATAAATCTCTCCTAATAGGGCAAGATGGTTCATGGGAGTTGTCATGCTGTTGCTTCACCACCTAAGTTTTTCCTCTGATGGACTTCAGCATCTCCAAG
Source organism: Limnoraphis robusta CS-951 (assembly GCF_000972705.2). Next base: position 8,997 of record NZ_LATL02000036.1, on the reverse strand, counting down.
ATTTAGCGGGTTCACTCCTCACCCAATCTCACATTGCTATTCGGATCTGATCGATAAAGTGCTGTAGACCCTAATAGCAGGAGTCACTTGCATTTTGTCGGCATAGGATGAGTTAACTAATGAATATCGCATATTATACAATGCCCCATCTAGCTCTAGCTAGTCGGGTGAAATCTCACGGACAAAATGCCTCTGAAGGCATCTCAAACAGCTTAAAGCGGTTCCTGAGTTCAAAGCCTCAATTAGCCCCTCTCAAACCCCTCCGACAGTGGCTAGAGAATATTGAGATTAAAGATCCTAAACTCGCCAAGCTTTTATGTCAACTGATTCCGTCTCAATGCCCTTTTGAGCGTAAAATTCAGTTCAGAGGTCGAGTTCTGGTTCATATTCCCCCCTTATGCAAACTCAACCCCGTTTATGAGGAAGTTGTTGGCTTACGGTTTCGAGCGTTGTGTTACCTAGCTGATGAATGTGGGGAAGATATTACACCCTACTGTACCAACTGAAAGCGAGGAATGAGAACCAGTTACCAGTGGTAGGAGCGGGTTCTCTCAAAAATCTATCTTAAATGTCAGAAATCGAGGTGTTGCTGGGCTTGCCGAAGCACTGTCTGCGGTCGGGCAGATCGTGGACATTAAAGAAAATGCCTGTGGAGACGGGCTGACGGGGGCGAAGGAAACTTTGTCTAGTCAAGTGTCTAGAAAGCAGGAAATCTTGACTGTGAAGTTAGGAATCTCCAGTCATAGCGCGTAGCGTTTGACGGGGGAGGATGTCAAGTCTCTAAACAAATAGCCTAAATCAACCACCCGTTTTTTAAAGCCACTGGCTTGAAAAAATACTCCCTACCGCCAAACGCACTCGTTTGATATCTTCTTTCAACAACGGCGGCCATTCGATGCCCCGACTACGACCTTCTTCAAACAGGAGGTGGCTTTCTAGAGCCAACTGATACAAAGCAGAAACCAATTCTCGTTCTAGGGTAGAACTGTCTTTAGCCCCATCAAAGACTATTTTCAACGCTAACAAAATAGACGTGAGTTGACCGGGTATTGGTGGCAAGCCCTGCTTGAGGCGGAGCAGAAAAGCATCGGGGTTTTTTTGGGTTTCTAGGGCTTTTCCTTGAGTAATCAGGAAGTTACGGGCTGTTTTATAATCCATAGAATTTTCAATGCTTGATCACGAATTAGTCAGTCATTTAGTCATTGATTCTCCTGACTCGACTTAAGTTTTCCACAAAACTTTTCCACTTTTCCACAAACTTTTTGAGATTTTCCACAAAGTATAACCTGTTCTTAAGCTCTTTCTGAATTTTCCTTAACGTTTTGCGGAAAGCGGATATTAGTCTAAAAATTATAGGGAAAAGGCAACAGACAATCATCCAAAAGGGAAAAAACTGTTCATTGTTAACGGGTGACTGAAAGGCTGTTGGCTAGAGGGGGCAGGTTTTTACAGTTTACAGTTATCAGTTATACAGTGACCAGCTTTTACAGTTTACAGTTTACAGTTATCTGTTACCAGCTTTTACAGTTTACAGTTACACAGTTCTCAATATTATCTGGTCACTGGTTACTGGTCACTGGTTACTGGTCACTGGTCACTGTTCACTGGTCACTGTTCACTGTTCACTGTTCACTGTAAAAACCCGCCCCTACAGCGTCTATTTCCTCTGAGTTTTTATTCCCATTCGATGGTTCCAGGCGGCTTAGAGGTAATATCATAAACGACCCGGTTAACCCCTTCTACCTCATTTACCATGCGGTTTGAGATGATTTCTAATAAATCATAGGGAACCCGTGACCAGTCGGCTGTCATCCCATCTTCACTGGAGACAAACCGTAGAACCACTGGATGAGCGTAGGTGCGTTGATCTCCCATGACGCCAACACTGCGAACCGGAAGTAACACAGCAAAAGCTTGCCAAAAATCGTGGTAAATTCCTTGCTTATTGATTTCATCTCGAACGACAAAATCAGCATCTCGCAAAATTCGCAGACGTTCAGGCGTGACTTCACCGATAATCCGAATGGCCAATCCGGGGCCAGGGAAAGGATGACGGCGCACAATTTCTTCGGGTAAACCAATGGAACGTCCGACTTTGCGAACTTCATCTTTAAACAGTTTCCGCAGGGGTTCAATCAGTTTAAAGCGTAAATCTTTGGGTAAACCGCCAACGTTATGATGACTCTTGATCTTAACGGCGACTCGTTCCCCGGTTTGCGGATCAACATTTGTATCGGCGGACTCGATCACATCGGGATAAAGGGTTCCTTGAGCAAGATAATCAAATGGCCCGAGTCGGCTTGATTCTTCTTCAAAGACTTCGATAAATTCGTGACCGATAATTTTACGTTTTTCTTCGGGGTCTGTCACGCCTTGAAGTTTGGTGAGAAACCGTTCGCGGGCGTTAACGTATTGTACGGGAATGTGGAACTGTTCTTCAAAGAGTTTAACCAGGCGTTCGGGTTCGTATTTCCGCATGAACCCTTGATCAATAAACATACAGGTGAGATTATCACCAATAGCACGGTGCATCAAAAACGCTAAAGTTGAGGAGTCAACCCCACCAGAAAGCGCTAGTAATACCCGTTTATCGCCGACTTTGGCGCGAACTTCCCGAATGGCTTCTTCGACAAAGGCTTCGGTTGTCCAAGTGGGTTGACAGTGGCAAATGTGATAGACGAAATTCCGAATGAGGGCTAAACCGCCAACGGAGTGAACAACTTCGGGATGAAACTGGACTCCGTAGAGTTTCCGTTCGTGTTCTGCGATCGCCGCACAGGGTGTATTTTCGGTATGGGCGAGAATTTCAAAGCTAGTGGGTAACTGAGTACAGGAGTCGGCGTGACTCATCCACATGGTTGAGCCATTTTCGACGTTGGTGAGTAAATCAGTAGGATCGTCAATAAACAGAGAGGCTTTCCCGTATTCGGCGCGTTGAGCGCGTTCGACTTGGCCGCCAAGCTGTTGTACCATCAATTGCATCCCATAACAGACGCCCAAAATGGGAATACCCAGGTTCCAGATCTCGGGATCGCAATGGGGCGCACCTTGATCGTAGACCGAATTAGGGCCGCCAGATAGTATAATACCTTGGGGGTTTAAGGTAGCGAGTTGTTCGGCGGTGGTGCGATAGGAGATGACTTCGGAATAGACTTCTGTTTCTCGAATGCGGCGAGCAATTAGCTCTGAATATTGAGAACCGAAATCAAGGATTACGATCATTTGTCGGTTTACTTCCCCAACAGTAGGGTTGTTCGATTGGGGTTGAGTTAGTGTCTCGGTCTGGGGAGCCATATCGACGTTGAGAGTGGTGAATAAATAAGAACTTGGATAACTATAACCAGACCCTCTCTATGTCCGCCTATTTCAGCAAATAGAGAGGGTGCTTTCTGTTACCTACTGAGCGAGGAACAGATCAAAACCGTTGTCTGGGAAGTCCCAGAAGCTAAGTTACGAGTTGCTGTTTCATCGGGGTTTGGAGAACCGAACCCCAGAATCTTTTCGGCTGTGATTCCAGCTTAAGCAAAAACTCGGTTTTCCGACTGATTAGAGCGAGTGATTATTTTGACTAGAATAGCAAATTTTCGCTAAAAGTGTATCGCCTGCTGCACTTTTTATGACTATTTTGCGCTTGCGATCAAAGAGTACGGAACCCACCATCACCTGACGCTGTATGCGATCGCGGATATATGCTTCTGATTTTTGGTCTATGGTCGATGCGATCGATCCATAAACTTGTTTGACCCAATGAGAATTCTGTTTGTCTGAACTCGAATCAAGGCTTTGCAGGAAGTTTAATGCCGCTTCGGCGGTTTCACAGTGGAAAATAGTCTGTAATTTTTCGGTTGGTAAGCCTAAGTTAGCACAGTGAGCGGTTAAGATTTCTAGGCGTCCATCGGCGAGATGATGATGGGTGTGAAAGATTCCCCCAGCTAACTTGATTAATTTTCCATGATAGCCAAATAATAGAATAGATTCGATTCCGGCGAGTCCGGCTGCGGCTAACATTGGCCCTAACCAATTGGCGGTTTTAATGGTTTGTTCGGGTGGAACTCCGAGTTGTTGGGCGAGATCTAAACCATTTTCTCCAATACAAAAAACGAGGGATTTATACTGAGTAGCAAGTTGTTCTAACTCCTGGCAATAGGCTTCTAATTGTCCCGGTGAACTGAGGGGCTGGGAGATGCCTGTTGTGCCTAATAGGGATAAGCCTTCTACAATTCCAAAGGCTTCGTTTGAGGTTCGTTTTGCCAGTTGACGACCTTCTGGTAAGATGATGGTAATTTGTATTCTGTCTGTGGGTTTGAGTTGTCGTTCTAAGTTTTCTTTAAATAACCGTTTAGCATAGCTATAAATTGCGGCATTCCCACTGTTTTTATTATAACCAATTCCTTCACCTCCGATTAAAGTAATTTGTTCGTCGGTTGGTGAAATCATATTAGAGCTACCTGGATAAATCTCAACAGCATTTTCGATGAATTCAACCATCGCCCAAATCGGAGTATTGCGGGTTAAATCTAAATTATCTCCCGGATCAGAACGAGTGATGGCTAAGGCGGTATTAGGTTTGAGAGTTGCAACTTGTTCAATCGTAATTTCAACGGTTTGGGGCGGTTCAATTAAATCAAGTTCAACAGTATTTAGAGATTGATTGCTTTGATGTATATGTTTTAATGCGGCAAGAGCGGCAGCACAAGCAAACACAGGTAAAGTATATCCAGATCGCGGTTGAGAAGAGGTCATTAATTCAAGTTTGGTGTTCATTCATATTGTATATTTTATAGCGCTACGCGCTAGGCAAAAGGCAACAGGCAAGAGGTGAAGCAGTGCGATCTTGGTGGTTTCCATCAAGGAGCAACTGCTGAACCCGAAGGGCAAAAGTGCCAGCAGAAAATATTTTCAGCATTTACCAATGTCCTAACCGTTATGCGTAGTGCTATAACAGTTTAAAGGGCAGATAAAAAGATGACATCAAAAAACCCGGCATCTTTGAGAAACCGGGTTGTTATTTATTCCGGGTATTAAACGATTGAGAATGCCGATTCAGAAAGCACCTCAACCCCCTCTAGAATGGCTAACGTTTCATCGCCAAAAGTGATTAAAGTATTGCCATTTTCGGACGTTAAACTGAGGTCAGTAAACGTTAAATTGGCTAAAGCAATGACATCTATTCCGACTTCAAAATCAACAATGGTATCGGTTCCTTCACCCTCCGCTAAAACAAACGTGTCTGTTCCTTCACCACCAGAGAAATCATCCCCTGTTAAGGTGTCATTTCCTAAACCACCGCTCATCAAATCATCGCCATCATCGCCCCAAATTAAATCATCACCATCCGAACCAAACAGTTGATCATTTCCGGCTTTTCCACCAATTTTATCATTTCCTAAACCGCCAGAAATCGTATCATTTCCACCTAGATTTCCGCCGGTCGAACGATTGTTTAAATCACCTCGAAGAATATCATCGCCATCACCCCCGTTAATTTCGTCGTCTCCTAAAAGACCTGCAATAATATCATTTTCTGGAGAACCAATTAAAACATCATCCCCATCAGTCGGTTCAACACTTGAAAGGAGAGGAGAAATTAATTCTCGAACGTCTTGACTAATTGATTCCGGTGCATTCCAGTCCCCATTAAGCGGGGTAACGGTGATAAATCCTGATAGGAATTGTCCGCCTTCAGATAAGGGATCAATTTCCACATCTGAGGGTAATTCTGTCGGGAAAAATTGCAACCCTGCACCGCCTTCTGGAAGTTCGCCGAAGCGAATATCAAAAGGTGAAATATCATCGGATGCGGTGAATGTTACGCCTTGAATTTCTTCAAATCCTGCGGGGAAACGAACCGGAATATTGATATTTAAACCAATATCTTCGGGTAAAATAGTTGTATCTTCCCCTTGGGTTGCTTGCAGTTGGGCGATCAAATCTACAACGTAATCCGCCCCAATTTCATAGGCTTCGCTGGTCTTGGTTTCATCAACAAAATCAATCCCCGCACTAATTGCAATTGCAGGAACATCCCGCAATAAACCCGTTACGGCTGCACTCACCGTTCCCGAAGAAACTGCACCGCCAGGGCCGATATTTTCCCCTTCATTAATCCCTGAAATAACTAAATCAGGTTTTTCATCCAAAATGTAATCTAATCCCGCCCAAGTTGTGACTCGGGGACTGCCATCAACATACCATTGATTGGGTGCAAAATTAACAATTTCAGCAGGTTGGAAAATTTTGTCAACGTTAATTAATGTTCCGGTTCCGCTTTGTTGTTCTTTGGGTGCAACTAAGGTGACATTATGACCTGCTGCGGTTAAATTTTCATAGAGAACTGTTATTCCTTCTGCATCAAAACCGTCATCATTGGTAATCAGAATATCGAGAGGAGTTGCAGTTGCATCTTCCGGTGCATTTTCCAAGCGTTCAGACAAATTTTGACGCACCAATTCGCCAGCCGTCCAATCTCCATCAATGGGAGTAACGGTAATAAATCCCGAAAGAAACCGTTCGCCTTCTGACTGAGAATTAGTAATCTCATCAGGTGTAATTTTATCGGCAAAATCGACTTTAAAACCAACACCTCCGCCAAAATTTTCGGGAAGTTCACCGAAGCTAAAATCAATGGTTCCAACTTCATCTAACTGGGTAAAAGCCACTCCTTGAATTCCCTCAACGCCCTCGGAAAAATTTGCGGGAATATTCACATTTAATCCTGCACCTTCGGGAAGAAGATCGGGAGAATAATTCTCAAGCTGTTTAACTAAATCAACGATAAATTCTGCCCCAATATTGTAAGCTTGATTTAATTCTGTTTCATCGGAACCCACACCCGCACTAACCGCAATGGCAGGAATTCCCCGTTGAATTGCAGCCGAAGCCGCACTGACTGTTCCCGAAGAAATCGCCACATTCGACCCAACGTTTTCTCCTTCGTTGATACCAGAAATGACTAAATCGGGTTCATTTTCAGCGAGAATATAATCTAAACCGGCCCAAGTTGTAACAGTGGGACTTGCATCAACATACCATTTATTGGGTTCAAAATTAACAACTTCTGTGGGTTGGAAAATTTTGTCAACGTTAATAAATGTTCCGGTTCCGCTTTGTTGTTCTTTCGGTGCAACTAACGTCACATTATATCCGGCTGCGGTGAGTTGATAATACAGAATATTAATCCCTTCTGCTTGATACCCATCATCATTAACGAGTAAAATATCTAAGGGTTCAGGAAGTTCAGGATTAACAACAAACTGGCTAAAAATTTGAGGTTCACGGCTGAGAATTGTCTCTGTATTGGCTAAGAGTTCATCTTCGCTGTAAGCTTCAATTCCGTAGGTTGTAACGGTTAATTGTTGGGTTTCAGGGTTAATATCAAACTGCGTCCAACCATAGGTATGTCCGACAAAATAATCCCCTTGGATTAATTCCGCATCAATTAATCCTTCTGCTTGGGGTAAATTATTATCCAAACCTAACGGATCAAACCCTAACGGGGTTAACAGTTGATTGTTTACTGCTTGCTTGACAAAATCATCTTTATCATTGATTTCATCATCCGTATCGGGTGCAATGGGAAGGGAATTGTAAAAGGCTTCTAACTCAGGATTTCCACCAACAAATAGATTGCCTAAGAATTCCCCGGTTGGTGCATCAAACGCTACTGCACCTGTGGTAATTTCAAAGACATTTGTGGGAATTTGTTCGCCAAAGGGAACTTCTTGATAGGTGACATTATTAACAAACGTTGTGTGAACATCAGCAGCCACAAAAACAACATTATCAATGTCATTTTCGGTGATAAATTTTAAAATCTCAGTCCGTTCTTTTCCGTAGCCTTCAAACGCATCGGTATTGATACCCGGAAAAATATTTTGAATGGGTTCGGGAACCATGACAAACTTCCAGGTCATTCCCGCTTCATCTGCGGCGAGTAAATCCTGTTTTAAATCCGATAATTGTACCTCACCTAATAGTGTGATATCCTGAGTTAAAGTTTCTGCGAGAACCCGTGCGACTTCTTCAGGATTGGTAAAATCAGCAGGTGGTTCTATTGCTTCATCCCGAAAAGATCGCGTATCTAAAACCATCACCGCCGCATCATTTCCATAGGTGTTATAACGGTAAAGTTGGCGTTCTCCGTCGGTGCGTTCATCGCTACTTTGCGGGTAGAAATCATCACGCAGGGGGTTATATTCTTGAAAGGTTTGTAAGCCATTCTCGAACAGTTGGGTATCGTTAATTAAGCCTTCGGTTTCAGGAAAACGTTCATCGGAACTCGCAGGCGCACCTCCCGCAAAATCATTCGTAACTTCGTGATCATCAATAGTTGCTAAAATTGGGGTAGCCGCGCGTAAATCAGCCCAAGTATTCAACCCAAAACGTTCAGAATAAACCTCATTATGTTTAGCGCGATATTCGTCTAAGGTTTCAACTTGTTCTTTGCGACTTCCATCAGGGTTCAACACGGCGGGAGAACCAATATCTGCATAAATTGTATCCCCATGTTCAACGAAGAAATCTAAGTCTTGTTCGGCGACATTATTAATAGCGGGATAAGGTGCTAATTCGCCTCGCCAATCTCCTGAAACCCCAAAGTTTAAACCTGCATAAACTCCCGCTTCTGCTGAGGTTGGAAAATCGCCTTCTAAGGTTTCTCCAACGCTATTTGTAACGCGATAATAGTATTGAGTTCCTGGCGTTAAGTCTGTCAGTTCTACTTTAACCGGAATTGTGGAATCAGTGACGGTTGTTGTTAAAGTTCCAGCGATCGCATTAAAATTTGGATCGGTTGAATACTCAAAGGTAACATCTCCTGAAATTGCACTTCTTGTCCATAAAACCGCAGAATTCTGCGTTACATCCCCACTTGCAACGCCGTTGGGAAAAGAAGAATTATAAGTTGTAGTCATTTTTGAATTAACGTCCTTTAAACTAGAAAAAATCGCCGCAAAAGTTTTGACCTCTCCCCCTGGCCCCCTCTCCAATCCCCCCTTG
>NZ_LATL02000035.1 GCF_000972705.2 Limnoraphis robusta CS-951 | reverse complement strand
ATGAAACGGATTGTATTAATTGCTGGGTTTGAATCTTTTAACGCTGATTTGTACCGTCAGGCGGCTCATTTAGCCTCTGAGCGCTGTCAGGATTTAGAAATTGACGTTTTTAGCGATCGCGCCCTCAACAGCGAACCAGACACCGTAGACGCGGCGTTACATACGATAAGCAAACCCCGAAGCATTTAGGAATATTGTCGGTCGAATATTAGAAGCCAATGGTCGAGGTTTATGGGAAAAAACGCAGAAAAGTTAGAAAAATTACGGCAGTTGGATGAGTCAGCATAAGCCGATATCGAAGGCGTCAAGATTGAGTAAAACTATCTCATTTAGCTGGCATTTTCTGAGGTAAACTGTTCAATAAAAGTGACGACTTCCGCAATCTCAGTAAAATCTAATAATTCCTCACCCAAAGCATCTAACTGAGGTAAAGATAGACTGCGAATACGTTGTATAACTTCTGGAGAAAGTTCACCAAAGCGACGAGTTAATTGACGAAGAATCAAATTAGCTTCTCCTTCTTCTCGTCCTTCTTCTCGCCCTTGTTGAACTCCTTGACGAACTCCTTGTTGCAGAATGTCTTGATAAATCACAGATTCTCGCATAATATCCTCCCGGAGTAATTGTTGAATCAGCGTTTTGTCATATCTTAAACCCGCAATAATTTGAACTGCGGCTAAGACATTTCGACGCTGTTCTATTGCTTCAATTTTAGCGACTTCTGCCGCCACTTGGGTTAACAATGTTTCTGGGGAATTGGTTTCTGCTAGGGGGGCTAAGGGTAACAACGCCCTATCATTGAGAAAAATAGCGGGGTTTTGTTCCCACATCCGAATAACTCGATAACGATGTCGGGTGGTTTCTGTGACAAATTCTTCGGTAAAAACCACTTCAGAAGTTGTGGCTTGCAGAAAGATAATAAACTGTTGAATGGGACGGCGATATTTGCGGTAAAGCCTCACCCAATAGTCTAACATCCGCAAGGGTAAAGGCGGTTCAGAGGTGGGTTGAGTTTGAAATTCTAGATGCAAAATTTGCTCGGATGTTTGTAAAAACGTGATAGCATCTGCACTAATCGGTTCAAGACTCAGTTCAGTTTTAAGAACTTGAATCGTTCCCAGTAACCACTGAGCAAAAGTAGCCGGAGATTCTTCTGCAAGCCGTTTACAAAGGTTATCGTAAGCCAATGTTAGCCGATGAAAAGATTATGGTTTAATTGTACAATAGTTTGGCAATGCGATCGCATTTGAAAATCATTAAATTAAGACTTCCGTATTTTTACTGAGAGAAATTTTCTTAAAAAAATCCGTACAATCCCTGATGCTTTTAACGGCGATATCCGCGAATATAGAGTTATCAGCCAAAATTAAAGCTGAGTTGATANTTATCGTAAGCCAATGTTAGCCGATGAAAAGATTATGGTTTAATTGTACAATAGTTTGGCAATGCGATCGCATTTGAAAATCATTAAATTAAGACTTCCGTATTTTTACTGAGAGAAATTTTCTTAAAAAAATCCGTACAATCCCTGATGCTTTTAACGGCGATATCCGCGAATATAGAGTTATCAGCCAAAATTAAAGCTGAGTTGATATTATTTCACAACTCGAAAACTATGATGACCTCCAAATTGATGGTTTTGACAGAAAATTTAGTTTCCTTTGAACAGCAAACAGAAGAAATAGTCCAGGATGCTAATTTTTGGAATAAACTAACAAAAGTTGCCGAATCAAGCAAAGAAGCAGCTACACATTTAACGACTCAAACAACTGATAAGCTTGGTAATGCTGCTAAAAGTTCAATGGAAGTATTGGCGAATACTGCCTCACAAACAGGTGAAGCTATCGGTCAAGCTACAACTAATACAGTTCATGCTGTGGAAAATGTGGCTTCTCAAACAGGTGAATTAGCAGGTAAACTCACAACAGAAACNAGTTTTGTAGCAAATACAGCCTCAAAAACGGGTGAAGCTGTCGGTCAAGCTACAACTAATACAGTTCATGCTGTGGAAAATGTGGCTTCTCAAACAGGTGAATTAGCAGGTAAACTCACAACAGAAACGGTGAGTTTTGTAGCAAATACAGCCTCAAAAACGGGTGAAGCTGTCGGTCAAGCTACAAATAATACAGTTCATGCTGTGGAAAATGTGGCTTCTCAAACAGGTGAATTAGCAGGTAAAATCACAACAGAAACAGCTAGTTTTGTGGCAAATACTGCCTCAAAAACGGGTGAAACTCTCGTTCAAGCTACAACTAATACAGTTCATGCTGTGGAAAATGTGGCTTCTCAAACAGGTGAATTAGCAGGTAAACTCACAACAGAAACAGCTAATTTTGTGGCAAATACAGCTTCAAAAACAGGTGAAGCTATTAGTCAAGCTACAACTAATACAGTTCATGCTGTGACTGGTACTTCAGAGCTTGTACAAAATGCGGCTTCAGCAACAGGGGATGCAATTTCTCATACTGTAACGGCTATAGTTGATATTGCTGGCAATGTAGCCGACAATGCTCTTAATGCTACTGTTAATATAGCAGGAGACGCTCTATCGGGAGTTGCCAAAGGAACCTCAATCGTTACGATTTGGACTTTAAGCCAATTCGCTGAAGGATTAATGGATGGTGTGAAGTCTTCTTTTGCTTCTGGATTTGGTTTACCTGGATTTTGTTTACTCTTGGGCTTAATTTTTATCTACCGATTTGTATTCAAACGTCCATCCAAAAAAGTTGTATATTCTTATCTAGGTCAATCTGATAGTTCTTCTGTTGTTAACGATNTCGTTACGATTTGGACTTTAAGCCAATTCGCTGAAGGATTAATGGATGGTGTGAAGTCTTCTTTTGCTTCTGGATTTGGTTTACCTGGATTTTGTTTACTCTTGGGCTTAATTTTTATCTACCGATTTGTATTCAAACGTCCATCCAAAAAAGTTGTATATTCTTATCTAGGTCAATCTGATAGTTCTTCTGTTGTTAACGATAGTTCTTTGATTGAAATGCCAGAAAATGATGTTACTCAATAGTAACAAATATCAATCTGTAATTCATAAATATAAGTTACTAAGGGGTAGGATAGGCATTGTCTATCCTACTTTTTTATGACTCGCGATCGCGGCTATTATTATCCACCAATAAATACTCAACCTGTGTTTGGGGATAAGTTGGCGATCGCAGACATTGAATTAAATCAGGTAAGTGCTGATGAAGAAACCATTTTTGTTATCCGCTAAACTAGAGGAGAGATATAATCTATCCGGGATCTATTATCAAGGACAACAGTATAGATTCCGAAAATTAGTCTAATGTTGCCAAAAAACATTTATCATTAAAATATCAATCTGAACAGAGTGAGCAACTTGGGGCTATGAAACGGATTGTATTAATTGCTGGGTTTGAATCTTTTAACGCTGATTTGTACCGTCAGGCGGCTCATTTAGCCTCTGAGCGCTGTCAAGAGTTAAAAATTGACATTTTTAGCGATCGCGCCCTCAACAGCGAACCAGACACAGTAGAGGCGGCCCTGCAAAAGGCGGATGTGTTTTTTGCGAGTTTATTATTTGATTATGACCAAGTATTATGGTTGCGGGAACGAGTGCAAAATATTCCCATTCGTTTAGTCTTTGAATCAGCCTTAGAATTGATGAGTTTAACTCAAATTGGGGCGTTTAAAATCGGCGATAAACCGAAAGGAATGCCGAAACCTGTGCAGTTTATTCTCAGTAAATTTTCCAGTGGGCGAGAAGAAGATAAACTCGCCGGATATATTAGCTTTCTGAAAACAGGGCCGAAACTGTTAAAATTTGTTCCGGTTAAAAAAGTTCAAGACCTCCGCAATTGGTTAATTATTTACGGCTATTGGAATGCAGGCGGAACAGAAAATGTTGCGGCGATGTTTTGGACAATTGCCGAAAACTATTTAGCTTTAAAAATTGGAGAAATTCCGCCTCCAATTGAAACGCCTAATATGGGTTTACTTCATCCAGACTATCAAGGTTATTTTGAATCTCCCAAACAATATTTAGACTGGTATCAACAAAAAACGAGTCCAAATTCTGGGGTTGTCGGAATTTTACTGTATCGTAAACACGTTATTACCAAACAACCCTATATCCCCCAGTTAATTCGTTATTTTGAACAAGCAGGATTAATCCCTTTACCCATATTTATTAACGGCGTTGAAGGTCATGTCGCAGTTAGAGATTGGATGACAACTGCCTATGAAACCCAACAACGTCAACAGGGTAATATTGAAACATTATCGCTGTCAAAAGAAGCCGTTGAAGTCGATGCCATTGTCTCTACGATTGGCTTTCCATTAGTTGGTGGCCCCGCAGGTTCAATGGAAGCAGGAAGACAGGTTGATATTGCTAAAAAAATCCTCATCGCTAAGAATATTCCCTATTTAATAGCAGCCCCTTTACTCATTCAAGATATTTATTCTTGGACTCGTCAAGGAATTGGCGGTTTACAAAGTGTTGTTCTTTATGCTTTACCCGAACTTGATGGGGCAATTGATACGGTTCCTTTGGGGGGTTTAGTCGGAGAAAATATCTATATTATTCCTGAACGAGTTAAACGGTTAACGGGACGAGTTAAAAACTGGATTAACTTAAGAAAAACACCTACTTCTGAACGTAAAATTGCAATTATTTTGTATGGTTTTCCTCCTGGTTATGGGGCGACGGGGACGGCAGCATTATTAAACGTTCCCCGCAGTTTGATTAAGTTTTTAAAGGCATTAAAAGAACAGGGTTATACCGTTGGTGAAATTCCTGAAGATGGGGAAGAATTAATTAAAAAAGTTAAAGAATCCGACGAAGATATTACCGGAATTTTAGCTAAACAGAACGGAAAAAAGAGAAATATTGTTAATGTCAAAACTTTAGATAAATGGTTGGGCTATTTATTCACAACTCGCGTCGAAAAACAATGGCAATCTTTAACCGGGACAGGCATTAAAACCGATGGCGAAGATTTTCATCTTGGCGGTGTTCAACTCAATAATATTTGGATAGGAGTTCAGCCGCCTTTAGGCATTTCCGGCGACCCCATGCGGTTAATGTTTGAACGAGATTTAACGCCTCATCCTCAATATGTTGCCTATTATAAATGGCTGCAAAATGAATTTAAAGCTGATGCTATTGTTCACTTTGGAATGCACGGGACTGTTGAATGGTTGCCCGGTTCTCCGTTAGGAAATACAGGCTATTCTTGGTCAGATATTTTACTGGGAAATCTGCCAAATCTGTATATTTACGCTGCTAATAATCCCTCAGAATCGATCTTAGCCAAACGTCGGGGTTATGGGGTTTTAATCTCTCATAATGTTCCCCCTTATAGTCGGGCTGGGCTGTATAAAGAATTGGTTTCACTGCGAGATTTAATTGCTGAATATCGAGAATACCCGCAGAAAAATTCAGCGTTACAAGAAGCAATTTCTAAAAAAATTGTCGATACAGGTTTAGAGGTTGATTGTCCGTTTGAAGATGCTAAAAAATTGGGAATTGAGTTTAGCCCTGAAACAGCCAGAATGTTTAGTGTTGAGTCTTTATATCGCTATTTTATCAACGTTTATGAATACTTACAAATTGTCGAACAACGTTTGTTTTCATCGGGCTTACATACCTTAGGAGAAGCCCCTACAGAAGAAGCGTTAGACTCCTATCTTCAAGCTTATTTTGAGGGAAAAGTTATCGATAACAATGACCCAAAAGCCCAAATGATTCGAGATTTGTTACTGCAAACGACCGATGAATTAACGAATTTATTGCGGGGTTTAAATGGGGAATATGTTCCACCTGCCCCCGGAGGAGATTTGTTAAGAGATGGGCCGGGAGTATTGCCAACAGGTCGCAATATTCATGCGTTAGACCCTTACAGAATGCCTTCTCCGGCAGCTTATGAACGAGGTCGAGAAATTGCTAATAAAATTATCAATCAACACTTACAAGAAAATCACAAATATCCCGAAACGGTTGCCGTGATGTTGTGGGGTTTAGATGCCATTAAAACACGCGGAGAATCAATTGGTATTTTGTTNCTTATGAACGAGGTCGAGAAATTGCTAATAAAATTATCAATCAACACTTACAAGAAAATCACAAATATCCCGAAACGGTTGCCGTGATGTTGTGGGGTTTAGATGCCATTAAAACACGCGGAGAATCAATTGGTATTTTGTTAGAATTAGTAGGGGCTGAACCGCTTAAAGAAGGCACAGGTCGAATTGTGCGTTATGAACTCAAACCGTTAACAGCAATTAACCATCCGCGTATTGATGTGTTAGGAAATCTTTCAGGGATTTTCCGCGATAGTTTTGTGAATATTATTGAGTTAATTGATGATTTATTTCAACGGGCGGCTGATGCAGATGAACCTCTCGAACAAAACTATATTAGAAAACACGCTTTAGAATTAAAATCTCAAGGCGTTGAAAACCCCTCTGCCCGTCTTTTTTCTAATCCTGCGGGGGATTTTGGGTCGTTGGTAAATGACCGAGTTGTTGATGGAAATTGGGAGTCTGGAGATGAACTCGCCCAAACTTGGGAAGGACGAAATGTGTTTAGTTATGGACGCAAAGATAAGGGTCAAGCCAGACGAGAAGTGATGACGCAATTATTGAAAACCACTGAAAGAATTGTTCAGGAAATTGATTCTGTAGAATACGGTTTAACGGATATTCAAGAATATTATGCCAATACGGGCGGTTTGAAACGGGCAGCCGAAAAACAACAAGGTAAAAAAGTGAATGCTAGCTTTGTGGAAAGCTTTTCAAAAGATACCACACCCCGCAATTTAGAAGACCTACTTCGCATGGAATATCGCACTAAATTGTTAAATCCCAAATGGGCAGAATCCATGTCAAATCAAGGCAGTGGCGGCGCTTATGAAATCTCTCAACGCATGACAGCTTTAATCGGTTGGGGGGGAACTGCGAATTTTAAAGATAATTGGGTTTATGACCAAGCAGCAGAAACCTATGCTTTTGATGAACAAATGGCGCAAAAATTACAACAAGCAAATCCCGAAGCTTTTCGTAATATTGTTAGCCGAATGTTAGAAGCCAATGGTCGGGGTTTATGGGAAACTGACGCGGAAAAATTACAAAAATTACGGCAGTTGTATGAGTCAGCCGAAGCCGATATCGAAGGAGTCAAGATCTAAAAAATCGCTTTCTTTGAGAAACCCGGTTTTTGGAAAATATCTATAGCGCTTCGCGCTGGCTTGTTTACAAGGGTCAAGCCTTGAATCTTACCACCAAGACACAAAGACACAAAGAAGTTGTAAACATTAATCGGCATTTGACTTGGGCTTTTCTAAAACTAACAACCGAATCACAATGATGGTAATATTATCGTGACCGTTGTGTTCATTAGCAAGCTGGATTAATTGATGAACTGCAACGTTGAGATCCATTTGCGGATCAAGCAACGGATCAATATGAGTCCCGTGATAAATTTCGAGTAAATCATTATCCGTTAAACCATCAGATGCCAAAATCAAAACAGTATCTTCTTCTATCTTCAAAAACTGAATATCTGGCTTGACAAAATTGTGATCGCGTGGACCTAAAGCTTGGGTTAATTGATAAGCATNAACTGCAACGTTGAGATCCATTTGCGGATCAAGCAACGGATCAATATGAGTCCCGTGATAAATTTCGAGTAAATCATTATCCGTTAAACCATCAGATGCCAAAATCAAAACAGTATCTTCTTCTATCTTCAAAAACTGAATATCTGGCTTGACAAAATTGTGATCGCGTGGACCTAAAGCTTGGGTTAATTGATAAGCATCTGGACGAGTGTAAGCCACTTCAGGAGTCACTCCCCGGAGAATTTCACGCTGTCCGACTTCGTGATCAACTGTAACCTGTTTAATCCCTTGTGAACGAGTTAAACGATACAGACGACTATCCCCGACATGAGCGATCGCCACTTGATGATCGACAACAATTGCCATCACAAGGGTTGTTCCCATGCGTCCGATGCCCGAACGAACCGCTTGCTGATTCATCTCATAAATGGTACTATTGGCTTGTACAATCGCGTCGTCAATCATTTCTCGACTGGGCAGTTCTCCCGTCCATTGCGATTGAAAATATTGCTTGAGCGTGTCAACCGCTAACTGACTCGCCACTTCACCGCCTGCGTGTCCTCCCATTCCATCACAGAGAATATATAATCCCTTCGCTTCTAAAATCCGTCCTTGAGGCGTTTGTTGTTCGTGTATGATCGTTTGTACCCCAAAGGAATCTTCATTACGCTGACGTTTGCGACCAATATCTGTTGCGCCCACCGCCTGTAAGTGAAATAATTGGTTAATGTCGGGAACAGTAGGTGCTGAATTCGCTTTAAGAATTCCTAAATCAGTATCGTCCTCCTGATCTAGCTGAATACGGGTTGGGCTAGAAATGGGTAAAGATTCCGGTTCAGTTGACGAGGAATAGAATTCTTCGCGAACCTCTCTTAACTGATCTTGCAGTTGGGCGATCGTTTCAATTTTACCTTCACACAAATCCCGCATCAATTGCGTCAGAGAACCAAACAAAGTGCGTTGAGATTTTTCAACTAACGCTTTCCAAACCTCACCTAAATCGAACAAAGAAAGGGTAGAATTTTCAGATTCAGCATATAATTGTTGTAGGCAAATCGAATGAGGAAAACTTGGAGAAACTCGCAAATTCGTCAACTCCAGTAAACTTTGACGCATCTGAAAATTTTCTAGAATTTCCCATAAATCCGCCATTTGTTCTAGCCAATCCAAAATTTTCTGAGGTGAAGTTTGTTGAGCGCTAAATTTCTCGAGTAGAGTCGGAAACCGAGAAAAATCTTTCAAGAGAACCACCGTATATTGATCAGATTTCCAAGCATCTTGCAGTAGGGGAAAATGTTCTTGAAACTGAGTGGCGAGTGTAAAATAAGCTTGAGCGGCAGCAATCANCCGCCATTTGTTCTAGCCAATCCAAAATTTTCTGAGGTGAAGTTTGTTGAGCGCTAAATTTCTCGAGTAGAGTCGGAAACCGAGAAAAATCTTTCAAGAGAACCACCGTATATTGATCAGATTTCCAAGCATCTTGCAGTAGGGGAAAATGTTCTTGAAACTGAGTGGCGAGTGTAAAATAAGCTTGAGCGGCAGCAATCACAAAAACATCCATCTTCTCGGGTGACGATAGCAGAGCAGGTGCTGCTTGTAGGGGAGACATCTGAAGAGGCTGAGTATCAAGAACTGGCACTGTAACCATTTTACCCGGTTGTAGCGTCGCTGATTCAATCAGTTGATATCGCTGATTTTCATCTAAATACATTCCCTTCTCTAAGCTGAGATCAGCAGAACTTTCCGACTCCAACTCAGAGGAATCATCACCAGTAGAACTTTGAAGAGCATCACTCGGGGGAATTTCACTCGCATCGAAAACGGCGGAAACCCACATTCGTTGATCAGAAGTCTCCGAAGCCACCGAATCAACTGACTCCTGATGATTTTCATCATCCGCCGAAATCTGATCAGGAGTCAGTTCAAGTTCCAATTCTACCGGAGTTGTTCCTGGAATGATATCTATTTCTGTTTGAGTTTCTTCGGGAATTTGAGTAATCGCTCCCCGCAATCTATCAATTTCTTCTGATGATGCAGAGTTTTCAGCAATATCAGAAATACTATCATCCTGACTCGCCACTAGAGAACTGGAAATTATCGCCAACCAAACTGTCCCAGTTCGTGTTCCACAATGAGGACAATCAAGATCATTGATTGCTACCGTCAAACCACATTCACCACAAGATTTCTGCGTTAAAGAATAGCCGCATTTCTGACAAAATTTATGATGATTGGGATTTTCAAACTGACATTGCGGACAGATCAGCATAAGTCGATTCCCTAGAGCGAGAACATCGATAGAGGTGTGTGGGCTTACAGACTTCCATTCTAAGGCACAATTGATCACGGCTGAGTAGGAATGATCATGTTTCGTCCATATACTGTCGTTTTAATCATACCAACCGGAGTTGGCGCCGCCATTGGAGGCTATGCGGGAGATGCTTTACCTGTGGCTCGGGCGATGTCTCAAATTTGCGATCGCCTGATTACTCATCCTAACGTTCTCAATGGCGCTCAACTTTACTGGCCTCTACCCAACGTTCTCTATGTCGAAGGCTACGCACTGGATCAATTTGCCAGAGGTTCTTGGGGGCTACAACCCGTTCATCAGAACCGGGTGGGGTTACTCCTCGATCAAGCCATTGAACCCGACTTACGCCAACGTCATCTCCAAGTTGCAGATGCCGCACGAGCGACGCTAGGTTTAAGTTTAACCGATTATGTCGTCACGGATGCTCCAATAGATGTTGAGCTGAGAACGGCGGCTTCTGGAGCCTCCTGGGGGACGATCAAGAACCCTGGTAGCTTGCTGCGAGGCGCCGAAGTTTTGATTGAAAAAGCCAAAGCCGAAGCCATTGCTGTTGTCACTCGTTTTCCTGAAAATCAAGAGAGTCTCACTCTCGAACAATACCGACATGGACAGGGTGTTGATCCGTTAGCAGGCGCGGAAGCCGTAATTAGTCACCTGATTGTCCGTCAGTTTAAAATTCCTTGCGCTCATGCTCCAGCTTTGTCTACTTTACCACTCGATCCCGATTTATCACCGCGTTCTGCTGCCGAAGAATTGGGGTATACGTTTCTTCCCTGTGTTTTAGTCGGGTTGAGTCGCGCACCTCAGTTTGTGACTCCTGCTGTCAATACTGCGGGTTCTCGGGATCTCATCTGGGGAAATTCTGTCGATGCGGTGGTTGTTCCTGCCACAGCCTGCGGAGGGAGTGCTATTCTAAGTTTTAGCGATCGCCGAACTTTGATGATTGCTGTCGAGGAAAATCAAACTCGAATGCAAGTCTCTCCAGAATCTCTAGGAATTAAAGCCATCACGGTGAATTCTTATCTAGAAGCCTTGGGAGTTTTGGTGGCTGATCGAGCGGGAATTGATCACAATGCTCTGCGCCCTAATCTGTTGGCGATCGCTAAAATTGATTCAAGTTCTATTTTATAGACTGATTGTTTTTTTTGCATTTTTTAATAACATCGTGGTAGAACATAGTCCTAAAAATCCTGAGTTTGAACCGTTAACGCGCATCCAAGTTCTTGTGGCGATGGGAGGAACGGCGACTTTACTTTTAATTGTTGCTAAATTATGGCTCTATTTGAGTCAAGTCTCGATTTTGCCTGTTCATTTTACTGCCGTTGATATCTCTTTGGGCTTGGCAATTGGGATTTTAATTACAGTTGCCAGTTCGGTTATTTATCGCCTTTGGCCGGCTTATAGTCGCAGTGCTGATTTATATTTAAAGTTAGTCTTGACTCCATTATTATGGCCGGATTTGTTGTGGCTCGGATTGTTACCCGGTTTGAGTGAAGAATTGCTGTTTCGGGGTGTGATTTTAGCGGCAGTTGGCTTTACCCCGTTGGGGTTAATTATCTCAAGTGTTTGTTTTGGCGTGCTGCATTTTAGCGGTTCCCAACAATGGCCCTATGTGATTTGGGCGACGGTTGTCGGATTGATTCTCGGATATAGTGCGATCGCCACCGGTAATTTATTTGTACCCATTTTAGCTCATATTTGTACAAATTTAATCTCCGGTTGTTTATGGAAGTTAAAATATATTGGACAAGGAAATGATCACGTTAATTAAAGGGAGAGATGATCAATCATGCAAATCTATTATGAATCAGAAACTCTTTCTTTAGAAATACCCCGTGAAATTGCTCTCCATGTTAGCCCAGAACAGTTTGAAGCGATCGCAATGGTTAACCGGGATTTAAGATTAGAACGCACATCAGAAGGAGAGTTAATTATGAATCCCCCCACTGGTGGCGAATCCGGTAAGCGAAATTTTAGTATAATTGGGCAATTTGGGAATTGGGTTGAAGCACATTTAGAATTAGGAGAAGGCTTTGATTCTTCTACAGGATTTAGACTTCCTAACGGCGCCAATCGTTCTCCTGATGTGTCTTGGGTGAGTCGAAACCGTTGGGAGATATTAACCGAAAAACAACGAAAAGGTTTTGTTCCCCTCTGTCCTGATTTTGTCGTAGAATTGCGTTCAGAATCGGATCGTTTGTCTAAACTTCAAGCTAAAATGCAAGAATATATGGATAATGGAGCCAGACTCGGATGGTTAATTGATCCGCAAAATCAACAGGTAGAAATTTATCGAAAAGATCGGGATATCGAAGTATTAGTTAATCCAACTCATCTATCCGGTGAGGATGTTTTACCGGGTTTTATATTAGACTTAAACCGGATATTTTAAGCGTGAAGTGATGGGTTATATAGCAGAAGTCATGTAGGGGCGGGTGTCCGAATGAGTGAT
>NZ_LATL02000034.1 GCF_000972705.2 Limnoraphis robusta CS-951 | reverse complement strand
TAAATATAGAGATTAAAAACTCTCTAAAAATTGTTCAAGAATAGGAGATATTTAATCATGTCTACTGAAGATAAAGCAAAAGCAACAGGTAAAAATATCGAAGGGAAAGCTCAAGAAGCTATGGGTAAAGTCACAGGTGATCCCGAGGATCAAGCTGAAGGTAAAATGAAGCAAGGACAAGCTCAAGCTCAACACACTGTTGAAAATGCCAAAGATAAAGCAAAGAAAGCAATTGACTAATAAAATCTAAATTTGTTGAGGTTTAGTTTCTAGTTACTATGAGGTTCAGATGAACCTCTTTTTTTTTTAGAATATAAAAACCCGATTTCTCCAAGAGATCGGGTTTTTGCAGGCTATTCTATTGAATAAAACTAGGAAAAATCTGCATCAACAGCTCCACCAGGTTCGTGAGCGATTAAAATTTGACGGTTTCCCAGGTCTGTAGTCCGTTTTTCTGAGTTGGGTTGTAACTCATTGGGATCTTCTGATTTAAAATACTCTTCAAGTTCAACAGCAGGGTCAACACCGGGATCTACATCAGAATCTATTGCGCGATCGCGATCTGATGGTTGTTGATTATTCATAATCATGTTTAAGTTCTCCTTTTGTCTTACAGATATAATCAGATTTATCTCTACATTAACGCTCATTTTAACAAGTTGACCTCTTGCTAATGAAATAAATCATTTAACTTGATAAAATCTAACTTAGGGGCGCCAACCTTACGCCCCGAAAAACACAAAAGTTGTACTTCAAGAAAATGGGATTTATCCAAAGCGACCACTTACATATTGTTGGGTTGCTTCCTCTTGGGGATCTTGAAAGATTTTCTCTGTGTTATCATACTCAACGAGATACCCAAATCGATTGCCTGAGTCTCCTTCTTCTGCGTTAAAGAAAGCCGTAAAATCAGCAACCCTTGTCGCCTGTTGCATATTGTGAGTTACGATAATTACCGTATAACTTTCTTTGAGATCGTGAATTAATTCTTCAACCTTTTGAGTAGAAACGGGGTCAAGAGAGGAACAGGGTTCATCCATTAGAATAACTTCCGGTTTCAACGCCACAGCCCGAGCAATACAGAGGCGTTGTTTTTGACCTCCAGAGAGGGATAAAGCATTTTCTTTGAGCTGATCTTTCACCTCACCCCATAAAGCCGCTTTTTTGAGAGAATTTTCCACCAATTCATCCATATCTCCCGAATACTTATTAATCCTTGCTCCATAGGCAATATTCTCATAAATTGATTTCGGAAAAGGATTAGGCTTTTGAAAAACCATGCCAATTTTTCGACGAACCTTGACCGCATCTACTTTTTGAGAATAAAGATTTTTATCTCGGAAGAAAACTTTCCCCTCAAGATGAAAGCTATCAATCAGATCATTGAGACGATTAAAACAGCGAATTAATGTACTTTTCCCGCAACCCGACGGCCCAATCAAAGCGGTTACTTGTTTGGGGGCAATTTCCATGTTTACCTTACTTAAGGCTAAGGTATCACCGTAGTAAACGCTTAACTGTTCGGTTCTAAAAACACTATCGTTGAATGACTTTATGCTTTGATTAGAGCTATTACTGCTTTTGTTGGAGCTGTTGTTACTTTCTCTATTCCTCTGAGAATTGTTTCGCTCTCTACTTGAGCGGGAGTCGCGATTTTCTGAAGAAGATTGAGGGCTTAGACTTGGCGAGCTTTTCTGTACAACTTCAACAGAAGGTTTTTGCTGAGGTTTTGTGTTTTTTCCGGTGTTATCTTGAATTTCAATATGACGATCATCCATAATTTACCTCCTAGTTTTAAGCGAAAATGAGTTGAAAACTTAATAGGTTCCTTTCTGACCAAAATAGCGAGCCAGAGCGCTGGCAATCAGAACTAACAAAACCAAAATCAATGAAGCAGCCCAGGCGAGTTCTTGTTGATTTTGATAGGGAGTCGTTGCAAAGTTGTAGATCAAAACTGACAATGCGGGAACCGTTTGATCGATGATTCCATCCGGCCAACTTTGAGAAAATATAATTGTGAACAGCAAAGGTGCCGTTTCCCCAGCCGCCCGAGCTACAGCCAGAGTAATTCCCGTTACAATTGCCGGAATCGCAGCCGGAACAACAATCTGCAAAACGGTATGAAAACTTGATGCTCCCACACCAACAGAAGCCCAACGAACATCTTTTGGTACCAGTTGTAATGCTTCATCTGTGGTTCTGACAATGATCGGAAGCATGAGAATGGCGATGGCAAATCCTCCTGCTAAAGTCGAGAATTTATCCATCGTTAAAACCACGACAGTATAAGCAAAAATTCCGACAATAATTGAAGGAACACCGCTCAAAATGTTGGTGGCAAAGCGAATCCATTTGACAATTCCTTTATTGCTGAATTCGGAAAGATAAATACCCGCTCCAATGCCAATGGGAATACTAATCGCTGCGGCAATGCCAACAATGAGGAATGTTCCGGCGATCGCCGCAGCAATTCCCCCCCCTTCTTGCCCTGCGGTGGGAATATTTTCGGTAAACAGAGCCAGATTAAATCGACCCAATCCTTTAACAATCACATAAGAAATGACTAAGCCTAAAGGCAAAATAGCCAAACCCAACAGGAAAAAAGCCAATCCTGTTAAAAGCTTTTCAATCAGATTGCTCGAATCAGATCCTTCGATACTCTGATTCGGAAAACCATCTTCCCGTGTTGTTGCTCCTGAAGTCATTAATAATTCTCCCTAAAACTTCTTGACCTGACGGACAATCCATTCCGCCAAAATATTAACGATTAGCGTAATCACAAAGAGAACGGCTCCGGCATACATTAAAGAAGATTTTTGTAAGCCGCTGGCTTCGGGAAACTGATTGGCAATTAGAGAGGCAATTGTATTCCCAGGCGCAAAGAGAGAAACATTCAATTCATTACTATTTCCAATCACCATTGTCACGGCCATTGTTTCTCCCAAAGCCCGACCCAATCCCAACATAATGCCGCCGACAATTCCCGAAAATGCAGCCGGAATTAAAACGCTAAAAATAGTTTGCCATCGAGTCGAACCCACTCCATAAGAGGCACTTCTTAACTCGGGGGGTAAAGAAGCGAGAGAATCCCGAGAAATAGCCGTAATAATCGGCAAAATCATAATGGATAAAATCACTCCGGCGGGCAACATTCCAGGCCCAATGGGTTCGGTACCAAATAGGGGAATCCAGCCCAGATATTTGTGTAGCCATCCACCAATTATTAGCAAAAACGGAATCAGGACATAAATTCCCCATAATCCATAAACAACACTGGGTATTGCGGNCCCGAGAAATAGCCGTAATAATCGGCAAAATCATAATGGATAAAATCACTCCGGCGGGCAACATTCCAGGCCCAATGGGTTCGGTACCAAATAGGGGAATCCAGCCCAGATATTTGTGTAGCCATCCACCAATTATTAGCAAAAACGGAATCAGGACATAAATTCCCCATAATCCATAAACAACACTGGGTATTGCGGCTAATAATTCCACCAGAAAAGTCAGCACAGTCCGAACGGAAACGGGCAGAAAGTTTTCGCTCAAAACTAGGGCGCTGGCAATGGCAATGGGAACCGCAATTAACAGGGCAATTAAGGAACTAACAATCGTTCCATAAATCATGGGGAGTATCCCATAGTTACTTTCGGGAGGGTTCCAGGCGCTTGTATATATAAAGCTGGCTCCAAATTCTTTAATTGCAGGTACACCCGCAAGCGTAACTTGAATTGCCAGCCAAATTAAAACGGCTGCTACGCTAAATGCTAGAATCCGGTTGAGCCAAAAAAAGGTTTGATCGGTTATCTGTTCCCGCGATGAACGATTATCTTCATCGGCTTGAGAACTCTGAGCATTAGAAGTCATACTCAAACAATAATTTAACTTGAACAATTTCACAGAGAAGAAATCTATCAAAATTGCTCGGAATCTCTATTACAAGTGCCGAAGAATATGGATTGATTCTGCTTTAAATCCCTGTGAATGCCTTAAAGTTAAATCAGACTAACCTGATTCTCTGTCCCTCATGGGATAGATTTATTAAAAAAAACTTATTTTCTTTTTATAACTGAAGACTGAATTTTATAAAAATAGAGATTTTTCCTAAAAATTTAATGTTTCAATAACCAAAATTTAACTTAAATTTAACCTAAATTGTATACAGTATAGGGTTAGTTTTAATTTCTACTGTTCAAAGGATTAATGAATCACAAATCCGGCGACTAACCCCGTACTCAGTTCTTAGACTCGATACTTCAACCAGATTGAGGTCACAGTCCCAATAAAGTGAGCCGCAACACCATTCAAATTAGCAACGAGAATCAAAACATCCAGCGCTCGCACCGCTTCGCTGGCATCGGTTAGCGTCGTTCCTGGAGGTTGGGAAATAGTTTTAGCAACTAACACGGCGGCTGTTAAAGCGGAACCGATTAAAGTCACAAAAATTCCCCCTAAACCGATGATTAATCCGAGATTTATCAGTCGAATTAAATCGGATTTAGGAGGGGGTTTAGTGGAGTCAGCTTTTCGCAAACGTTGACCAACTCGCGTATACCAAAATGACAAAACAATACTCGCTCCGGCCGCTAAAATTCCACAGACTGCAAAAAATATTCCCCCTCCCATTGCTGGATTCGTTTGTGCGGAAACCTGACGACCTGTAATTACAAATAACAAAGAAATTCCCGAAACCAAAACTCCCACGAGTTGTAGCCAGAAGCAACTCCATCCAGTCAAACGTAGGTTCAATGCTTTCTTCTTTAATGTGGTAGAAACGGACGAACTATTCATCTTTAAATTTTGCTATTGGGTTTTTAAAACGTTTGATAAAGCTGACATGATTTAGCCTCAATTTTAAACCAAGTCCAACTCTAAAGCTGATGAAACTTTTCTCAAAATCCTGTTTATATTCAGCAAGAAATGAGGCTATTCACTGCATCTTTCAGCTTCTAGGATTTTAACGAGGGTTGAGATTGTCGGCGATAAACTGAACTCAACAACAGATCTAATACACCTGCCTGTCTTGCTCTGAAGACGGCTTTATGAGTAATCAAATCACCAATATCGAGAATAATTTGACCTTGTTCATCTCGAATGATGCGCTTAATTGGACGGCCTAGAGCTGCCTTAATTTCCTTGTCTTGTGTGATTTGAGCGATTTGTTCTTCAGAGAGTTTAACATCTTTTGGCTTCTCTTTGCTTCTTCCTCCTCCGGGTGATCCCATCTGAACTTGTTTTAGATAACTCGGTACTATCACTTGTTATAACCTCCTGTTTTGTTTTTGGATTGAACGCCATTTTAGTTGGAAATGTAGGTTTTAAAAAACTATATTTTAAAAATTTGCCCCACTTATAATATAGTTAGAATCCCCTCTAAGTTTTATCTCCCATAGGTCATAAGTTTAGCGTTAAAGGGCATTGTCATCAAAAACAGAGTCCTTCAACTCCATTGAGAACCGTCCCCAAAAATGCCCAGAGTCTCAAAGTTTGTTATTTTAGCAGAGGAAAATACCAGACTGACCCAAATCAGATTAAATCATTCTAAAAATCATGAAAATTCAAAACATTATTCATCTTGATCAAAACAACTCTTGAGATTTGACAATCTCAGGCTGAAGTTTGCAAAACAGTCAACGTTACTCCGAGCAATAGTGTACAAGTTTAGAATTTCCCCACTAAATTTTTGGCAAATTAACGGCAAACAGGGGTAATTGTTAACTGGTCACGGGTCACTGACTGCACCTCCTGATGGTAATTTCTGTCCGATTGCAGTGATTAATCCGTCTTAGGTTAGAGGAAATTTGATCTATATTTATATATCTTAAAGATATTGGTGTAAAATCGGAAAGTTTAACCCAAAATCCAAGGGTAAGGCGAGCATTGCCTCAGTTAAATCATCTGAAATTAGATGGATTAATCAGACAGTAGAGGGAACGATCATCATGGATATTACAACCGTTTGGGAAGAACTCGCCTGGGAACGAGGCGGCAAAATTATATACATTATTATCGATGGGGTTGGAGGGCTTCCTCACCCCGAAAAAGGCGGCACTGAACTGCAAATTGCTCACACTCCCAACCTCGATCAAATTGCTCAACAGTCGAGTTGTGGATTGTTAGAAATTGTCGGCCCGGGAATTACACCCGGAAGCGGCCCGGGTCATTTAAGTTTGTTTGGTTACGACCCTCTGATTTATGATGTGGGTCGGGGAATTTTATCGGCTTTGGGGATTGAATTTGACCTACAACCGGGAGATGTTGCCGCACGGGTTAACTTCGCAACTGTTGATGAACAAGGAAAGGTTTCAGACCGTCGTGCAGGTCGCATTGACACTGATTTGAACCGTCGTTTATGTAAAAAAATTAACGAAAAAGTTACCCTAGATTTTGAGGGTGAATATTTTTTTGAAACGGTTAGTCAGCATCGAGCGGTGTTTGTATTGCGAGGAAAAGAATTAGATGGTCAGTTAGAAGATACCGACCCCCAAGTGACGGGAATTCCGCCAAAAGATCCGAAGCCGTCGTCAGAAGAATCGGAAGTAACAGCCGAGTTAGTGAGGTCTTTTATCGCCCAAGTTAATCAAGTTCTCGCGGATGAACAACCTGCGAATAGCATTTTAATGCGAGGATTTGATCGTTATGTTCCTTTTCCGTCTTTAAGCGATCGTTTTGGGTTAAATGGGGTTTGTATCGCTGATTATCCCATGTATCGAGGGGTGAGTCGTTTGGTGGGAATGGACGTTTTACCGCGTCCGGGTGGCATGAAACAACGCTTTCAAGTGTTAGAATCTTGCTACGGTGATGATTATAATTTCTATTTTCTTCATGTTAAACATTCTGATAGTCGCGGCGAAGATGAAGACTTTGATGCTAAAGTTCAGGTGATTGAAGAAGTCGATCAATTGATGCCGATTGTTACTCAATTAAATCCCGATGTATTAGTCGTCAGTGCGGATCATTCTACACCTGCAATTCTGGGCCGTCATAGTTGGCATCCGGTTCCCGTAATGATGCGAGCAAAAACAGCAAGAATTGATGATGTGGCGACGTTTGATGAATATGCTTGTTTGCACGGTGCGTTGGGAACAAGACCCGGTGTTCATTTAATCGGATTGGCATTGGCTCATGCTCAACGATTGCGAAAATTTGGGGCTTAATTTAGCCAGATTTTTTATTAGTTATTTGGAGTAATTTTATGGGATTTAAGAAAATTTTTCGGCTACTAAAAGAAACATTTAAAGAATGGCAAGAGGATAAGTCTTCTAGTTTGGCGGCTGCTTTGGCTTATTACACTGTTTTTTCATTGGCACCGTTATTAATTATTGTGATTGCGATCGCCGGAGCTATTTTTGGAGAAGAAGCGGCTCGGGGTGAAATTGTTGGTCAAATTCAAGGGTTAGTCGGAAAACAGGGTGCAACGGTTATAGAAGAAGCAATTCAAAATGCAGATCAACCTCAAATTAGTAGTATTGCTTCAATTTTTAGCATTATTTTTCTGTTGATGGGTGCGTCTGGAGTATTTCTTCATTTGCAGGAATCTCTCAATGCCATCTGGAATGTGAAAGCCCAGCCTAAAAACGGTATTGCCGGATTGATTAGAAAGCGCATTTTATCATTTTCTGCGGTTCTCGGAATTGGATTTTTACTATTAGTTTCTCTAATTCTCAGTGCTGCTATTTCAGCGATGAGTAATTATTTTAGTGGTCTAATTCCCGGTGCAGATTTCTTGTGGCAAATTCTCAACTTTGTGGTTTCTTTTGGGGTGATTACTTTGTTATTTGCCTTAATGTTTAAGTTCTTACCCGATGCTAAAATTCAGTGGAGTGACGTTTGGATTGGTTCGCTGATTACGGCTTTCTTATTTACGATTGGGAAATTTGCCCTCGGACTCTATCTCGGACGGGGCAGCTTTGGTTCAACCTATGGCGCTGCGGGTTCTCTGGTGATTATTTTGGCCTGGGTTTACTACTCCGCTCAAATTCTATTTTTTGGCGCAGAATTTACTCAAGTTTATGCGAGAAAATATGGCTCTCGAATTGTTCCCGATGAACACGCGATCCGAGTTTAATTTACGAGAAAAAACCGTTTGTTATCAAGGAATTTTTGTATAAAAATAGATGGAGTGAAGCCCAGAAAAGACCAAAAGTTAAACAGTTGAAATTAGGGATTTTCAGAGCAACACTCGATCTATAAATGTAAAATTTATTCTTGAAAAGATTCTATGAAGGTAACTTCACCATTTCTCTAACGTTCCCTTCTACACTGCCAACTCCCCGCATAAATTCCCGATCTTGTGGACAGACTTTCATTTGCATTCCAAATTTGGGTTTAATGGAAATAAAACCGCCGCGATCTATTTTTTGCACTGGAAGATATTCCCATCGGAAACGTTGCAATAACATCGCCAAAACGATTTTAATTTCCATCATCGCAAAAGCCGCACCCAAACATAAACGGGGGCCTGCACTAAACGGATTATATTCATAGATGGAAGGATTAAGATTCTCCCACCGTTGGGGATTAAAAGCTTCCGGAGCGGGATAAATTTCGGGCATATGATGGGTGTGATAAATACTGACAAAAACCTCGGTTCCTTTGGGGAGGATATAACCTCCTAATTCCGTGGTCTGGGAAGTCACCCGTCCATTCCAGGGAACAGAAGTGATTACTCGCAAACTTTCCTTAATTACTCTTTCTAATAAAGGTAATTGCTGTAATTGTTCGACTGTTGGGGAGTTGCCATGCAGGGTATTTTCGAGTTCATCCAGAAGATCTGCACAGACTTGAGGATGTTGGGAAAGCAATAATAAAGTCCAAGTTAGAGCGTTGGCTGTGGTTTCGTGTCCGGCGAGAAAAATAACTCCGGTATGAGCGATTAATTCATCTTCTGTTAAAGGATGACCCGTATCTTCATAACGGGCTTTGATTAACATTGAAAGTACATCTGGGTCGGGAGTTGCTTTGGCTTTTTTTTCAGCTATAATCCCTTTCATTTGCGTTTCAAATAGGCTCAAGTAATTGAGATAGCGATGAAAACTCAAGCCGGGTAAATCCAGGGGTAAAAGTTTTGTTAGAGGGTTGATTTGAAAATTAATAATCTCTTGCAGTAAACTTCCTGCACTGCGATCTTTTTCGGTAACATCTTCGCCAAATAAACTTTTAGTGGCAATTCTTAACGTTAAGATTTTCATCAATTGGTTAATTTCACAAGGCTCATTCACCTTGATTTGTTCGAGTTCCGACTGCGTGATGTCAACCATATCATTTCGATAAGAACGAAGTTGTTGATGATGAAAAGCTGGCATCATTAATTTTCGTTGCTGCAAGTGAGTCTCGTCATTGACTCCAAATAGTCCAACACCATAATTTTTTAAGGGTTTAGTTCGTTCTGAAACATCTTTGTAACGATAAAGTGTTCCCGATAAAGGTGCTTTATGATAAATATGACTTTCAGTGGCAACTTGACGAACAATTTCCGGCCCGTAAGCAATAACACTACCCGGACAGTCAGAAGCAGGAGAATAAAGATTTGTTCCCCCTCCCGCCACTAAAGAAGCAACTTTACCATAGGTTTTGAACAGTTCATTACTGTAGGCAATTGAGTCTTTGGCGAAGCTGATCGTATTAATTGTACGCCCGAGTAAGGGTAAGGAACTGGGGCCTGGAATTGTCCAGGTGTTTTGATTGGCGATCGCAGTCATCTTTCTTTCTCCCCGATCTCTAAATTTGCTTTTATATCTGTTCAAATTAACATAAAGATCTATAAATTGCAAAAGTTTTATTCTGAATGTTCCTAATGATTGTAGAATACTAAAAGCTTGGCTCTAACGTTTACTAAAATTTGTCTCCCTATGCAAAATCTAGGCTATTTATCGGAGAGCGGAATTTTGGATTGGGTCTTCGTGTTTGGATATCTGGGGATTACCGTTTTTATCATGTGGCAAGTGTTTAATACAAAACCCCGATAACATCAACAAAAAAGTACCCCAACTCCTGGGTACTTATCATATAACTCTAGCTCATCCTGATTCAATGACGTTTCATCCAAATCAACTTTAGGAGTTGGGTTGATTACTTGATTTTAAATCGGCATTAGACAGAAGCAATTACCTGTATAAGTATTGTTCTGTTCTAGATTTATCAAACTGAATTCTGAAGTCAGTTATCTGTCTGGATGAAACCCTGATTAGCTCATATCCATCTTCTCAGTCATGGGTTGGGAAAATTACCGTGAACTTTCTTGAGTTTGTATGATTTTGTTTGAAAAAGTATGATGCTGAAAACATCAAGTGATTTATAGCAATGAGCAGGTTAATGTTTACAACTTCTTTGTGTCTTTGTGTCTTGGTGGTAACATTCAAGGCTTGACCCTTGTAAACAAGCNTAATGTTTACAACTTCTTTGTGTCTTTGTGTCTTGGTGGTAACATTCAAGGCTTGACCCTTGTAAACAAGCCAGCGCGACCTGCTATAATTTGCTCAAACCCCTCCCCTCTAAGGATTTCAAAGAGATTGTTATTGAGGGAAAAGAACAGATAGAATAAATCTAATTCTAATAAAACCTCCCTAAGACAGAACTTTAGCGAGATAAAAAAAGATAAAGTAAGTTTAGCTTCATACGCATAGTTCCAGGGGATCGGGTTGGCTTGCGTTTCTGATCCCCATTTTTGATTTGCACTCTATCAACTCTGCAATAACAGATTATTGTTCTGGATAAAGTTTAGATGATGATCTCTATTTTTAGACGATGTATTTTCCGAGAAGTTCAATTCATTGAAGACTTAAATAAGTTGGGTTTCGCAACCCAACCTACACTGTCACAAATACAGGCAAAATCAACTCAATTTTTCAATTAATTTTTCAACTCTTTCCTTGACTTCTTCTCGTACACGGGGAAAGATTTCCGGTTGTTCGGCAGGGTCATCAAGTTGCCAATCTTCAAACACTTCTCTTGTTACCCATTCAGGCGGTAAATTCACCCCACAACCACACAAAGAAATCACCGCATCATAATCTTCCGAGTTAAATTCACTTAAGGCGTTAGAAGTTTGATCGCTAATATCAATTCCTACTTCTGACATTGCCTTAATTGCATGAGGATTTACTTCGCTGGCTTCTAAACCTGAACTGGTTACAGCAATTTTTCCCTCACCTAATTTTTTAGCAAATCCTTCCGCCATTTGAGAACGAGAAGAATTTTTCTTGCAAACAAACATGACTCGCTTCATCAGAATTACTCCCTATTTTGTCTAAAATTGACCGAATTATTGTGCTAGTTTTTGCAGAAAATCAATTTGAGCTTCTCGTAATTCAACTTCTGGGTTTGCCTGCAAAATTGTTTTAATTGCATCATTAGAAGATGAACCAGAACCAATTAAATAAGCAGCTAAAACAGTACCCGTTCGGCGTCTACCACTGGTACAATGAACTGCAACAGCATTCCCCAAAGAATTTTGACTGTTAATAAACGCCTGTAATTCTTTAATTTGTTCCTCAGTTGGAGCGGTTCCTCCAGTCACAGGAACCCACAAATAAGGGATATTTGCCTGTTGATACAGGTCTAGGTTTGATGGGTCATCCATCACCGAAATAATAGCGTTAATTCCTGCGGCTTGAAGTTCTGATAACTCCTCTGCGGTTGGTTTCCGAACTCCAGCGAGTTTTCCGGGAATTACCCACCACAAATTTTCGGTAATTGGCTGATTAAGTTGCTGTTCCATCTTGTGAGAATTAGTTCGATTTTTCTTTGCGTTCGCTGTAACGATCAGTCAGATAATCAACCTGATCTCGCAACAGTAACGTGAACTTATAAAGTTCCTCCATGACATCAACAACGCGATCGCGATAGGGTGAATCTTTCATCGTTCCATCTTCGTTAAATTCTTGATAGGCTTTCGCCACAGAAGATTGATTAGGAATGGTAAACATTCGCATCCATCGACCCAAAATTCGCATGGTATTTACAGCGTTAAAAGATTGGGAACCTCCACTCACTTGCATCACAGCTAATGTTTTTCCTTGAGTGGGTCGAACGGCACCAATTTCTAATGGAATCCAGTCAATTTGATTCTTGAGAATCCCAGTAATATTACCGTGCATTTCGGGAGATGACCAGACTTGACCTTCAGACCATTGACTCAGTTCTCGAAGTTCTTGAACGAGAGGATGAGATTCTTCAACCCTCCCCCGCAGTGGTAAGTCATGGGGGTGAAAAAACTTAACTTCTGCTCCCATTTCTGTAATAATTTTCGCGGCTTCTTCTGCTAAAAAACGACTATAAGAGCGTTCTCGCAAGGAACCATACAAAAAGAGAATTCTGGGGGGATGATCGAATTTTTCCATCGGTGTTAACGTGAGGATTGATGACTATTTACAGCAAGAAGATTTAACCGTTTCAGCAGCTTCTGAGCGGGTCGTGAATAAATTCTCTTCTGGGGTGGTATCTGCAAGTTTAACCACAAAGATTTCCCAACGATTTCCATCAGGGTCAGTCACCCAAACTTTATCTTGAATGGCATAACAACAGTCGGTATTGTGTTCTTCAAACGTTGCCAGTTTTGCCTGTTGAAATCGTTGAATCGCCGCTTGTACGGTTTCTGAACTGTCAACTTGAATTCCTAAGTGAGATAACGTTCCACCCGGTTGAATTTCTTCGGCTAAATTCAGCGTTAGATTGAGCGGAGGATTGGTCACATCAAACTTAGCATAATCAGCCTTATATTTGACAGGTTCAACTCCAAATAAAGTCTGATAAAAGCTAACTGACTGTTCTAAGTTAGTGACAATTAATGCGACATGAGTTTGAAAGACAGACATAATTCACCTCTAATTTAAAGAAGAATTCAGAAGTCAGAATTCAGGAGTCAGTAATCTGATCAATTGAAGGTCGATTTAAACCCCAAGACGAGTCCGCCAGTCGCACAGAATTAAATTCTGAATTCTGTCTCCTGACTCCTGACTACTTTATTGTTAACACTTCAAACAACGGGGATCAAGTAAGGTTGCTTTTTCGGGTTCACGGGGAAACCAAGAAGCCGTTCGTTTACAAACTTCTACCAACATTAACATCACCGGAACTTCTATTAAAACCCCGACAACGGTTGCTAATGCGNTTTATTGTTAACACTTCAAACAACGGGGATCAAGTAAGGTTGCTTTTTCGGGTTCACGGGGAAACCAAGAAGCCGTTCGTTTACAAACTTCTACCAACATTAACATCACCGGAACTTCTATTAAAACCCCGACAACGGTTGCTAATGCGGCTCCTGAATTTAAACCAAATAATGTCACTGCTGTCGCAATTGCTACTTCAAAATGATTACTTGCCCCAATTAAAGCAGCAGGTGCAGCATCTTCATAGTACAAATTCATCTTTAATCCAGCAACATAAGAAATCAAAAAGATGAAGTTGGTTTGAAGAAACAAAGGAATTGCAATCAACACAATATGCAGGGGATTTTCAACAATCAATTCTCCCTTGAAAGCAAACAGTAACACCAAGGTAATCAATAAAGCGGACGTCGCAACGGGACTTAAATACTTCAAGAACCTGCGTTCAAACCAAGCTTTGCCTTTATGTTTGAAAATCCAATAGCGACTATACATCCCGGCTGCTAACGGTAATCCCACATAGATTAATACCGATAAAACAATCGTTTCCCAAGGCACCGTTAAATCATTTGCTGAGAGCAACCAACGCCCTAAAGGAGCATATAAAAACAACATTGCTAAGGAGTTAATCGCCACCATCACTAACGTATGTCCTTGGTTACTGTAGGAGAGATATCCCCACATCAAAACCATCGCCGTACAAGGAGCAATTCCGAGTAAAATTGTACCCGCAATATAAGAATCAGCCAGTTGAACTTCTGTTCCTCTTAAGACCTCCGTCGCAGTCAGCAAGGGACGAAATAACCACCCCAAAAAAAACTGAGAAAAGGCGACCATTGTAAAGGGTTTAATCAGCCAGTTAACAACCAACGTTAGGATAACAGGTTTGGGTGCTTGTACGGCTTGACGAGCCTGGGTGAAATCAATTTTCACCATGATGGGATACATCATAAAAAACAGGCAGATTGCGATGGGAATTGACACCTGATAAACGCTCATGGAATCAAGTGTAACTGCCACACCGGGAAACAATCTTCCTAAGACAATCCCAGCAATAATACACAAAAATACCCAAACGGTGAGATATTTTTCAAAAACGCTGAGTTGACCGCCTGCCTGTACGGCAGACTCATTAACTTGAGGTGAATTAACACTCATTTAAATTCCTAAAAAATACGCTACAACCGACTAATATTCAGTGAACTTTGTTAGCACTTCATCAATGGTCATTGTCAGTTCAGATTCACCGCTAAACACCGTGCCAACTTTGGTTTTGTGGTAGTTGCGATAAAGTTTGGCGTAGTCATCTTCCTCGAAGGGAATATAACCCACTGAACTGACAACATTCGGTGCTTTTCGCAAATAAAAATCGATAAATTCATTCATCAAGGGGTTATTTTGAGCGGAGACTGCGTTAACATAAATAAACAACGGCCGCGCCAAAGGTCTATAGTTATTTCCTTGCACCGCTTCGAGAGAGGGAGTCACCGCAGAACCCNTTTGGCGTAGTCATCTTCCTCGAAGGGAATATAACCCACTGAACTGACAACATTCGGTGCTTTTCGCAAATAAAAATCGATAAATTCATTCATCAAGGGGTTATTTTGAGCGGAGACTGCGTTAACATAAATAAACAACGGCCGCGCCAAAGGTCTATAGTTATTTCCTTGCACCGCTTCGAGAGAGGGAGTCACCGCAGAACCCCTACCATTATCAATTCCTAACGGCTTTAATTTGTCTTTATTTGCATCATAGTAGGCATAGCCAAAATAACCTAAAGCGTTGGGATTTGCAGCGACTCCCTGCACTAAAATATCATCATCTTCACTAGCCGTATAATCAGTCCGAGAAGCGCCAGATTGACCGACAATTGCTTCTGTAAAATAATCAAAAGTTCCTGAATCTGTTCCCGGCCCAAACAACACTAAAGGTCTATCTGGCCAAGACGAACGAACTTGATTCCATTTCGTAATTTTTCCTTGCGCCCCTGGTTCCCAAATTCTCTTTAACTCCTCAACAGTTATGTCAGAAGCCCAAGTATTTTGGGGATGAACCACAACGGTTAGCGCATCAAACGCCACTGGAAGTTCAATATAAGAAATTTTGTTTTGTTTGCAGGTTTCCATCTCGTTTTTGAGAATGGGGCGAGAAGCATTGCTGATATCGGTTTCCCCGGCACAGAATTTTTTAAAACCGCCTCCGGTTCCCGAAAAGTTTGCGGTTACATCAACATCTTTTGCATTCTCGGCGTTAAATTGTTGGACAATTTTTTCCGTAATCGGATAAACCGTACTGGAACCATCAATTTTTATGGGTTGGTTTTGCTGGGACTGACTCGAACCACAAGCAGACAAGAGGATAGTTGCACTCAAGGCTAAACTGGCTGTTTTAAAGGTGTTTAGCCTGTTTTTAGAGGTTGTACTCATCGCTTTCTCCTCCTTTGCGGAGTTGAAGGTATACTGTTACTATATCAAAAAATTTTGATGAGTCAAGTAAAGTTACATAAAGATTTTCTCCACAAGGATAGTTTAGAAGTAAAAATTTTGATGAGTCCTGGTTAATCGCATTTACGACTCGGCCAAATGGGGCTGAAGCGGCG
Organism: Limnoraphis robusta CS-951; assembly: GCF_000972705.2. Next base: position 385 of record NZ_LATL02000034.1, on the reverse strand, counting down.
AAATTCCGACAGGTACTCCTCTAGGGCGATGAACTGGGCGAGGTTGAGGCGATAATAAATCCATCGTCCTTCTGCGCGAGATTGGATTAAACCTGCATTTTTGAGGATTTTCAGGTGAAACGAGAGTTTAGACTGAGCCAGGTCAAGCTGTTCACAGAGTTCACAAACGCACAACTCCGCCTCTCGCAACTGGGCTATAATCTCCATCCGCAGGGGGTCAGATAGGGCGTGGAATCCAGCAGCAAGTAAAGTTGATGATTCAGTAGACGTTGCTTTCATCAAAATTTGTTGATACCATTACCAAAAATTGCCGCACACGCCCCTACCTTCAGGTATGGGGATATAAGGCTCTTTCTAATGCTATAATAACTCTACTGGCAGGGTA